>NZ_JBBNGA010000001.1:0-469366 GCF_040095305.1 Collinsella sp. CLA-AA-H167
CCCAACCTCGTTGCGGCGCGGCTGCGCCTCTGGCACTTCAACAACATTGTCGCAGCCCCGACCCGCGGTCACGAGCGGGGGCTCCTGTCGTTTCCGTGCCCCTGGATTGGGTCATAGTGTCTGTCGTGGCCGGGGAAGTGGGTCTTCCGTTCTTTTCACTAATCGATTGATTCGCCCCAGGAGGCTCGAGCCCGTGAGGGAGCGAGCGTTTGGGGCGTGGCTGTGACGTTTGCCGCGAATGTCCGCTTTGGGCGTATCATCGTGGGCATCTCGCATAACCTCGTTGCAAGGGAGATACGCCCCATGGCTACAGAAAAGTCTTCTTCGCGCTCATGGATGTCCGACGCCGCGATCTATCAGATCTACCCGCGCTCGTTTAAGGATTCGACTGGTTCGGGTCTGGGCGATATCGCGGGCATTACCCAGCAGATGGACTATCTTGAGCAGCTGGGTATCGAGGCCATCTGGCTGAGCCCGTTTTACCCATCGCCTCTTGTCGATGGCGGCTATGATGTGGCGGACTACTGCGATGTCGACCCACGTCTCGGCTCGCTTGACGACTTCGATGACATGATCGCCGCGGCTCATGCGCACGGCATCAAGGTCATCGTCGACATCGTGCCTAACCATTCATCCAACCAGCACCCTTGGTTCAAAGCCGCTCTTGCCGCCGGCCCCGGATCGCCCGAGCGCGCCCGTTATATCTTCCGCGATGGTCGCGGCGAGCATGGCGAGCTGCCTCCCACCAATTGGAATGCCAACTTTGGCGGCCCCGCCTGGACGCGCGTCGCGGACGGCCAGTGGTATCTGCACATGTTTACGCCCGAGCAACCGGACTTTGACTGGTCATGTCCCGAGGTTCACGCGTTCTTTTGCGACGTCCTGGCGTTTTGGAGCGATCGTGGCGTCGATGGCTTTCGCATTGATGTGGCGCACGGTCTCGCCAAGGATCTCGACCGCGATGACCTCGACCGGTGGCATCTCGCCGAGGGCGATGACATGGTTGACGACGGCACCCATCCGCTGTGGGACCGCAACGAGGTCCATGAGATCTATCGCGAGTGGCGCCGCGTGTTCGACCGTTATGATCCGCCGCGCAGCGCCGTTGCCGAGGCGTGGGTTCTGCCCGAGCGCCAGTATCTCTACGCACGCCCCAGCGAGCTTGGCCAGACATTCAACTTTGAGTTCGCCAAGGCCACTTGGACCTATGATGACATGCACGCTGCAATCGAGAAGGGCTTGAAGGCGGCCATCGAATCCGATTCCGCCTCGACCTGGGTACTCTCCAACCACGACGTGCCGCGCGTGGCGACACGCTATGCCCTGCCGCAAATCAAGGCGACGCGCTACCATCAGATTGCGCTCGACTGGCTCTTACGCGACGGGTCGTCTTATGACGAGGACCGTGAACTCGGCGAGCGCCGCGCGCGGGCGGCCCTTTTGCTCGAGCTGGCGCTTCCGGGCTCGGCATACGTGTATCAGGGTGAGGAGCTCGGCCTTTTTGAGGTGGCTGACATTCCGTGGGCTGCACTCGAAGATCCTACTGCGACCAATACGCACGGACCGAAGCGCGAGAAGGGGCGCGACGGCTGCCGTGTGCCCCTGCCGTGGGTGGCGGCGGACGATCCCGCGCAGGGCGGATCGTTTGGGTTTTCACCGGCGGACGCCGATGCGGCGCCCCATCTGCCGCAGCCTGCATGGTTTTCCGATTACGCTGCCGATAGGGAAGAAGCGGACCCGACATCGATGCTTGCGCTCTATCGTGACGCCCTCTGGCTGCGGCGCAAGCTGCGCGGGTGCGCCAACGATCTCGCGTGGCTCGATCTTGACGGGCGCACCGGCCTTGCGGATGGTGCCGAGGGCGCTGAGGGCGGCGTCATCGCCTATCGCCGCGACAACGGCTGGGCGTGTGTGACGAACTTCGGTGCAGCACCCGTGGAGCTGCCGGCGGGCAGGGTCCTGCTCACCTCATCACCGCTTGCAGACGGCAGGCTCGCGCAGGACAGTTCTGCCTGGATCATGCTCGCTGAGTTGTAGGGGCCTCTTGCGGCGAGTTTGCGTTTGCCTGCGCTTTCCGTGGTGGCTGATGTCTTCGCGAGGTTCGCGAGGGCGTCGCAAAACTTTTCAAAAAAAGTTCTTGCATTTGGGTGGATTATCCCGTATATTAAATCCTCGCAGGCGGACATGGCTCAGTTGGTAGAGCACAACCTTGCCAAGGTTGGGGTCGCGGGTTCGAGCCCCGTTGTCCGCTCCATTTGGGCGTTTAGCTCAGGGGGAGAGCGCTTCCCTGACACGGAAGAGGTCAGAAGTTCAAATCTTCTAACGCCCACCAAATGTTCGCAGCTCAGAGGCTTAGCCTCTGAGCTGTTTTGTTTTGGTCGCCAAATCGCCGGCAAAAGGTACCTCGCTTCATGAAAGAGCGGTTCTGAACGTCAGTTTAGCCTTGTCATCTCAATCGAGTGGGGGTTGACCATTTTGAACATAACCGTGCATCTCGTTGACGTTTCTGCGATCGATCCCGGCGAGACCGTTGATATGGCATCAATCGCGGGACGTTATGCCTCGCGTGCCTCCAATGGAGATCTCCCCATTGCGTCTCGGAGGGAAGCTGCGGGCGTGGGTCTGCTGCTTCGCGACGCCCTGGGTGTCTTCGACGACACCCAGCTTGCGCGTTCTGCTTTCGGCAAGATCGAGCTTGCGGATGGGGAGGCCCCCTCTATTTCCATTTCACATGGCGGAAGCGTGGCCGTCCTCGCTGTTTCCGATGTTGCTCGGTCGGTCGGAGGACCTATTGGCGTGGATATCGAGGCGGTCGATGAGATTGTACCTATTGCGGTTGAGCGTATGGCGAGCTCAAGGGAACGGGCGTGGATTGACGCTGCGGCAGATTCGCAGGAACGCGCCTTTCGGCTGTGTCGGGTTTGGACGCGTATCGAAGCCGTCCTGAAGGCGGAGGGGTCCGGCTTTTCAATCGATCCCCGCAAAGACGGGTTGCCGAGCGGATGGTTTACTTCCTCGGTGGTGTTTGGCCAGTGTGTCATCTCTTGTGCAGCGCGTTCTATGCCCCATATCGCCATTGAGGAGCATGCCTTTCGGGTAGCATGGTAGCCAATCGCCAACAGGGGAGGCCTTCTATGTCACTGAACGCTAAAAACGATATTGCTTCGCGGATCGAAGGCGCCGTCTTTGAACTTATGGCGACAACGCCTGTGCAATCGATTAAGGTCACCGACGTACTCCGTCTTGCCCATACATCAAAATCAACCTTCTATCGTTGCTACCGCTCTGTCGATGATGTGGTCAAGCGCTTTGAAGATGAGCTGCTCCAGAACATGCAAGACATTAACGACGTTGCCCTTGAGGCTCGTTTTGGTGATGCGCAGCTTGATCCCACGCCCACGATGATCAAGCGCATGGAAATCCTCAAGGCCAATCGCTCGAAAGTCCTGGCGCTTAACAGCGATAACGGTGATCCCGTGTTTGCACACAAGGCAACGATCTTCATGCATGACTATTTTCGCGATCGTTTGCGGTCGACGTTTTCGGATGAGACGGACCTCGATCTGTATCTTGCTTTTGCGCTTGCGGGCCACCATAACCTCATCCAGTATTGGCTCGAAGTCCGGCCTGACCTTGAGGCACGAACCGTTGCCGCCGCGCTCAATCGCATGTTCTACGCACCGCTCTTTGTCGACGATGCATCGCGCCATTGGCATCCGCGGATCCCTGATTTCGATAATACGCTCGGATGAACGGTCGCTATTTACGGGTAAATGGTTAGATTCATGGCGGTGTCATAATGATTTGCCGAATCCTTGCATTATTGATAAGACCATTTACCTGCTATTTGGAACGCTTTTGCCCTATGGGTCTCAAATGATGGGACACATAGGGCCTTTTTGTCCCATACGTCCTGTCTTGCCCCTCATAAACTAAAGCTACGTTCAAAAGAACCACTGCAGTAGTTCAACGTGTGACGGCACAGAAAAGCCGCGAGCGCTCTCTCACCTTCGCTCGCGGCCGGACTGCGCCATCACTCCGTACACCCTCACATGATTAGGATGTGATATTCAGTGGTTACGCTCGGAAAGAACATGCGCAGCGTCTCGATTGTAGGCGTAGGCTGCACCCCGTTCAAGGATTTTGAGGAGCATCCCGAGACCCAGGGCATTGGCGAGGGCGAGGCGTTTGGCTATGCTGCCCTCGAGGCAATTGCCGATGCCGGTCTTGAGCCCCGCGATATCGACTTTTTCTACCACGGCAGCGCCAATCCGTATCTTGTTGGCGATTGCATTACCCCCAACATGCAGGTTGCCGATTGGTTTGGCGTTCGCGCCAAGGGTTCCGTCCATCATTCCGAGGCTTGCTGCACGGGCTACGTCGCCCTTGAGCAGGCCGTGATGGCAGTCGCCTCCGGTGCCTACGATGTCGTCCTTACGGGTGCCTGCGATTTGGCTTCGACCCTTCCCGTTGAGCACATGCCCTCGCATATTCGCCAGGACTTTACGCTCGACGTCATGATTCCCTCGCTCGATAAGATCTATGACCGCGCGTATGGTCGCCCACTCGATGGTGCCTTTGGCGTGTCGTTCGACAACTGGATCAACGAGTATTCGATGCAGTACGACCTTACTGCCGATCAGATCGATGACGCCCTGAACGGCCTTACCAAGAGCCTTCGCCGCGGTGCCGTCCTGAATCCCCTTGCCTGGTACGAGACCACGGTCGAGGAGGATGCGAAGGCAGCTGGGTTCGATACCGCCGACGAGTATCTCAAGAGCATGTACAACCCGCGCGTTACGCAGTACCTGCGCGTTACCGGCTTTGAGAAGAAGTGCGACGGTGCCGCCGCTGTTGTCGTGATGCCCACGGAGAAGGCCAAGGCCATGGGCGTGCCGTATGCGCCTATCGAGGTGCTGGGTACGGGCGCCTCTGCTGTCGAGGCCGGTCTGCTCCACAACGAGCACTGGGCTACCGAGCTTGCCGCCAAGCAGGTCTATGACCTTACCGGCGTGAGCTCCGACGAGATTGACCTGTTTATGTGCAACGACTTCTTCCTGGCTTCCGAGATTGTCTCGGCTGAGGAGTGCGGCTATATTCCGCGCGGCGAGGCTTGGAAGTACGCGATCGATGGCCGCACCGCTTTTGACGGTGATAAGCCCATCAACCCGCACGGTGGCCGTTGCAACTTCGGTCACGCTCATGGCGCATCCGGCATCGCCGATATCGTCGAGGCCGTCAAGCAGATGCGCGGCGTCGCCGGTGCCACCCAGATGAAGAAGGTTCCCGAGACGGCCTTCCTGCGCGGTTTTGGCGGTTCTCAGAATGTGCGCTGCCAGATTCTTCGTACCGTCGCCTAAGCGACCGCGGTTTTCGATTTCCCATAAGGAGTATTCTCATGCAACTCAAAGATATGGAGCCCGTGGTCAAGAAGTTCTACACGGGTCTTGAAGAGGGCATCTATTGGGCACGTCAGTGCCCCGAGTGCGGAGCCGTCGAGTTTCCGCCCCACCTTGCCTGCAATGCCTGCGGCTACCACAAGACCGATTGGGTCCAGGTTTCCGGTCACGGCCATCTGATCGATTTTACCCTGCCTGGTCCGCAGAACGACAAGCCCTACCTCAAGGAGTATGGCAAGTACGCCTACGGCGCCGTCGATATCGACGAAGGCTCTCAGTACACCTACGTCATCTATGGCATTACCAAGAAGAAGGCCCCCGAGATCCGCGCCAAGCTCATGGCGGGCGAGACCGTGGGCGTCCATGCCAAGGTCATCGACCGACCGGGCTACAAAGAGCTCACGTTCGAGCTTGACGACTAGGCTTTCACACTAGGCTTTCACCCCTATAACAATTCGCTTCCTCTCTTAGGCCACGGCGGGACCCATGTCTCCAGCCCGCCGTGGCTACCCCTCTTTTTATCTTAGAAAGGCACCATCATGAACGAAGAACTCACTCAGCAGATCTGCGATTTTGCCAAGTCCGCTTACAACTACGATGGCGATGTGACCCCCGAGACGACGTTTGAGACCCTGGGCAAGGGCTCGATGAAGATGATCGCCCTGACCTCCATGATCGAGAACGAGCTCGATGCCGAGGTCCCCGTTCGCGAGGTCATGGTCATGAAGACCATCCGCGAGCTTATCGAGCGCACTGCCGAAGAGATGGAGTAGCTGCCATGGACCTGATGCAGACCCTGCGCGAGCAGGCTGCCGCCAAGCCTATGCGCGTTGCTTTTCCCGAGGGCGAAAACGAGACCATGATGCAGGCGGTCGCAAAGATCGCCGCCGAGCATCTTGCCGAATGTGTGCTGGTCGGCGACGGCGGTAAGCTCAAGGAGCTTGCCGATGAGCGCGACATCTCCCTTGACGGCATCGAGATTGTCGATGTGACCGACGAGGAGGCGAACACCGCTTGCTGCGAGCGCTATCTTTCGCATCCGGATTGCAAGTTTAAGCCCAAGGGCGCCGCGCGCCGTATGACGCGTCCGCTTGAGCGCGCCCTGATTTTGCAGGTGCTCGGCGATGTCGACGTAATGTTCGCCGGCATTGATAACGCCACGGGCGATATTATCCTGGCGGGTCAGACCATCGTCGGCCTTGCCGACGGGGTGGACACCGTGAGCTCGTGCGGTATCGCCGACATTCCCAACTGGAACGGCGGCGAAGGTGGCCTTTTGGCTTTTGGCGATTCCGCCGTTTGCGTCGACCCTACGAGCGAGGAACTTGCCTCGATCGCGATTTCGTCGAGCGAAACGGTGCGCTCGCTGACCGGATGGGATATCCGTTGCGCGCTGCTTTCGCATTCGACTGACGGCTCGATGGATAACGAGCTCGTCGACAAAGTACGCCGCGCTCGCGAGATTGCCAACGATCGCCGTCCCGACCTTGCCATCGACGGCGAGTTCCAGTTTGATTCGGCGATTAACCCCAAGGTTGCGGCCAAGAAGGTACGTCGTGAGTCCGCTGTTGCGGGACAGGCCAACGTGGTCATCTGGCCCGATATCAACGTGGGCAATATCGGCGTCAAGATCATCCAGAACCTGACCGGCGCCAATGCTTACGGCCCCATGCTTCAGGGCTTCAAGAAGATCGTGTGCGATTGCTCGCGCTCTGCGCCCGTCGACGAGATCGTCGGCAACGTGGTGATGAGCTGCGTGCGCGCCCAGGCGCTTAAGGAGGCTTAAGATATGTCCGATAAAAAGACTCCCTGGCGCATCCTGGTAATCAACCCGGGCTCCACTTCCACGAAAGTGGGCGTTTTTGAGGGTGATGAGTGCAAGCTCAGCAAGAACGTTGCGCACGATGCGAAGGACCTCGCCCAGTTCGATGGGGTTTCGGCTCAGATGCCGTATCGCTGCGATCTGATTCTTGGAGCACTGGGGGAGGCGGGCCTGAAGCTCGAGGACTTTGATGCATTTGTCGGTCGCGGCGGCGGCTTGCTTTCGTTGCCCGGCGGCACGTATGCCATCAACGAGGTCATGCTCGAGCATGCCCGCATCGGTGCGAACGGCATTCAGCACCCGGCGCAGCTTGGCCCCCAGATTGCCCATGAGTTCGCCTCAAAGACGGGAAAGCCCTCTTTTGTGGTGAATCCTCCCGATACCGACGAGCTGTGCGACCTCGCACGTATGACGGGCATTAAGGGCGTGTATCGAAACGTGCACCTGCACGCCCTTAATCTCAAAGAGACTGCCATTCGCCACGCGGCAAAGCTCGGTCGTGCATATGACGAGTGCAACTTTATTGTCTGTCATATCGGCGGTGGCATTTCGATTTCTGCTCACCTTAAGGGCAAGATGGTCGACGGCAACGACATCGTCGGCGGCGAGGGCCCCATGGCGCCGACGCGCTGTGGCTCGGTCCCCGCAATCGAGGTCGCGAAGTATACGGCGGAGCATGGTCTCGACGTTGCCCGCGCCCATTGCATGAAGACCGGTGGCTTCGTTGACCTTTTGGGTACGTCCGATGCCATCGAGGTGTGCGAGCGCGCCGCCGCGGGCGATGAGGCCGCGGCTCGCGCCTGGGATGCGATGGTTTACCAAATCTGCAAGTGGATTGGCGAGATGGCCTGTGTGCTGAAGGGCGACGTCGACGGCATCTTGCTCGGAGGCGGCATGGTCCACAGCAAGGAGCTCGTTGCCTCGATTGAGGAATGCTGCTCTTGGATCGCCCCCGTGTCGGCTTATCCCGGCGAGTTTGAGCTCGAGGCGATGGCGTCTGGCGCCTGCCGCGTGCTCGATGGTGTCGAGGAAGCGCTCGTGTACAGCGGAGAGCCCGTGTTCACCGGATTCAACGACTGATAGTGCTGTGTTTGGGGCGGCCGCTGGTGATGCCTGGCCGCTCCGACCCTTTTCTTTAAGTGTAAGGATGGATCATGGATAAAACCAAGATCAAGTACCTGGTGGGCATTTACGCAGCCGCCATGTGCATCATGGGCATGCTCGTGCCCGTTCCCATCGTGGCCTCTGTTGCGGCCGCGTTTCCCAACGAGAACATCGCTGCCGTTCAGATGATTATCGGCATCATCCCGTTGATGATGGCGTTGTCCGCCATGCTCGTCTCTTCACAGCTTGCCTCTCGCGTGTCCAAGAAGAAGACGACGCTCGTCGGTCACATTATCGTGATGCTGGCAGGCGCCTCGGTGCTGGTGTTCCACGACTCGCTCGGCCAAGTCTTAGCGGCTTCTGCTGTCATGGGCCTTGGTCTCGGCGCCGTGCAGAATTCAACGGACGCTCTTATCGCGGATTACTTTGGCGGAAAGCAGCGCTCGTTTGTCATGGGCATCTACTCCACTTTTGTTGCACTGGGCGGCATTATCTGGACGATGGTTTCCGGCATCTTGGGTTCTGCCGAGTGGTTCCACAGCTATGCGGCGTACTTCATCATGATCATTTTCATCGTAATCGAGGCTGTTTGCCTTCCTGAGGGTCATCTTGAGCCCAAGCGCAAGGTCAACGTGTTTGCCAATATGCCTAAAGAGGTCGCGATTATCACGCTCATGAGCTTTGTGTTCGTACTTACGTTCCAGCTCTTCAGCTCCAACGTTTCGCTGCTTGTTGTAGGTCGCGGCTTTGGCGGTACCGTGGAGGCCGGTCTTGCCTCTACCGTTATGACCGTTGCCGGTATTGCGGCTGGTCTTTTGGTCGGTCCGCTGTTTGCCAAGTTCAAGAACCTGGCTATGCCGATCGCGTGGGGCGTGACGCTCGTTGGCCTGGGCCTGACGCTGGTTGCGCCCGCCTTTATGGTGCTGTGCGTTGCGGGCTTTGTCGTTGCGCTGGGCAAGGAGACCTACGTGCCGCTGGAGGGCAATTTTGCTGCCGGCAACTCTGCCCCCGAGGGACGTGCGTTTAACCTCGCCATTGGCATGGCAGGTATCAACTTTGGCATGGCATTGTCTCCCATTGTGTTTGAGGCCGTGACGTCGCCGTTTGGTGCAACGATTGACCAGAAGTTCATCGCCGGCATGATCGTCTGTGCGGCTTGTGTCGTCTTTGGCGCCATTAAGTATCGCAAGCTCACCCCGGCCCAGCTTGCCGAGGCCGAGAAGATGGCAGCCGGCGGCGAGGCGGAGTAGCCGCTCGAGTAGTTGCTTTGCCGTACATCATGTTTTATCGGGGCCGCCGACATATGCCGGCGGCCCTCTTTCTATCAATGACTTTGAAAGGCTTACGGCTATGAAGTTACCTGTCAGGCGCGTTATCGGTATTCTCAACGGCTTCTTTAACCCGCTATTGCTCTGCGCGTTTCTCCCCATCATTGAAGGGGCGCCTGGCTTGGATCTGACGGGCCCCACGGGCTTTTGGGGACAACTCATCGTGGCCACGGTGATCGCCGAGGTTCTGAGCGCACTCCCGCTGTTTGGCAAAACGGTTGGTATGTGCCTGGACTTTTTTGGTTTTGAGCAGGGGAGTGCATCACACAAGATCGCCGGTACGGTCATCGGTGCCACGCTCCTTTTTATGGTGATCGGTTTTGGCGAGATTGCCTTCCAAGGAGGATTCGGAACGATTGAAGGCCGTACATTCTTCGCGCGTTGGGCCGGCCTCGTCACAAAGGGATGGGCCTTTGTGGTTATCGCCGGCGTGCTGCTCGATCCCTTTACAGCGGCTCTCGGCCGCACGATAGTTCGCGAAGAGAAGTAATAGATCCTCGCCTATCGAATGCCGGCGGACGGGGCGCCGGGGCTGTAGTCTTCCGAGCGTTTACAGTCCTGTCGCTCCGTCCGCCGGCATTCGACCGCAACATGTTGGTCAAGCATAATCTTTTGGATTCTTTTGGCGTGAGCGGCTTGGTTTTGGTAGGATTTGTCAGCGGCTTGACTAAGGGGGTTTTATAACTGCCATGCAGGTAGCCGTGTTGGTAACGTTTTACCGACTTGCCAAGAACCCCTCATAATTAATGCGTCTGCAAAATGACCAATTGCTTTGACCTGCTGAAACACTATATGTTGTGTTTGAACTAAAAAAAGAATACAGGATATAGATGCCTCTTTGTCGTATGATAGATGGCGGACAGAGAACGAGGACCTTATTTGCCCCATTTGGATAGATCTTTGAGCCGCTTGATCGGCCGCGAGGATTGTCCGCATGAGGACCTATGGTTTATCGAGAACACAGATTGCGCGACGGCGCCGCAAGACAGGGGCAAGCCCTGCCGGGCATCGTTTGGCTCTGAAGCGCAATGAGACTACGACGCGAAAGAGGCAAGAGGATGAAGATCATCAAGCGCAGCGGCACCGAGGTTGTCTTTGACATCGATAAGATCGTCAATGCGATTCGCGCCGCAAACTTGGAGGTCGAGGAGAGCTCTCGTCTAACCGACCGCCAGGTGGTTTATGCGGCGCAAAACGTCGCCGAGGCATGCGAGAACGCGGGCCACACCGTTTCGGTCGAGGAGATCCAGGATTTGGTCGAGGACGAGATCATGCGTCTCGACTGCTACGAGGTCGCCCGCCACTACATCATCTATCGCTATGTTCAGAGCCTGAAGCGCCAGAAGAACACGACCGATGACAAGATCCTGTCGTTGATCGAGTGCAATAACGAAGAGGTCAAGCAGGAGAACTCTAACAAGAACCCGACCGTCAACTCCGTTCAGCGCGACTACATGGCCGGCGAGATTTCCAAGGACCTGACTCAGCGCGTGCTGCTGCCCCAGGAGATCGTGGATGCCCACAACGAGGGCCTGATCCACTTCCACGATTCCGACTACTTTGCCCAGCACATGCATAACTGCGACCTGGTGAACCTGGAGGATATGCTCCAGAACGGCACCGTTATCTCGGGCACGCTGATCGAGAAGCCGCATAGCTTCTCGACCGCTTGCAACATCGCGACGCAGATCATCGCCCAGGTTGCTTCCTCCCAGTACGGCGGCCAGTCTATTTCGCTGACCCATCTCGCCCCGTTCGTTGAGGTGAGCCGTCAAAAGATTCGCGGCGAGGTCGCTCGCGAGCTTGAGGAGCTCTGTGTCTCGGCGTCTGCCGAGAAGGTGCGCGAGGTCGTTGAGGATCGCCTGCGCGATGAGATCCGTCGCGGCGTCCAGACGATTCAGTATCAGGTCGTGACCCTTATGACCACCAATGGCCAGGCGCCGTTCGTGACGGTCTTTATGTATCTCAATGAGGCCCGTACGCCCCAGGAGAAGCACGACCTTGCCATGATCGTGGAGGAGACGCTTCGTCAACGCTATGAGGGCGTTAAGAACGAAGCCGGTGTGTGGATTACCCCGGCATTCCCCAAGCTTATCTATGTACTCGAGGACGATAACGTTCACGAGAATTCCCCGTACTTCTACCTGACCCAGCTTGCTGCCAAGTGCACCGCCAAGCGCATGGTGCCCGACTACATCTCCGAGAA
The DNA here is from genome assembly GCF_040095305.1 of Collinsella sp. CLA-AA-H167. Lineage (NCBI taxonomy): Bacteria > Bacillati > Actinomycetota > Coriobacteriia > Coriobacteriales > Coriobacteriaceae > Collinsella > Collinsella sp. CLA-AA-H167. Next base: position 11,860 of record NZ_JBBNGA010000001.1, read on the forward strand.
GAAGATGCGCGAGCTCAAGCTGTCGAAGGGCGAGACCGCCGGCAACGGCGATTGCTACACCTGCATGGGTTGTCGTAGTTTCCTGACGCCCGACCGCTCGGGCAACGGCTTTAACAATGTCGCCAACGCGCTGAACTATGACCCGACCAAACCTAAGTACTATGGCCGCTTTAACCAGGGTGTTGTGACCATCAACCTGCCCGATGTCGCGCTGAGCTCGCATCAGGACATGGACAAGTTCTGGAAGATCTTCGACGAGCGCCTTGAGCTGTGCCACCGCGCCCTGCTGTGCCGTCATGAGCGCCTGATGGGTACGCTTTCTGACGCTGCACCGATTTTGTGGCAGTACGGCGCCCTAGCGCGTCTGAAGAAGGGCGAGACGATCGATAAGCTGCTCGTGGGCGGATACTCCACCATCAGCCTGGGGTATGCCGGCCTGTATGAATGCGTCAAGTATATGACGGGTCACAGCCACACCGAGAAGGAGGGCACGCCGTTTGCCATGGCCGTCATGCAGCGCATGAACGACAAGTGCGCCGAGTGGAAGGCCGAAAGCGATATCGACTTCTCGCTGTATGGCACCCCGCTTGAGTCGACGACCTACAAGTTCGCCAAGTGCCTGCAGCGTCGTTTTGGCATTATTCCGGGTGTGACGGACAAGGGCTACATTACCAACAGCTATCACGTCCACGTGTCCGAGGAGATTGATGCTTTCGACAAGCTTAAGTTTGAGGGCATGTTTCAGCAGCTTTCGCCGGGCGGTGCTATCTCCTACGTTGAGGTCCCCAACATGCAGGACAACCTCAAGGCTGTCATTCGCGTGATGCAGTACATCTACGACAACATCATGTACGCCGAGCTCAACACCAAGAGCGACTACTGCCAGGTGTGCGGCTACGATGGCGAGATCAAGATTGTTGAGGACGATGGCAAGCTGGTGTGGGAGTGCCCCAGCTGCGGCAACCGAGACCAGGAGAAGATGAACGTCGCTCGTCGTACGTGCGGCTACATCGGTACCCAGTTCTGGAACCAGGGTCGAACCGAGGAGATCCGCGACCGCGTGCTGCATCTCTAATAACCATCCCAGGCTGCCCCGTAGCGAGGCCCCGGACCTTTGCTCGATATTTCGGACAGTCCTGGCTCACGACGGAGGCGCCACTGGCGCCTCCTGTTCGTGCGGAACTCATATCGAGCAAAGGTCCGGGGCCTCGCTACGGGGCGGCCAAGTTGATGTAGCTGAGATGCAGCACGCAGCCTGCTCGCTCCTCGAAGTTCTTAGCGGAAATGAGTTGACTTGCAACAACGCTTTGCTTGCGATGGCGGTTGAGCCGCAACCCAGTTTTTATTAGACCTCGAACCCTATACTCGATGTTTGCTTCGCTCATTGAGTTACCCTTTGCATGAGGCCGGGACATATCGTCCCGCCCGCAGTTTCGCAGGCCGAAGGCCGAGAATGTTTGAGGACGGGATGATATGTCCCGGCCTCCCGGGAGAGTTACCTATGAACTACGCGAACATTAAGTATTTCGACATTGCTGATGGAGAAGGCGTTCGTACTTCTCTGTTTGTGAGTGGGTGCCGTCGTGGGTGCAAGAACTGCTTTAACTCTGTCGCGTGGGACTTTGCTGCGGGCGAGCCGTTTGATCGCACCGTCGAGGACAAGATTATCGAGAGCCTCGACCATCCCTTTATTGATGGCCTGACGATTCTGGGCGGGGAGCCCATGGAGCCCGAGAATCAGGCGGGGCTCGTTGATTTTGTCGAGCGTGTTCGCGCGGCCTATCCAGTGGGGTCGGGGAAGACTATTTGGTGCTTTACTGGCGACGTACTCGAGGAGCTTATGCCGGGCGGTCGTCATCATACCGAGGTGACGGACCGCATCCTTGCCTGCCTCGACATGTTGGTGGACGGCCCGTTTGTTCAGGACCTGTACGATATCACGCTGCGCTTTAGGGGCTCGAGCAACCAGCGCGTGATCGATATGAACGCTACGCGCGCCCGTGCTGAGCGCGAGGGCATTGCGCTTTGTGATGCGGTTGAACTTTGGCGTGATGATCCGGTCTATTCGACCCATACTATGTAGCTTGTGGTCGATGCCGGAGGGCGTGGTACCATAGAGCGAACGTGAAATCGGAAAAGTGAGGCCCAGATGGTCGATCAGGAAAAAGTCGAGGCCGCCATTAAGCTGTTGCTTGAGGGCATAGGCGAGGACCCAACTCGTGAGGGCCTGCTGGAGACCCCGGCGCGCGTTGCCCGTATGTATGGTGAGATTGCCGGCGGTATGGACCAGAGTGCCGAGGAACACCTGTCCAAAACCTTTGCCGTCGCTTCGAACGATTTGGTTATCGAGCGCGATATCACGTTTTACTCGCTGTGCGAGCATCATCTGCTGCCGTTTTACGGCAAAGCTGCCATCGGCTATATCCCTAACGGTCGCGTGGCTGGACTCTCCAAGCTTGCCCGCACGGTTGAGGTTTATGCCCGCCGTCTGCAGCTGCAGGAGCAACTGTGTGCACAGGTTGCCGATGCCCTCATGGATTATCTCGCTCCCCAGGGAGCGATTGTGTTGATGGAGGCCGAGCATATGTGCATGACGATGCGTGGCGTGCAAAAGCCCGGCACCAAGACCGTGACGCTCGCTCGCCGCGGCGTCTTTGAGACCGATCCCGCGCTCGAGGAGCGTTTCTTTAGGATGTTGGGCCGCTAACCATGAGAGTCGTCAACGACTTTACATCGAAGACCGATGAGGGGACGTCGCGTCGCGGCTTTATGGCTTCGGGCCTGGCCCCCTTTGGCGCCATGCCTCGCATTGATTACATTTGTGCCAACGGGCTGTTCCGGCGGCACCTGGGCAACATTGCACAGTTGGAATCGGGGCGCATCTTCTGCCGCCACGGTATTGACCATCTGCTCGATGTCGCTCGCATTATGTGGATCAAGAATCTCGAGGAGCAGCTCGAATTTGACCGCGAGGTCATTTACGCCACGGCACTTCTTCACGATATCGGCAAAGATGAACAGTACGAATCGGGTATATCCCATGATGTTGCAAGCGAGCGCGTCGCTGATGCAATACTCGCCGGCATGCCCGATGACGTGGCGTTTGAGTCGGCCGATGCCGCAGCCATTAAGACGGCCATTCTGGGTCATCGAAAGCTGCGCGTGAACAGCCAACCGCTTGAGCGTCTGCTCTATGCAGCCGACAAAGCGTCGCGCGCCTGCTTTGCATGCCCCGCGCGCAATGCTTGCAACTGGAGCGATGATAAAAAGAACCTGTCGATTCGCGTGTAGTTAATTTGCGCGGTCGGGGTTCTAAACGAAGGAGACGATCGCGATGAGTAACAAGAAACTGCCCGAGAATGCAACCAAGACTGAGGGTGCTGAGCTCGCCCGTCGTGGTAGGGGTGAAATTTCTACTGCGACGGCGGTGCCTCACGTGAACTATGACGATCTGCGCCATGCCGATCGTATTGTCATTGACGGCCTAGAGGTTTTTGCCAACCATGGCGTGTATCCCGAGGAGAACGCGCTGGGTCAGAAGTTCATCGTGTCCTTGGTGCTCTATGCCGACCTGCGTGCAGCGGGGGAGCACGATAACCTGGACGCCTCGATTGACTACGGCTCGGTGTGCCACGATGTTGATGGCTATCTGCGCGAGCATACGTTTAAACTCATCGAGGCGGCAGCCGAGGGTGTGGCCCAGATGCTGCTGCGTCGTTACCCCCTGCTGCTTGGTGTGCGCATAAAGCTCGATAAGCCGTGGGCTCCTGTTGGCCTGCCCCTGGCAAGCTGCGGCGTCGAGATCGAGCGCGTGCGCTAGTCGACGCTAGAGCTTGTTGAGGGGTGGCTGCTTGAGCCGCTGAGACAGTGTTCTATTGTTGGGACAGTACGTGTCGAGCAGGGCGTGAAAGCGCTGATTGTGGCTCGGCTCGAGCAGATGGACGAGCTCGTGGGCGACAACCATGTCGAGGCATTCGACGGGGTAGGCGGCGAGCTCGCGCGCGATGCGAATGGCGCCGGTTTTGGGTGTGCAGGAGCCCCAACGCGTTTTCATGCTGCGCACGGAGACGCGGGCCACGGTGACGCCCATTGCGATTTCGTACGCGTGCACGATGTCGCGTAGCGCTGCGGTGACCTCGGACGCGTAGAGCTGGTCGATGTGGGCTTGGAGCTCGTCGGACGTTAGGCCGTCGAGGATTGCGTGCCGCTTGGCCTGCGGGCCTTCGTCCGATTCATCGGTACCCATAAAACTTGCGAAGGTGGCCTGTTTGGGTCGCGGTGCGGGTGATGCAAAGTTGTGATCGAGTGCATCCTGTACCGTGATGGGCTTGCCCCAAAGTGCAATGATGGACGAGGGGCTGAGCGGCTCTCGTGCCGTCGCCTGACGTTGCTCGCGCTGGGCAAGTCGGCTGATAATCCAGGCGCTGTTGCGCTTCACAAACGCTTCGATACGCTCGCGGCTGGCGCCGATCGGTGCGCTGGCGTGGACCTCGCCGCTCGATGTGACGCGTAGGTTGAAGTTCTTGACGCGCTTTTTGGTAACGACGACGGGGATGGTCGTCCCATCCGGTCGGGATGCGGAAATCGTAAACTGCTGCGTCAAAAGCGGTCCTTCAGATCGGGGACGGGCCGGCATGTCGACCGTTCGGCATGCCGGCCCGCTCAAGGGATGTGATATTAATAACGCTCGAAGAAGGCAAGCGCGTTGTCGCTGCAGAGCTTTTGCATCACGGTCTTGCCAAAATGCTTGGAAAGCATGTTCTGGAACTCGGGCATCTTGCTGGCATCGGAGAGGAAAGCGGGCACCGTGGCGCCGTCCCAGTCGCCGCCGAGCGCGATGACGTCCTCGCCGCCCAGGTCGAGCCAGTGCTCGATATGCGCCGCCAGCTGGTCGAAGGTGACGTCTGCGGCGGTCTTTTTGGTTGCGTCGTTGGAAAGGAACTCGCTGCAGTAGTTGAGGCCGACGATGCCACCCATGTCGCGAATGGTGCGGAACTGGTCGTCGGTAAGGTTGCGTTTGGCGCCGCAAACCGCACGGGAGTTGGAGTGGCTGGCGACGAAGGGACGCGTGGCGCGGGCGGCGACCTCGTCAAAGCACTCATCGTTGAGGTGGGAGACGTCGAGCACCATGCCGGCGTGCTCCATCTGCGTAAGCGCCTCGATGCCGGCGGCGGTGAAGCCGGTGTGGGTGTCGTGGCCGCTCGCGAGCGGTCCCTGCGCGTTCCAGCTGAGTGACGACATAAGCACGCCCAGGCTCTTGAGCACCTCGATCAGCGCGGGGTCCTCGGCAAAGAACGTGGCGTTTTCGATGGTGTGGATGCAAGCGACCTTGCCGTCCTTGAGCGCGGGGCGAATGTCTGCGGCGCTGCGCACGTTGACCATACGGTCGTGGTTGAGCATTGCCTGGCCGCTCATATGCGCCATGATCTGCGCCTGGAAGCGCGCGGCGTGGGCGGTGGGAATCTCGTCGGGGACAAACGTGGCGAAGCACTGTGCCCACGGCGTGTTGCCGATCTTTGCGAGCGAGATGGCACAGGCGTTACCCTCGATGAGGTCGAAATCTTGCGGATGCGTTTCGTCGCCGGGGAAATAACCGTCGGTGCCGGCGGTAAAGCGCAGGTCGAGATCGAGCGTGGCCCAGCCGATTCGGTCGGCAGTGTCGCAGTGTAGGTCAAATACGGGATATGCCATGGTTCCTCCGGTTGCAGCGTTTCTTTGCAAACTGTCATTGAATTGTATGACTAGGGTATAGTTAGCGCCATATGTTCACGGCGGCCCGCGTTGTGCGCCGCCCTTATCACGGAGGTTACCATGTCCAACCAGGGCAAGAAGGTCAAGACCCATTATCGCGGCACGCTCGATGACGGCACGCAGTTCGATAGCTCCTACGATCGCGGCGAGCCGCTGGAGTTCACCTGCGGCGCCGGTCAGATGATCAAGGGCTTCGACGCCGCTGTTGTCGACATGCAGGTGGGCGAGAAGAAGACCGTGCACATTCCTGCTGCCGATGCCTACGGCGAGCACAATCCCGAGATGGTTATTACCTTCCCGGCCGAACAGGTTCCCAACATCGAGCAGATCGAGAAGGGCATGAAGCTTTTCCTGTCCACGCCGAGCGGTATGCCCGTTCCCGCCGTGGTCATCGACGTAACGCCCGAGGCTGTGACGCTCGACGCCAACCACGAGCTGGCCGGCAAGGACCTCAACTTTGATATCGAGCTCGTTGAGGTCGAGGGTTAGAGTATGCCTGAACGCTTGGTTTCGACGACATGCTTGGGAAATCTCAACGATCCGTCCTATGAACTCCTGCTTCGCCGGAAGTTGGGCGGCGTCTTTGAAGTTGACGAGCTACTGTTCGATTGGGACCGGGCTGATGTATGCGCGTTTGCGGGCGTGACGGAGCTGGGGCGCACGATCGATGTTCGGCTGGATGCTGCCGACGGCGGTCGTCTTGCCGATGGCGACGTGCTCGCCATCGACTGTTCGGGCATGGTGCCCGTGGCGGTTGTCGTGCGCCTGCGCAGCGCCGAGGTTTATTTGGTCGAAGTCGACCGCATGGATCCGATTGCGCTCGCGCATGCGTGCTGGGAGATCGGCAATATGCACGCGCCGCTTTTCCGAGGCGATTCGGACGAGCATACCGTGCGCATGTATACGCCGGTGCAGCCTGTTTTGGGCCGCATGCTCCGGGGCGTCGAGGGTGTTCAGCTCTCGGTGGTTACCCGTGAACTCGATGCGGACCGGCGCCTTGCATCGAGTACGGCGGAGGCCGTCGTGAGCATGGCTCCCGACTTTACCATCGTAAAAAAGACGCGCGGCTAAGCGCGTATATACGCAAGGCGGGCTTTGAGGGGCGACCAATCAAGGTCCGTCTTGCTGTTGATAGGAGGCTTTGGGGAAGCATATGGGTCTTGAGGGAATCAAGCTGATTGCATGCGATTTGGACGGCACGTTGCTGCATCCGGGGGAGCGCGAGCCGCGTTCCGAGGCCTTTGAACTCATCGATGAACTGCATCGTCGCGGTATCGTGTTTATGCCGGCGAGCGGCCGTCAATATGCGAGCTTGCGCTACCTGTTTGCCCCGGTGGCCGATGAGCTCGCCTATGTATGCGAAAACGGAGCCCTGGTGATGAGCGAGGGGCGTGCCGTTGTCAAGCGCTCTATGGAGCGTGACCTGGCGATGGATATCGCGAATGCCGTGGTCGCCTACCCCCATGCCGACGTTACCCTTTCCTGCGAGGGGCACCTCTACACCATAAGCGGCAACGATGCGTTCGTCGACCATTTGCGCTATGAGGTCCACTGCGATGTGGCGGTGGTCGGCCGTCCCGAGGACATCGACGAGGACGTCATTAAGATTGCCTTCCAGATGCCCGAGGTGGATCAGCCGGCGGCCCTGGAGTATTTCGAGCGCCTCTTTAGCGACCGTGTTGACGTGATGACGTCGGGAACCGAATGGACGGACTTTATCGGTTTCGGTTCGGGCAAGGGCTCCGCGCTTGCCGATTACGGTCGTGCCCTGGGTATTTCGCCCGATGAGATGATGGCGTTTGGCGATAACGAAAACGACCGCGACATGCTCAACGTAGTGGGCCATCCTTATCTAATGGAGAGCTGCAATCCCTCTATGCGTGGCATCAACGACCACGTCCGCTACGTGCGCACGGTCGAAGAGGAGCTGCGCCGTCTGCTCGCCGAGTAGGTTTTCGGGACATACCTAGAAATCTATTTTTTGCTGCAAAGTGCGAAAAGGTGGATTTAAGGCATGTTCCAAACATTTACCGGCAGTCGGGGCAGAGACCCTCGAAGATGGTGTAGTGCGACGTGACGTGCCAGCCGATTTGCTCGGATGCCTTGGCGTCGAGCTGGGCATCGAAGGGGAGTGGCACGTCGATGACGCGGCTGCACGAGGTGCAGATGATATGCGCATGCGGCTCGATCGTGCGATCGAAGCGGCTGCCGCCCGGCGTCTTGATGGAGAGGATCTCGCCGGCGTCGGCCAAGAGATTGAGATTGCGGTAGACCGTACCGCGGCTGATTTTGTCATCCTGCGCGCGCACGACGTTGTAGATTTCGTCGGCGGTGGGATGGTTATAGCTTTGGCGCACGGCGTCAAGAACCAGCTTTCGCTGCCTGGTATTCCTTCTTTGCACCGCCATGCGCCTCGCCTCTTTTCTATCAACGGTCGTAGGTAAATGATACCGTATTTAGCACACAATACTAATAACGAGGCGTGAAACCGTCTTCATTGGCAAGTGGGGCTCGGGCCTGGGCGTCTACGAGGCGAAAACGCGTTCCCATGCGCTCGTAGGAGGCATGAAGCGCCTCGAGATGAGATAGGACGTTTGCCGGAGCTCCCTGTATCTCCATCTCGACTGAGCCGTCTTCCATATTACGCACCCAGCCGGTGAGGGAGCGTGCCTGCGCGAGGTTGGTGTTGGTAAAGCGAAAACCAACGCCTTGGACTTGCCCCGCCCAGCGCAGGAAATAGCGCAGGGGAGTGTCTTGAGTGGCCTCGTCGCTTGCGAGCACGGTAAGCCTGCGGCGCAGCTCGAGCTCGACGTTTGATGGTTTTTGAGGCTCTCGACTGCCTCCGGTGACGCTGGAGAAGAACGTATCGAAGAAGCCCATCGCTATGCCTGCTTGCCTGCGTCGGACGGGAAGGTTATGCCGGCCTGCTGGCGCACGGCATCCATGATGCGCAGTGAGACGAGCGTGACATCGCGGTAGTGGCCAAGCTCGTGGCGTCCCGCCGGGGTCTCCCAAATCTCTTCCTTAACGTTATCGATGCCGCCGATGGCGGTGATAAAGTCTGTGAGTTCGTATTCCATAGTGTTGCTCGATTTGGGCAGGTCGAGCACGCGGCCGTTGTCGCCCTGCTCGCGCGGTGCCTCGGTCGCCGAGCCGCGTACGACATCGCCGCGATAGTCGATGCGGACGTTGCGGGGCGTGGACAGATGGTCGATCTGGATAGTGCCACGCTCGCCTTCGATCTGCGAGGGCAGCAGGTCATTCGTAATTTTGGAGTGCGCGAGCTCGACGGAGATGCTGCCTCCGCCATAGCTGGCGAGGATGGAACCGCAGCCGTCGATGGGGCCGTGCGTGAGCTGTCGCGTGGTGGGGTCGAGTAGAGTAGTCATGCTCGTAAGGCCGGAGGGCATGCCGAAAATCTCGACCATGGGCTCGACGGCGTAGACGCCAATGTCCATGAGGGAACCCGATGCCATATTGCAGTCGAAGATATTGGTGGCGCGTCCCGCGAGAACCTCGTTGTAGCGCGAAGAATACTTGCCAAAGCGCAATGAGGCGCGGCGGATGGGGGCGATCTCGCCCAGGGCGTCCTCGATGGCGTGGAAGGCGGGATCGTGGAGGGGACGCATGGCCTCGAGGGCCACGACACCTGCTGCCTCGGCAGCGCGGAAGACTTCCAGCGCCTGCGCTTCGGTGGCGCAGAAGGGTTTCTCGACGATGACGTGCTTGCCACCGGCGATGCAGGCAAGAGCCTGCTCGTAGTGAAGTGCGTTAGGGCTGCCGATATAGACGGCGTCGACGTCGGCGGCTGCCGCAAGCTCATCGAGCGACGTAAAGTTTCGCTCGCCACCGCGCTCGGCGGTAAAGGCAGTACCGCGATTGGCGTCGCGTGAAAGCGTGCCCACAAACGCGGCTTGGTCGTTGGCGTTGACGACTTGGATAAAGTCGTCGGTGATCATGGATGTACCGATGGTCGCGATGCGCAGCATACGTCTCCCTTGCGTTGTTTGGTCTACAGGATGAGTGTAGCGCGTGGGGATATAAAGCTGCGCGAAAACGCTATTACAGGTCGCTCTCGTTAAAGCCGGTGTCGATATCGAGGTTGCTGCCGTCGGCCGCCGTGGTGGCGAGCTCATCACAGCGCTCGTTGAGCTCGTGACCGGCGTGACCCTTAACCCAGATGAACTCAACCTTGTGCTTGCTTTTGGCGGTGAGTAGGCGCTCCCACAGGTCGCGGTTCTTGACGGGTTGCTTGTTGGCGGTTTTCCATCCGCGCTTTTTCCAGCCGTCGATCCAGTGCTTGTTAAAGGCGTTGACGACATACTGCGAATCGGAATGGACTTCGACCTCGCATGGGCGGTTGAGTGCCTCGAGCGCCACGATAACGGCCATGAGCTCCATGCGGTTGTTGGTGGTCTTGGCGTAGCCGCGCGAAAGCTCGGAGGTAAAGGTCTTGCCGGCGGGGTTGGTGTATTTGAGCACGGCGCCGTAGCCGCCGCGTCCCGGATTTGATCGGGCCGAGCCGTCGGTATAGATGATGACCTTCACGGGCTTCCTTTCGTTGGGTACGTTTCGTGTGAGTGACCATTGTAGCGCCATGCCCGCCGGGGGCTAGCAATCTACGATTTCTACCCCGTCTTCCGACAGTTAGTTGGCACGGATGATGCGGTTGAGCTCGTCGAGGTATTGCTGCAAGAGGGGAGAGGGCTTGCGCTCGTCGTGCATGATATAGCCTACGTGCATCGTTGGGGCGTCTGCTAACGGGATCGATGCCATACCCCATTGCATTTCATTGGAGAGGACACCGGTCGACAGGGTGTAACCGTTCGACGTGATAAGTAAGTTAGTAAGTGTTCCGCGGTCCGAGATTCGTATGTTGCGGTCGCAAGGGATATAGCTAAAAGGTTCCTCGGCGTAATAGAAGGAGCTCGAGGTGCCTTGCTCAAAGCTGTAGCGCGTATAGGGTGTAAGGTCGGCAAGGGACAGCTGCGGGCGGCGTGCGAGCGGGTGGCGCTCGCTAACGAAGACGTGGACCGTCGCGTCGAAGAGGGGATGGAAGCTTGCACGGGCATCGGCGAAGGCCTTCTGCAGAACGCGGGCGTTAAAGTCGTCCAGATAGAGGATGCCGATGTCGCTGCGAAACGCGCGGACGTCATCGATGATCTGCGACGTGGTGGTCTCGCGCATGATGAATTCGAACTTGCTGTCCCGGCAGCGCTCGACGACGTTGACGAAGGCCTCGACCGAAAAAGCGTAATGCTGGGCCGAGATGGCAAGGCGCGCCTGGGGCGTGCCGCCGTCCTCGTAGCGGGCCTCGAGCATATCGGCCTGCTCTACGACTTGACGCGCATAGCCCAAAAGCTCGGTGCCGTCGTTGGTGAGCGTGACGCCGCGGCTGGAGCGCGTAAAGATCTCCAGATGGAGCTCCTGTTCCAGGCTTTTGACGGCGTTTGAGATGTTGGACTGAGCAGTATAGAGGCGTTGAGCTGCGGCGTTGATTGAGCCGGACTCTGCCACGGTGATCAGAAAACGAAGCTGCTGAAGGGTCATCGACGCCATCCTTTCGATAGTTATCTATAAAACAGATAACAAGTTAGCGCTTTTAAGTGATTGACCGAGGGAGACAATGCCCGTACTATTCAAAACACACAAAGGCGGTAGGTTATTAAGCCGACCACGGAATCGGGACGCGAAAGGAGGCCCGCATATGAATTGCTTACCAAGACGAATGCCGGGCTCCTGTTTGCGCCCGTCGGCGTGATCAGGAGACAGCGACTTACTTCTCTCTTTTTACTTACTTTCGTTCGATCAAGGAGATCATCATGAGCCAGTTCATCAACAACCCCGAGCACACCTTTGGTTTCGATACCCTGCAGCTGCACGTTGGCCAGGAGAGCGCCGATCCCGCTTCCGACTCCCGTGCCGTGCCGATCTACCAGACCACGAGCTATGTGTTCCGCAACTCCCAGCACGCCGCCGACCGCTTTGGTCTTGCCGACGCCGGTAACATCTACGGCCGTCTGACCAACTCCACCCAGGGCGTCTTCGAGGACCGTATCGCCGCGCTCGAGGGCGGCGTGGCAGGTCTTGCCGTCGCCTCCGGCGCTGCTGCCATCACCTATACCCTGCAGGCTCTTGCCCAGGCTGGTGACCACGTGGTGGCTCAGAAGACCATCTACGGTGGCTCCTACAACCTGCTGGAGCATACGCTCTCCCAGTTTGGCGTCGAGACCACGTTTGTCGATGCCCATAACCTGGAAGAGGTTGAGGTTGCCATCAAGGACAGCACCACGGTCATCTATCTCGAGACGCTCGGCAACCCCAACTCCGACATCCCCAACATCGACGCCATCTCCGAGATTGCCAAGAAGCACGGTCTGCCGGTTGTCGTCGACAACACCTTCGGCACCCCGTATCTGTTCCGTCCGCTGGAGCACGGCGCCAACATCGTCGTCCACTCCGCAACCAAGTTCATCGGAGGCCACGGTACCTCGCTGGGCGGTGTGATCGTCGACGGCGGTAACTTCGATTGGAAGGCGAGTGGCAAGTACGCCCAGATCGCTGAGCCCAACCCCTCCTACCATGGTGTTTCGTTTGCCGAGGCTGCCGGTCCCGCCGCCTTCGCAACCTATGTCCGCGCTATCCTGCTGCGTGACGAGGGCGCCTGCATCAGCCCGTTCAACGCCTGGGTCCTGCTCCAGGGCACCGAGACTCTGTCGCTGCGCGTCGACCGTCATGTCGAGAACACCAAGAAGGTCGTTGAGTTCCTGGCTGGCGACAGCCACGTCGCCAAGGTGAATCACCCGAGCCTGCCTGAGCACCCCGATCACGAGCTCTATCAGAAGTGCTTCCCCCGTGGCGGTGCTTCGATCTTTACCTTTGAGATTAAGGGTGGCCAGGAGGCTGCATGGAAGTTCATCGATCATCTGCAGGTGTTCTCGCTGCTCGCCAACGTGGCCGACGTCAAGTCGCTCGTCGTGCACCCGGCTACCACCACGCACTCCCAGCTCTCTGCCGAGGAGCTCGCCGAGCAGAACATCACGCCCTCCACGATCCGTCTTTCCATCGGTACCGAGAACGCCGAGGATATCATTTGGGATCTGAAGCAGGCCTTTGCCGCGCTGGACGAGTAAGGCGACTTGTGCAAGGACCCCTTGCGACTCGATAGGTATAACTGCATAAAATGCCTGCTCAAGGCGCCTGTGCGAACAATGGTTGCACAGGCGTCGTTTTTGCATAGAGAGGGTGCAAAAACAGGGTTTTTGGCATGCTTTATGCATTCGAGTTGTGGAAAACTCCTGTTGAGAGGATGTGAGTTTTACGCAATTGACGTGCGCCTTTTGAGTAAAACCGCAGGTCGCGATTTGCTCGGGGTACTATGCAGCGCGATTAAATCACACGTAGCTCACACGCAGCAAAAACGCACTACGGAGGTTTCCAGCTACATGAGGATCGATTCACGAAAACCGAAAGCCGCCGCCCTTTCCGCCGCTCTGACCGTGGCACTTTTGGCGGGCGCCGGCGCAACTGATGCCCACGCGGCGACACTATCCGATACGGTCGGATCAACGCCGTCCGAGGCGACGCTGGTGCAGCCCGTTGACTACCGCGGCGACGGTTATGGCTCTATGCAGGAGTGGAACGCCTCGATGGGGGCAAAGCGCGATTCCCTGGAGATGCGCGCTCAGATCATTATGAATATGTATGGCGACTATGCTACCGATGACGAGCGCGCTGTGTTGCAGGGCTGCATCGACGGTGCGGGTAGCCTGTTGACGATGGGGGAAGTCGACGCCAAGTCGACCGAGCTCGACGAGCTTCGCTCCACGCTTGAGGATGCCAAGCGCGAGGCGCTCGAGGCTGCCGCAGCCGAAGCCGAGGCCGCTGAGGCCGTTCAGGCTTCGTATTACAACGCCGGCTCCGGCTCGTCTTATACGTCTGCTGCGTATTACGCGAACGGCTCGGGTCTGACGCGCTCGAGCGGCGTCAATAACTATAACGGCCGCCGCGAGACTTATTACAGCAGCAACGTGTTGTATCACCACCGCACGGGCGAGTGGACGCAGGATTCCGAGGGCTTTTGGCGCGATTCCGATGGTTACTACGTCGTTGCCGCGGGCGATAAGGCCCAAGGCTCTACGTTTACCGGTTCCAAGGGCGAGTGCAAGGTCTATGACTCCGGCTGCGCTGCCGGAACCACCGACTACTACACTGGCTGGTAATCTGCCATAAGCCAATAGGACATGACGGGCGGGCGTCTTTACCGAGCCTTTGGGCAACGTAAGGGCGTTCGTTTTTTGTGCGTGCTTGAGTTAACAGAGCGCTTACTGTGGCAGTACGCCGCGCATATGGGCGCAGGGCACACTAGTTCATGAGAAATAAGGTCTTTCTCTTGGAGGAAGTGGTCTTGTGAACGCTCGAGATATCGCCGTTGCCGTCGTCGCATTGGTGCTTGGTTGCCTTGGTCCTACGGCCGCGCTCATTGCGGGCGTGCAGGGGTCATGCGGGGCTGCTCCAATCGTGGTCGGCGCGCTGATTGCGGCCGCGCTGCTGGGAAGTGCGGGTGTAGTCCTTTGTCGCGACGATGAGGGCCAGGCCTCGGAGTCGCAGCTCTAACCGTCGGGACATCGACTACTGGTTATAGATGAAGATGAAAGCCGCCGTAAGGGGAGTGCCCTTGCGGCGGCTTTGCTGTTGAGTCTGTTGACGTGGTGAGTCGGGCGCTACCAGCTTGCCTCGATATCGCGAATGCGCTGATAGAGCCATTCGTTCTGCGGTGCCTGGATATCGTGCTTGGCCGCCAGACGGCAGATGGTGCCGGCGAACTCCTCGACCTCGGTTTTGCGCCGCGCGACGCGGTCTTGCGCCATCGAGGGCATGCCGGCGGGATCGATTCCTTCGATGAGGTGCACCATCTGCGTCAGGTCTGCCTCGGTCAGCTCAACGCCCTCGGCGTTGGCGACCGCAAGCGTTTCGCGCATGGCGGAAACAAGGCAGCGACGCTGCTCGGAGCCCGGCTCCGTGGCACTTCCGTACGTGCCGCCGTAGGCCATGCAGGTCTGGTTGATGCCGTCGTTGAGCATGAGTTTGGCCCACATGCGGTGCGCAATGTCGCTCTCGACGGTGTGTGCGATGCCGCAGCGCGTGTAGAGCTCGTCGATTGCGGTGATGGCTGCGGGATCCGTACCGGCCGCCGCGCCAAAGCGGATTTCGCCCGTGTTGGTAAAGGTGAGCTCTCCGTTGAGAAACACAGCGTCCATGCCCTGGCAAATACCAAGAACGGTATGCTCCCAGCCAAAGCGCTCGGCAATCTTTTGCTCGCTCGTGATGCCGTTGCACAGCGAGGCGATGAGCGTATTGGGTCCCACGACGCGCTCCATAGTCTTGAGTGCTTGGTCGAGACCGGTGGTCTTGACCGTCAGGATGACCAGATCGGCGGGCGTTGCCTTGCTGGCGCGGACGGACTTGAGCGCACAGGGCTTGCCGTTGACGGTGAGCGCATCGTTTGCGTGACGCTCAAAACGGGCGTCATCCATAACGTATTCGACGGCGTCATTGCCGAGGGCCTTGGCAATCATGCTGCCGTAGAGCAGGCCGACGCCGCCCTTGCCGATAAAGGCGATCTTGTTGATCTGCATGCGAATCATCTCCCCATATAAAAGGCGCCCGCGTAAGGGGCGCCTGATGGATTGTATGCTGCCGGACCATGCTGCGTGCACCGGATGGCCGTATTTGTTTGTTGCTCCTTTCATCGGGCTTTTTGCTGATGTTAAAGCGGTGCCGTGACAGCTCGATTTCTGCTGCGTTACGATACGTTCTCGATTGCGATTCCACGATGTTTCGGCTGCGTGACCATTGTGTTTCGCCTTGCCGGGGCGCTGATGGCGAAGGGAGGGTCTGTGCAATACCGCGTTGACCCCAAAAGTGGTAACCGAATATCCTCTCTGGGTCTGGGCTGCATGAGATTTCCCGGTGCGCCGGGGCACCCCGATGCGAAGACGGCCGATGCCATCATTTCCCGTGCGGTGGAGCAGGGGATTAATTATCTGGACACCGCCTATCTCTATCCCGGTAACGAGGCGTGCGTGGGCGCCTCGCTTGGGCGCCTGGAGCTGCGTGACCGGGTGTTGCTGGCGACTAAGTTGCCGCACGCTTCGTGCAAATGTGCGGAGGATTTCGACCGCTTTTTTGACGAGCAGCTGCACCGTTTGCGGACCGACCATATTGACTACTACCTTATGCACAACATCACCTCGCCCGCCCAGTGGGAGCGCGTGGTGGCGTTGGGCATCGAGGACTGGATTGCGCACCAAAAGGCTGCGGGGCGTATTCGCCAGATAGGTTTTTCGTACCACGGCAGCGCCGCGGACTTCCTCACGATGCTTGACGCGTATGACTGGGATTTTTGCCAGATCCAGTACAACTACGCTGGAGAGCGCTACCAAGCGGGAACGGCGGGACTCATGGCGGCTGCGGAGCGCGGGCTCGCGGTGTTTGTGATGGAGCCGCTTTTGGGTGGACGCCTGGCGGGCAAGCTGCCTCCGCGGGCCCGCGCCGTGCTCGATGGCGCCCGTGACCCGCATTTGCGCACTCCTGCCGCCTGGGGACTTTCGTGGGTGTGGAACCATCCTCAGGTCACGATGCTGCTTTCGGGCATGACCGATACCGCACAGGTGGACGAGAACGCGGCATTGGCGGATCGCGCACTGCCGAATTCGATGACGACAGAGCAGCTCGATACCATCGCACGTGTGCTGGCGGAGTTTGAAAAATCGAATCGCGTGCCCTGCACGGGATGCGGCTACTGCATGCCATGTCCCAAGGGTATTAACATTCCCGGCTGCTTTGCCGCTTACAACGCGAGCTATGCGCACAGCTGGTTTACGGGGCTGTCGCAATACTTTACGGCGAGCGCGGTGCGCACGAGCGAGCCCAAGCTCGTGAGCAATTGCGTCAAGTGCGGCAAATGTGCGCGTCACTGCCCGCAACACATCGATATCCCCGAGCGTCTCGACGACGCGCGCCGACGTTTCCAGCCTGGCCCCGTAACGGCCGCGCTTAAAGTCTTCAGCAAAACTCGCTCCTCATGACCCTTTTATATCTTGTGATGGAATAGTTCCTGTTTGCGGCAGAATAAGGCGATAGCAGGAACTATTTCGTCGCAACTGAAGGGAGCTGTCGTGGGCCATCGGGATTCATGTGATGATTTGCGTGAGGTTCGTTGGGGCGTTTTGGGCGCTGGGCACATTTCGCATCGATTTGCATCGTCGCTCAAGAAGGTCGACAGGGCACGGCTTGTGGCTGCCGCCGGTCGCACTCCTTCGCATGTTGAGGAGTTTTGCAGGGCGTTTTTGATCGATGCTGCGCACAGTTATGTCACGGCTGACGATGGCGGCGATGCGGCTTATGATGCGCTGATTGCCGACCCCGATGTCGACGCAATCTACTTGGCTCTTCCGCATGGTATGCATACGCGTTGGGCCTGTCGCGCGCTGCGCGCCGGAAAGGCCGTGCTGTGCGAAAAGCCGGCCGTTTTGAGTGAGGAAGAGGCTCTCTCGATTGCCTCCGCCTCTCGCGAGTGCGGCGTGCTGTTTATGGAGGCGATGAAGAATCGGTTTTGCCCGATGCGCACTCGCGTGGAGGACTTGCTTGCGTCGGGCGAGCTCGGCTGTATCGTCTCGATCGAAAGCGTGCAAAAACTCGATTATGGTGAGTCCCCTTCGAGTTATCTGCTCGATCCGTTGCAGGGCGGCTGTCTATATGACATGGGCTGCTATGCGGTCGGGTGGTTTGAGGATTTGCTTGCGGGTGCGTGCGATGTTTCGTCTCGTGAAGTTCGCTGGCGTGACGTATCGGGCGGCCGCGTGGATTGGGCCGATGAGATTCATATGAGTGTCGGCGGTATACCCATTCATATGGTGTGCGACGGCAAAGCAGCATATGAAAGCCGCTTAACGATTGCCTGCGAACGGGGTTCGTTGGAAATCGAGCGCCTCCATCGCCCCGAGCTCGCCCATGTGAAGTACTCCGACGGTCGAGTGCTCGAAATCGACGCCCCATTTGAGGTCGATGATTTTTACGGCGAAGCTTCGCATGCGACTCAGCTCATCCGGGCGGGGAAACTCGAGAGTCCCGTCATGCCCCTTGCCGCCACACAGCGCTGCGCGCAGATCATCGATGCGATTCGCTTGACGCTCTAGGCTGCGGTGCTGCTGCTCAAGGGGGCTCGGCGGACCGTGCCCCTGATGCCCCTTTTATATCTTGCGGTGGAATACGGTCTGTTTGCGCCAAAATAAGGCACCAATAGACCGTATTTCACCGCAACTGATGAGGGGGAGCTGGAGATGCTAACGATCGGGTGTCATCTTTCGACGACGAAGGGCTATCGGGCGATGGGGGAGACGGCGCTATCCATTGGCGCCAGTACCTTTGCATTCTTTACGCGCAATCCGCGCGGCGGCAAGGCGAAAGACCTTGACATGGATGATGTGGCGGCCCTGCGTGACCTTATGGCGCAAAATGATTTTGGCCCACTCGTGGCGCATGCCCCCTATACCTACAATCCCTGTTCTGCCAAAGAGCGGGCGCGCGAGTTTGCCTTGGAGGCCATGGCCGAGGACTTGCAGCGTCTGGAAGCGCTGCCCGGCAACTACTACAACTTCCACCCCGGCGCGCATGTGGGGCAGGGTTCCGACGTCGGCATTCAGATGATTGTCGACACCCTGTGCCAGGTGATGTTTGAGGGGCAGCAGACGACGGTGCTGCTCGAGACCATGGCGGGAAAGGGTACCGAGGTGGGCCGTAGCTTTGAAGAGCTGGCGCGCATTATCGAGGGTGTTGCCGCCAGGCGTCCAGAGCTATCGGACAAGCTAGGCGTGTGTCTGGACACCTGCCATGTGAGCGATGCCGGCTATGACATCATCCATGATCTGGACGGCGTACTCGACGAGTTCGATCGCGTGGTGGGTATCGACCGCTTGCATGCCGTACACATCAACGATTCGAAAAACCCCTGTGGCGCCCATAAAGATCGTCACGAGTGCATCGGCAAGGGATACCTTGGCAGCGAGGAGTTTGGCGGCGGTATGCAGGTTATGCAGAATATTGTATCGAATAGCCGCTTGCGTGCACTTCCATTTATTTTGGAGACGCCGAACGAACTTGCAGGTTATGCGGTGGAAATTACGCTATTAAGGTCGTTACAGCAGTAACGACTGTCACAAAGTGGAGTATTCCATGCACGTTGTGCGTTTGTTTCAATCAGTTTTCTAATTGCAGATTCGCACTTACGGGTGCATAATAGCCAACAGTTTTTGCAGACCTCTGAATCAAACGAGGTCACCGGAAGGAGACTGATTATGAAGCTCAAGAAGCTTGGCGCATTTGCCGCCACGGGCGCCATGGCGCTCGCCCTCGCACTGACGGGCTGCGGCTCGTCCAACGCCACCTCTGGTTCCGATGCCGGTTCCAGCAGCTCTGACAACGCGAAGGTCGAGAAGGTCGACGGCTCCAAGAAATATGCGCTCGTCAAGGACGGCACGCTGACCGTCGGCACCTCTGCCGAGTATGCGCCGTTTGAGTATAAGGATGATAACGGCGACTACCAGGGCTTTGACCTTGAGCTTGTCAAGGCTATCGCTGACAAGCTGGGTCTGGATGTCGAGTACGTCAACAACGACTTCGACACGCTCGTCCCCGGCGTTGCTTCGGGCGCCAAGTATGACGTCGCCATCGCGGCTATCACTGACACGCCCGAGCGTGAGAAGGAAGTCGCGTTCTCCGACTCTTACTACATGGACGATCAGGCTATCGTGACCAAGGTCGATAACGCCGACATTACGGCCGATAACTACAGCGAGAAGCTCAACAATGCTGACGCCACGATCATCGTCCAGTCCGGTTCGACTGCCGAGGCCTTTGCTCAGGAGAACTTCCCCAAGGCCAAGATCGTCCCCTATAAGGACGCCACCGAGTGCTTCAGCGCCCTGCAGTCCGACAAGGGCGACGCCGTGGTTACCAATCGCTCCGTTGCCAGCCAGCTGACCGCCGAGCAGTTCAATACCTGCCATACGGTTAAGCAGATCAGCACCGGTGAGGAGTATGCTATCGCCATCAACCAGGGCAACACCAAGCTCAAGGACGACATCAACCAGGCCATCAAGGACCTGACCGACGACGGTACCGTTGACGCCCTCATGGCTAAGTACAACATCAAGTAAAATAGTCACTTGATTGCGCGCGGGCCCTTTCCGTTTTGGCGGAGAGGGCCTTTGCGGTTCTTGAATGGGCACGATACCGCCCCGTTATGTCGGCAACTTAAACGTTAGGAGCCACCTTGTCTCGATTGAACCAAGGAGCTATGGGCCAGAGCCATCCGCTGCCCTCGATGCTCCAAAAGCTAGCCTGTGCTCTGGCTGTGGCGCTCGCCCTGGTATGCGCGGGGGCCTGCGTGCCCTCGACTGCTCAGGCGCTTGAGACCGCAAAGATCACCGCCCGACCCAATACCGGTTCGGGCAGCGACGTGGTCGGCGGCACCGAGACCCGCATCACCTGGGAGGTCCAAGCCGATGCCGATGAGGAACTGAGCGGTCTTTCGCTGACGTTTGCCGATGGTACGACCTTTGGTGCGGACGACACGCGTCTGACGATGCTCTCGGGCGATGACCTTATGGACCGTACGCCCATGAAGCCTACGTGCAAGGTCGACGGCCAGACGCTCAAGATCGATTTTGGCGAGACGGCGCCCGCCGGCGGCTATTTCCGCGTCGAGGTCTACGGCGTGACCTTCCCCGTCGAGGGTGGCGACGAGGACTTTAGCGGCACCTGCACTTTGGCCGATGGTTCGACCAAGAAGATCTCCAAGATTCCGTCGGTGGAGATCAAGGGCGTGACGGCATTCGATAGCTTCCTGGCCGACCTTAAGGGGCAGCCGTGGGTCAAGGCATGGAATTCCAACATGTTCCTTCGCCTGTTCCTGAACCCGGTCATTTTGGTCCAGAGCCTGCCGATCGTCTTCAAAGGCTTCCTCATGTCGCTCTCGATCGTGCTCGTGGCGTTTCCGCTGGCAATTCCCTTTGGCTTTGCCTTGTCGCTCATGCGCATCTCCAAGTCGCGCATCCTGCGTTGCCTTGCCGGCATCTATGTGAATATCATCCGTGGTACGCCGGCGTTCCTGCAGATCTACATCGCGTTTTTTGGCCTGCCGCTGGCCGGCGTCAAGGTTGACGACTATGTGCTGGGTGTCATCGTCATGGCCATGAACTCGTCCGCCTATCTGTGCGAGATCTTCCGCGCCGGTATTCAGTCAATCCCCAAGGGCCAGAACGAGGCCGCGCGCTCGCTGGGCATGAACGCCTTCCAGACACTGCTCTACGTTATGATTCCGCAGACGTTCCGCAATGTTTTGCCTACGTTGACCAGTGAGTTCATCCTGCTTTACAAGGATACGTCGCTGCTTGCGGCCGTGGGCGTGGTCGAGATCGTCATGAACGCCCGCACCATCGTGGCCACGACGGGGTCCATCACGCCGTATGTGGTTGCCGCCCTGTTCTACCTGGTCATCACCCTGCCGCTTGCCCGCTTGGTGAGCGGTCTTGAGGCGAGGCTTTTGGGTACGGCCGAGACCAAGAAGAAGCATCCCGCCAAGAGCGCCGGGCAGGTCGTCGCGACGCCCGCCGATCACATCGCCGGTCTGTAAGGAGGTCCTATCATGAGCGAAACCAATAACTCGAACGAGGTCGTCGTCAGCATCAAGAACCTCCAGAAGGCCTTTGGCGATAACGTGGTCCTGCGCGATATCGATTTGGATGTGCACAAGGGCGAGGTCGTCGTAGTCCTAGGTCCTTCGGGCTCGGGCAAGTCGACGATGCTTCGCTGCATCAATCGTCTGGAACATCCCACGAGCGGCTCGATTGTCGTTGAGGGCGTGGACGTGTGCGCCAAGGGCGTCGACCTTAACAAGGTACGTACGCATCTGGGTATGGTGTTTCAGCAGTTTAATTTGTTCCCGCACCTGTCAGTCAAAAAGAACGTCATGCTCGCGCAGCAAAAGGTACTCAAGCGCAGCAAGGAAGAAGCCGAGAAGATTGCCGTCGAGGAGCTGACCAAGGTCGGTCTTGCCGAGCGTATCGACTTTATGCCGAGCCAGCTCTCGGGCGGCCAGCAGCAGCGCGTTGCCATCGCCCGCGCCCTGTCGATGAACCCTCACGTCATGCTCTTTGACGAGGCCACGTCGGCGCTCGACCCCGAGCTGGTTCGCGACGTTCTGGGTGTCATGCGCGACCTGGCACGCGACGGCATGACCATGATCGTCGTGACGCACGAGATGGGCTTTGCCCGCGACGTCGCCGACCGCGTCGTCTTTATGGACGGTGGCGTTATCGTGGAAGAGGGTACGCCGAGCGAGGTCTTCGACCACCCCAAGAGCGAGCGCACCAAGGCGTTCTTGGGAAATATCTCGTAGCCGGTTGATGTAACTGCCGTTACAAAAGAGCGGGGGCTGGACTTGAATCCAGCCCCCGCTCTTTTGTAGGGATGGGGATGCGCTGTGATACAGGCTCTTTTGGAGGCCTGGTTTCGTTACGCGAGCTCGGCTCCGAGGGCCTTGCAGGCCGCCTCGCCCTCATCGTCGGGCGCATCGTAGCAGATGGTGGAGTCCACGACGTTGACGCCGGCCTCGTCGGCGTCGGCCTTCCAGTTGTCCATCCACTCGCCCTCGGCCCACGAATAGGAGCCAAAGAGGACGACCTTCTTGTCGCCGAGAATCTCCTTGACCTCGTCCCACATCGGCTGGAACTCATCGTACTCGAGTTCCTCGGAGCCCATGGCGGGGCAGCCGAAGGCGAAGGCATCATATTCGGCGGCCTTGTCAGCAGAGAAGTCGGCGCAGGGGATGACCTCAGTCTCGGCACCCGCGGACGTGGCGCCTTCGGCGACGAGGTTTGCCATGGCCTCGGTGTTGCCCGTGCCGCTCCAGTAGACGACGGCGATCTTGCTCATGTTGAGTCCTTTCAGTTGTGCGGCAGGTTGCCGCGGCTTCTATGTTCTATCGGGTTGCCTGGGCAAGTTGCGCCAAGCTGCAGCCCTGCTGATAGACAAAGGTGAGGTATTGAGTGCAAGCGCGGTAGGCGTCAAACATCGCAAGCGCTTGCTCGACATTCGTGTAGACCTTCCAAGCTCCAAAGACCTTGTAGTTCTCGCCGCGCTGGACGATAAACTCGTGCACGTCGTCGTAGGGATATCCAAGGAAGTAGCCTATTTCGTGCGGAAACTCGCAGGTGCAGTCGTTGCTGCAGCTAGCTTGCTGGGGTAGTGCGCATCGAGTCTGGCTACAAGCGCATTCCGCGACGTTATTGCTCGCGAGCGTGATGCGTGATGCCAAATGCACAAGGCATGTCGAAAGGTCTCTCGTGTCGTAGCCTTCCGAGGCGAGCGCTGTTTGGGCGCGAGGGTCTGCGAAATAGGTGGCGAGGCTTTTGGCTCGGTACACGTACACGAGTGCTCCGCAGGGCCGCCAAACCAAAACACTCAGGTGGATGCCGAGCGGGTCAAGCTCGCGATTGCACTGGGCGATAACGTCGAGCAGGCGTGCTCGGCGTTCTGCAATGGTTTCGGTTGTGGTCGAGCCGTCCCCGTGGGCGTAGGTGCCTGGATAGGTAAAGAGCGATGCCGGCTTGATGCCCGCGAGCGTGGGAGAGCAGTTGCGCACGACTGCCGCCTGAAACGTTGGGATGTCTATGGTTCGAGTCACGGCGCTCCTTACGGATCTAAACTGTTAGCCTAGGAAAACTTATACACGAAAGTAAGCCATGGTCAACAAAAAAGTTTGAAGAGGGAAACTAATTGACCGAACAGACATGATTTTGGGTTAAGATGGGGGCACCCCATGGGGGTATCTAGATAGTGCTACTTGAAAGGGGAGCGCATGAGTGACTTGCTCAACCCTGCGAATCTCATCGTGCTGGCCGTCATTGCCGTCGGCATGTTTTTTGGACTGCGTCGCATTGCCGCTTCGACACACGGGAAGAGTTGCTGCAGCGATGGTACGAGCGGCAAGAAGGCCAAAAAGGTTGTTGTGGTGGATACCGATGCGTCACACTATCCCTATAGCGATGAGCTGCTCATCGGCGGCATGAACTGTGACGGCTGCGCTCAGAACGTAGCCAATGCCCTCAATGCGCTGGATGGCGTGTGGGCAACGGTGACGTATGCGGACCACACGGCACGCGTGCGCTCTAAGCAGCCGGTTGATCGTGGTGTCCTCGAGACGGCCGTGAAAGACGCGGGCTACTACGTCATGACTCTGTAAGCGCCGCCCTGGATGCGCTTCCTTGGCTAGGCTCGTCCGCGCAGTTCGATGTCTTGGATGTCGTCGAAGTCGATGGCGATGTCTCGGAGTTTGAGGAGCTTGAAGGCGGGGAGCGCCTCGTCGAGGATGCCGGTGCGGCTGCGATAGCCGTATGTATCGTAATAGGTGACACGAATCAAGTCGCCACGTTTGAGACCCTCGAGCTTTTTAGAAAGCGCGAGGGCTTTTTCTTCCGTGAGCTCACGTTTTGGCTCGACGGTGATTTCCTGCTTGCGCACGAGTTCGTAGTATCCCGTGAGGGCGGCAAAGGGCATAAACTGTGCGGCGCGGTTGGCGCGCACGGCACCGTTGGCAGTGAGGTTGGGGTCGGCGGCGCGGCGTCTGCCCTCGGGGTCCGCCAGGCGCTCGAAGGCGGTCGGCGGGCGCACGGGCTGCTGCTTGGGTTTAGGCACGATGTCCTCCAACTTGGCCGTTGCGTTCGCGCGCGGTGGCGCCGGCGGTAAAGCTTAATCCCTTGACGAGCGCGTTCTTGCCGTACTTGCCTTTCACGGCCAGGACGGCGCGCGCCAGGTCGCGCTCGCGCTCATCGGCCTCGATATCGCTGAACAGATCGATGGTGGCAAATTCCTCGGGCACAAGATTGCCAAATCCCAGGTTGATGCGCTTGACTGGTCGTTTGGGATCGACAGTCTGCGCCCAGAGCTCATCGAAATAGCCCATGATCTTCTTAAACGAATTGGTGCGCTCGGGCAGCTTGCGCGAGGCGTTGGAGTGCGCTAAGAGTGCGGCATAGCCACCGCGCGGTTTGCCGCCATGCTCTCCCACAAAGATGCCATCGATAGCCTGCGCCTCCCGCACCAGGCGGCGCCGTTCGTCATCGCGCTGGACGGGCTTGGGCGCACGGGGCGCGAGCTCAGGGCCGGCGGTTGCGGTGGGTTCGATGCTCGACGTGCTCGAGCGTAGGTGTCCGCATCCGTCCACATATTGCGCTGTACCGCTGGCGTCGAGGCGGCGTATGTCAGCTCGTTCGCTCGCATAACCCACAAAGAGCGAGATGCTGTCGCAGACCACGTGCTTATCGACTAGGTCCAACACGGCGTTGTCGACCATCTCGCGCAAGACGGTGTAGGCCTGCTCATAGGCATAGCCCTTCGAGAGCACCTGCCCTGTGGTGGTCGAGGTCGCTTGCGGGCGATAAGCTTGGATATCGGCGATGGTTGTCGGCTCACGCCCGAAGGCGTGGTCGATAAGATATTCGGCATTGACGCCGAGTTCGTCGTAGAGCAGGTTCTCGTCGAGCGCTGCGACCCCCATCAGGTCGTAGACACCGTATTTCTCGAGACGGGCCGCCACGCCGGGGCCGATGCCCCAGATATCGGTGATGGGGCGATGGGGCCAGATCTCCTTGCGAAAGGTCTCGTCGTCGAGTGTGCCGATGCGACTGGGCACATGCTTGGCAGTGATGTCGAGTGCTACCTTGGCCTGGAATAGGTTGGGGCCGATGCCGACCGTCGCCGTGATGCCGGTGCGCGCGAGGACCTCGTCGCGCAACATGCAGGCGAAGCCTTCCGCATCGGTGTGATAGAGGTCCAGATATGGCGTCACGTCGATAAAGCACTCGTCAATTGAGTAGACGTGAATGTCTTGCGGACTGACGTATTCCAGGTAGATACCGTAGATTTGCGCCGACACCTCCATGTAGTGCTGCATGCGCGGTACGGCCTTAATGTAGTCGAGGCCATCGGGTATTTCGAACAGGCGACAGCGGTTGTGAATTCCTAGGTCCTTCATAGCCTGCGTGATAGCGAGACAGATGGTCGTGCGTCCGCGCGATTCGTCGGCAACGACCAGGCACGTCGTGAGCGGGTCGAGCCCGCGGTCGACGCACTCGACGCTGGCATAAAACGTCTTGAGGTCGATGCAGATGTAGGTGTGCTGCTCGTGCGCCATCCGTGCCCCTTCATCAAACACATGTTCTTATCGAATACATGTTCGATAATACCCGCTTGCGCGGACATCGTCAAAACCTGTCCCTTTTTGGCAGGTATGGTCGTGCGGCTGCATCGGGTTTTAACGCAGCTCTAAAGAGTGCGAAACAGCTCGGAAAAGCTTGCTTCGTAGCATGAGCCTAACGATTGATACCGCCTATACGCACGGAAGGGTTGTGGGAAAGATGGTCAACTATGGGTTTGGTATGCCGACGCGCTTGGTTGCGGACGGGGATGTGGCTCGCTGGTGCGGGCGATTGGTTGCCCACTATGGCGGCACCAAGGCACTGGTCGTTCTGGGAGGCGACAAGCACACGCGTGATGAGCTCGTCTCGGCGGCGCTGGGCTCGCTCGATCGCGCCCTGCTCGAGCTCGTGCTTTTCCGCTGCGGCTTGGTCGGGGGCGACGGGGGAGACGATTTGGCCGATGAGGCCGTAGCCCTGGCGACTGATGAGGGCGTGGACTTTGTCTTGGCGATCGGCGATGCCGATACTGCCGGCTTTGCACGCGAACTCGCCCGTCGCATGGCGGCGCTCGATGCCGGCGGAGACGGCTTTGTGCCTTATGGATGCATTGTCTCGGAGGGCAAGGTGCCTGCCGTCGTGGGCGCCGGCGAGGTTCCCGTTTTTGCCATCATCGCGCCCGAACTGCTGGAGGGCATCGGGTCTCCTCTGCGTGAGTTGCTCGGTAGCGTCTGCGCCGCGGCCTAATATTTGGCATAAAGGGATGGGTTATTTTTGGTAGGTAAAGCGTTTGACCTGCCAAAATAAACCTGTCCCTTTTTGGTCGGTTGCCGTTTGGGGGCCGATTGGCAACGCTCGCTGATTATAGTCTTGACCTGCGCTAGAATAGTGGCATCTGAATGTCCGGGCGCATGGAGGCGTGTGCCCGTATGCCGAGGAGGACTCTATGGCAACTGTTGCCGCACCTATCGATGCTACGTCGACTGACGCTTGGAAGGCGCTCGAGGCTCATCAGGAGAAGCTCGAGGCCGAGGGTATCGACCTCAAGGCCTGGTTCGCCGCCGATGCCGAGCGCGTGAACAAGCTGAGCTTTGACGCCGGTGACCTGCACTTCGATCTGTCCAAGAACCTGGTGACCGATGAGACCGTCAAGCTGCTGTGCGATCTTGCCCGCGAGGTGAAACTCGAGGAGCGCCGCGACGCCATGTTCTCCGGCGAGCACATCAACACCACCGAGGACCGCGCCGTCCTGCACACCGCGCTGCGCCGTCCGGCAAGCGAGAAGGGCCAGCTCATCGTCGACGGCCAGGATGTCGTCGCCGACGTGCACGAGGTCCTCGACCGCATGTATGCTTTCGCCGAGCGCGTGCGCTCCGGTGAGTGGAAGGGCGTAACCGGTAAGAAGATCGAGCACCTGGTGTCCATCGGCATCGGTGGCTCCGATCTGGGCCCGGTCATGGCTTACGAGGCCCTGCGCCCCTACGCCGACGCCGGTATCGATTGTCGCTATATCTCCAACATCGACCCCAACGACCAGGCCGAGAAGCTCAAGGGCCTGGATCCCGAGACCACGCTCGTGATCATCGTCTCCAAGACCTTCACCACGCTCGAGACCCTCACCAACGCCCGCGAGGTCAAGACCTGGATGCTCGAGCAGCTCAAGGCTCAGGGTGCCATCGACGGTTCCGATGAACAGAACGCCGAGGCTGTGGCAAAGCACTTCGTCGCCGTTTCCACCGCACTCGAGAAGGTCGAGGCTTTCGGTATCGACCCGGCCAACGCCTTTGGTTTCTGGAACTGGGTTGGCGGCCGCTACTCCGTCGACTCCGCCGTGGGCCTGTCGCTGATCGTCGTGCTCGGCCCCGAGCGCTTCCAGCAGTTCCTCGAGGGCTTCCATGCCATCGACGAGTACTTCTGCAACACGCCGCTCGAGAACAATGCCGTCGCGCTGATGGGTTTGTTCAACGTCTGGTACGTCAACTTCTTCGGCTCCAAGAGCCACGCCGTGCTTCCGTACTGCCAGTACCTGCACCGCTTCCCGGCCTACCTGCAGCAGCTCACCATGGAGTCCAACGGCAAGCATGTCCGCTGGGACGGCAGCGCTGTGACCTCCGATACCGGTGAGATCTTCTGGGGCGAGCCTGGCACCAACGGCCAGCATGCCTTCTACCAGCTGCTGCACCAGGGCACCGTGGTGGTTCCGGCCGATTTCATCGCCTTCGCCAATACCGCCAACCCCGCAACCGACAGCGGTCAGGATGTCCACGAGCTGTTCCTGGGCAACTTCCTGGCCCAGACCAAGGCGCTCGCCTTTGGTAAGACGGCCGACGAGGTTCGTGCCGAGGGTACGCCCGAGCAGATCGTCCCGGCCCGCTGCTTTGAGGGCAACCGTCCGACGACCTCGATTTTCGGCGACACGCTGACCCCGTTCGCACTCGGCGAGCTCATCGCTCTGTACGAGCACATCACGTTTGTCGAGGGCACGGTCTGGGGTATCGACTCCTACGACCAGTGGGGCGTCGAGCTTGGCAAGCAGCTTGCCAAGCAGATCACCCCGGCCTTCCACGACGACGCAGCCAAGGCCGAGCAGGACGCTTCGACCCAGGCACTCATCGAGTTCTATCGCGCGCACCGCAAGTAGGATTCGCTGCGAAAACTAACGCATAGCCGACAAGGGCCCGTATCCGTTGGGATGCGGGCCCTTTGCTATCTGGATAGAATGGAATGTATCGGGAGGCGCCTCGACGGGCATCGCAATCGTCGAAGGCGCGCCGTTCATGTTTGGGACAATATGACATTTTTCCCGTTGCAAACAGCGCCGCCGTGGGTGTTCTGTATGATGGCTCAGACAAGGTTGCTCAATGACAGGGAGGCACATATGGCAATCAAAGCCATCGCAATGGATATCGACGGTACGCTCACCAACGACCAAAAGGTCATCAGCCCGCGTACGCGCGAGAAACTGCTCGCGGCGCAGGAGTCGGGCATTAAGCTCATCTTGGCTTCGGGTCGTCCCGCATGGGGGCTGCATGCCTTGGCGCAGGAGCTCGACCTTCAGAACCATGATGGTCTGCTAGTTGCCTTTAATGGCGCGCACGTCGTCGATGCCCAGACCGACGAGGTGCTGTTCGATCAGGCTATGCCTGCCGACGAATTGCATCGCCTGATTGATCACCTGCGTAATTTTGACGTGATTCCTATGATTTCGCTTGGTCGCGATTTGCACGTCGAGGACTCTTACCATTGCATGATCACGCTGCCTGGCGGCTCGCAGAAGAATATCGTCAAGTATGAGCGCGACGCGTGCGATCTTAAGATTCGCGAGGTGGAGAGCCTGCATGAGGTCGCTGATGCTTATCCCGTGGATAAGCTGCTGACGGCGGGCGATCCAGCCTACCTGCAGGCGCATTACGAGGAGATGTATGCGCCCTTTAAGCAGACGCTTTCGGGCATGTTTACGGCCGACTGGTACTTTGAGTACACGGCGCCCGGTATCGACAAGGCCCACGCGCTCGAGGGTGCCCTGCCCAAGCTCGGCATCGATGCCAGCGAGGTCGTCTCGTTTGGCGACGGCCAGAACGACAAGTCCATGATTGAGTGGGCCGGCACCGGTGTTGCCATGGGCAACGCCGTCGATGAGGTTAAGGCAGTTGCCCAGATGGTGACCGCCAATAACAACGAAGACGGTATTGCGGTGGCGCTGGATAAGCTGCTGGGTTAGAATCGCCGATAGTGCATGGTTCGGGCGTCCGCTTGCGGGCGCCCTTTTGTTAGGGAGGGTGCCGTGTCCGCATTTCCGTTCGACGCTGTTATCTTTGACATGGACGGCGTCATTGTCGATACCGAGTATTACTACCTGGGGGAGACTGCCGCGTTTGCCAAGGAGCTTGGGTTGAATCTGACCCAAGAGGAGTTGAACGGGCAGGTTGGTACCTCACATCAGTTCTTCCTGCATATGCTGGTCGATTGGTTTGAGCGCGCCGGTAAAGGGCACTTCACTGGCGAGGAAGCATTGGCCCGTTGGGACGAGTGGGCGCATAAGCGTCCGCGTGACTACCAGGCTTTGATTAACCCGGGCGCTGTGGATACGATTCGAGAGTTGCCGCGCCGCGGCGTTCGCGTGGCGCTGGCGAGCTCGTCTCCCATGGACAGCATCGAGGAAGTACTCTATGCATGTGGTCTGTCGGATGCCTTTGAGTACGTGGTGAGCGGCGAGCAGTTTAAGGAGAGCAAGCCCGAGCCCGACATCTACCTGCATGCGCTGGACCTGTTGGGGCTGCCTGCGGTCCGTTGCTGCTGCGTTGAGGATTCGGTGCCTGGCATCACTGCCGGCAAGCGTGCCGGCCTGACGGTCATTGCCAAGCGCGAGGAGCGCTTTGGCTTTAGCCAGGATGCCGCGGACAAGATCATCGACCAGCTGCCGGAGCTGCTCACGCTTTCTTAGGAGCGCGGTAGTTGCGCGTTTTTCGGGTCTGATGAGTAAATAGCCGACATTTTGGTGCGACACCTAGCATACTTTAAGCTAATGCGGGCTTAAGGACTTGTTGAATGCCCTTAAGCCCGTTTTAGACTTAATTGTGCTTGGAGAGGGTATATGCCACCGACTGAAGGGCTAACTGACGGTAAAGCAGCGATACCGCTGTACCAACAGGTTATCGATATCATCAAAAACGAAATCAACTCCGGTGCCTACAAGGCAGGTGCGCGGATACCCAACGAATTCGAATTGGCTGAGAGCTATAAAGTTGGCCGCGTTACCGTGCGACGCGCTATTGAGGAGCTCGTCCAACAGGGCTATCTAACGAAGCGACAGGGGAAAGGCACGTTTGTCAATGCCCCCAAGCTCAAGCGCAAGAATCGCCAGAAGGATGACGTCCAGAGTTTTTCGGACGCATGCCGCGTTAACGGAATGGAACCGGGGGCGCGTGTCATTTCGAGAAAGATACTGCCGGCGGATTCCACCGAAGCACAGTTCTTTGGTGTTGCCGTTGGAACTGACTTGATCTGCGTTGAGCGCGTGCGTACTGCCGATGGCGTCCCTGTCATGCTCGAGAACAACATATATGTTTACGAGGACAACGCCTATCTATCAACGGCACCTCTATCTAACCAATCCATTTTTGAGTTCGTGCGCAACCGGACGGGCCGCACGCCCGCGTTTACCGACCCATGCACGCTTGAGATCGCGTGCGCGTCGCCCGAGGTCGCTCGGTTGTTGGCAGTTCCCGTTGGCGAACCCTTGTTTTATATGGAAGCCTTCTTTTTCGATGAGCAGCGGCGGCCGTTTATCATCGGTCGTCAGCGGATCGTTGGGTCTCGCTACGTTTTTGACATCTAGGACATTGCGAATGGAGACGCCCGGTGGATCATCTCACCGGGCGTTTCCATACCGTTCACGGCGCAAACGCAACCGTTCAACCGCGTTGCGGCAATCAGTTTGAAATTATCTTGATGACGAGAAAAGCTGCTGGTAATCTATAGAACGTCATAGAACGTTTGCCTTGTGCAAGCGTTGAAGCGAGATGCGATGCAGTCTCGAGTTCTTTGGAGGTATCTATGTCAGATACGAAGGCGAAGAAGACAAACAGACGTTTTAAGTTCAAATTACCGCATGTCTATACGATCATGTTCTTGCTGATCGTTGTCTTTGCGGTCCTGACTTGGATCGTTCCCTCTGGTCAGTATCAGCGCAAGACAATTTCGACAGCGGCGGGCGAGCGTGAAGTCGCCGTTGCTGGAACCTATGAACAGGTCGATAAGAACTACACCGATTCCGAGACCGGCGAGACCATCAATCTGGGTCAAGATATCTTCGCGGTCCTGCAAGCGCCCACCAAGGGCATCCAGGAGGCTGCCGATGTCGTTGCGTTCGTCTTATTGATTGGCGGATCGTTCGCAATCATCACCAAGACCAACGCTTTGAATGCCGGCATGAGCCGTGTGATTAAAAAGCTCAAGAACAAGGACATCCTCATCATTCCCATCACGATGACGCTGCTGTCCATTTGCGGCACTACGTTTGGTATGTCTGAGGAAGCCCTACCGTTCTATGCCATCTTCATTCCCATCATGATGGGTATCGGGTATGACTCGATGACGGCGTTTATCATCTGCTTCCTTGGTCCTAACCTGGGATATTGTGCTTCGACCATCGACCCGTTTAATGTTTTGATCGCCCAAGGCATCATTGGTATCGAGGGCAATCCTCAGCTGTGGCTGCGCGCCGTTTCTTGGGTCATCTTCACTGCCGTCGGTATCGCATGGGCCATGCGCTACGCCATGCGTGTAAAGAAAAATCCCGAGTCGTCCATTACGTACGAGGACGATAAGCTCAAGCGTGTTGAGTTTTCTGTGACCGATGCCTCCATCGAGGAAGAGTTCACTATCCGTCAGAAGCTCGTGCTTATCGATTTTGCTTGCGGTATGGGCATCATCGTCTGGGGTCTTGTTACCCAGGGCTGGTACATGAATGAGATTTCCGCCGTGTTTCTTGGCATGGGCTTGCTTGCCGGTATCCTGGGCGGTCTTGACCAGCAGACGATCGCTGAGGAGTTCGTTAAGGGTCTCGCCGACTTTGCGTACGCCGCCATCGTTATCGGTATCGCTCGCGGCATTCTGGTCATCGCCGAGGGCGGCATGATCATCGACACCATCCTCCAGGCGCTCGCTACTGCGCTCGCCGGTGCACCCGCCGCCGTCTACACCACGTTTATGTATATCGTCCTTGGCCTGCTCTCTTTGCTGGTTCCTTCGAGTTCTGGACTTGCGGCGCTCACCATGCCCGTCATGGGTCCGCTGACCGAGCTTATGGGCCTCAATCCCGAGGCTGCCGTTACCGCGCTCCAGTTTGCTAATCAGACCATCAACACTATCAGTCCCGTGGCGGGCATGACGGTCGCCGGCCTTGCCGTGTCTAAGATTTCGTTTGGCCAATGGTGGAAGACCATTTGGAAGTTCTTCATTTTCATGGTCGTCTTTGGCCTGATCGTAACGGCAATCTCTGGCATGCTTCCGGTGTAGGTGGTTGTGATGTCTGATCGTTTGACGGTCCTGACGTCTAAGAGCGTCTTTACCGGTACGGGGGACCTGCCGTTTGAAGGTTTCGTAGCGGTCCGTGGCAATCGAATTGAGGCTGTTGGCACCAAGTGTGAGGTAACTTCGTATTTGACCCAAGCGGACGAGGTAGTTGACCTGGGCGACCGCACCGTCATGCCTGGCCTGATCGATGTGCATACCTTCTATACAGGCTGGGCGCTGCGGACGTTGGGGTCTGATCTGTCCGGCATCGCTGATGCCAAAGAGGCCGTGTCGCTCTTGCGTGCATGGAAAGAAGATCATCCGGATTGCGCGGCGGCTTTTGGCCACAGCCTACCCGAAACGTTGGCATCGGATGCCGAGAACGCAAATACGGCAGCTGTGTTTGACGATTGTTTTGGCGATATCCCTGTCGTCTGCTTTACACCGGGTGCGGAGACCTGCGTTCTCAATGCTGCCGCCAGTGCACGATACGGCTTTACACCCCAGGCGTGCTATGCCGAGAAGATCTGGCGCATGATGAGCGATTTCCTCGCGCTGCTCGAGGTACGTGCGGGGTATTCGGACTACATGAGCATGCTTAACGAGCGCGGCGTTACCGCCATCAAGGAGATGGCGTTTGATGACTACTACGGTTTTGCCGACGAAATGGCTCGCCGTGAGGAATCTGGTGAGCTGACGGTTCGCGTCTCTATGATGTCGCAGCCGGTGGGTGCCGGTGCAAATCTGGCATATGCCCGCGAGGCACGAGAGCGCTTCCGGGGACCGTTCGTTCGTTTTTCTGGCTTCAACCGTATGACCGATCGCGGCGTATGGGCGGGGCTTGCCGAGATGATTGACCCCTATGAGGACACGGCCGATGCGGGCGCTGCCGGCAAGACGGTTGTCGAGGAGCCCGAGTGGGATCTGATTGAGAACGAGCTGCGCGCAATTGATGCTGACGGCTTCCGATATTCCTTGCATTGCCAGGGCGATGGCGCCGTTCGTCGCACCGTGGCGCTCTATGCCTCGCTGCCTCGAGACGAGCATGGACGGTTGCTTCGCCGCCATGCGATTACCGATCTCGAGAACTCTGATCCGACCGATCTTGTCGAGTTTGGCAAGTTAGGTGGAATTTGCGAGGTCTATCCGCAGATTCTGACGCTGGACCGGCGCGAGGATTGCCTATCGATGATGCGTCGACAAATTGGCAAGACGCGACTTTTGCACAGCTGGAATCGCCGCGGCATGGAAGATTCCGGATGCACGGTGTGCTGTGGTACGGATTTGCCGCTGCTGATTCCGAGCCTGGGCGAGTCAATCTACAGTGCGTGCGGCGGATACTTCGACGATGGACTGCCCGTGAATGAGGCCAACGCGCTGACGCTTGTCGAGCTCTTGCGTGCTTGGACTGCCGGGGGCGCGTACGATCTGATGCGCGAAGACGAGCTAGGTACGCTCGAGGTCGGCAAGCTTGCTGATATCTGCGTGCTCGATCGGGATGTGTTCGACCTCGATTATCGCGACGCACGCGATCTTTCGGTTGATATGACGATGTCGGACGGACAAATCGTGTTCGATCGTAATAAGGAGGCATAAGATGTCTGAATCCAAGCCGACGCTGCGCCGCGAACAGATTGCGGGCATGAATATCCACTACATCATGTGGTCGCTCGATTACTTCCTTGATGTGCAGCAGCGTTTGGGCTTTGAGTCCATTGAGCTGTGGTGTGCGGAGCCGCATGTGACACTCGACCATACGGGCTACTTTGAGGCTGAGGTCCTGGCGAAAAAAGCTGCAGACCGTGGGCTTAGGTATCGTACTCTGTGCCCCGAGAATGTTGTCTATCCTTGGCAATACTGCGCACGCAAACCGCTGCATGAACAGCGCAGCCTGGCGTACTTTAAGCACGGCATCGAGCTTGCCGAGGTACTTGGGTGCGACCGTATGTCCGTCAACTCGGGCTGGGGCGACTGGGACGAGGACCGCGAGGAAGCCTGGAAGCGCAGCCGCGAGCACATGTCCATTCTGGCGGAGTATGCCGGCGAGCACGGTCTGGTGCTTACGATGGAAAGCCTGCGTCCCGAGGAGAGCAACCTTGTGACGACGGTTTCCGATGCGAAGCGCATGATCGACGAGGTCGCGAGCCCGTACTTACAGCCCATGGTTGATACAACCGCGATGGGCGTTGCGGGCGAGACACTCGAGGACTGGTTTGCAGCCTTTGGTGATGGGGCAATTCACGAGATGCACTTTATCGACGGTGATCCGTATGGCCATCTGGTGTGGGGCGATGGCAAGCACGATATGGACGCCTTCGTTGCCACGCTCAACGCCCATGGTTTCGACGGCATGCTGGGCCAGGAAATCACGGACGGTCGTTACTACGATGACCCGGCGGCGGCAGATGCCAAGAACATGGCCGCATTCGAGAAATATCTGATTGACTAAAACAACTATCGGCCACGCAACCAACGTCATTGATTGTGGACCAAACAAGAAAGGAACTGGATATGAACGCACACGACCTGATCAAAGAGGCAATTGCCGAGAAGGGCAAGTTCGACAGCGTCTACTGGATTGCTTGCGGTGGCTCCATGATCGATTTGATCCCGGCTCATGAGCTTCTGCAGCGCGAAGCAACCACCTTCACTTCGTATATCTATACGGCTCGCGAGTTCGATATCATGCGTCCGCGTCGTCTGGGCGAGAAGTCCCTGGTCATTGCTTGCAGCCACAGTGGCAACACCCTCGAGGTCGTCGAGGGCTGTGAGATTGCCCTTGCTGCCGGCGCTACGGTGATCGCCCAGACCGACAACGCTGGATCCAAGATTGACTCCGGCAAGTGGACCACGTGGGTCTACCCGTGGGGCGAGGGCGTGCCGCAGGCCGAGGTCCCCGCTGGCATTTCGCTGTCGCTTGCGGCCGAGCTGCTCGATCAGCAGGAGGGCTACGCCGATCTTGCCGATATGTATGCCGGTATTGCTGAGATGGATAAGATTCTTCCTCCGGCACGCGAGAAGGTAAATGCCGAGCTGGGCGATCGCTTTGCCAAGCTTTGCCAGGAGCACGAGTTCTTCTATATTCTGGGCAGCGGTCCCAACTTTAGCCAGACCTACGGTTTCGCTATCTGCTCTCTTATGGAGATGCAGTGGCAGCACTGCAGCTACATCCACTCTGCCGAGTACTTCCACGGCCCCTTCGAGGCTACTCAGGATGGCGTTTTTTACTTCCTGCAGATGGGCTCCAGCGAGTGCCGTGCTATGGACGAGCGCGCCCTGGCGTTCCTTAAGACGCATACCGATACGCTGATGGTGCTTGATGCCAAGGAGTACGGTATGGAAGCCGTGCCGGCGAGCGTCCGTGCCTATCTGGACCCGGTGCTGTTCTACGCCATGAACTGCGAGCTGCGCGCCGCACGCGGCAAGGTGTTTGATCACGATCCCGATTTCCGCCGCTATATGGGTGTTGTCGAGTACTAGAAGGGGCAAAGGCTATGGCATTTAACGTTAACGCGCTCGGATTTGGCGACAACGTCGTCGATCGCTACGAGCATATCCACACCATGTATCCCGGCGGCAATGCGGTGAACTTCGCCGTTTATGCCAAGAAATGCGGTGCCGCACGCTCTGCATACATGGGCATTTTTGGCAATGACGCCGCTGCCGAGCATGTCATTGCAAGCCTCGAGGATGAGGGTATCGAGCTTGACAAGTGCGAGCAGATGATTGGCGAGAACGGAGCGGCTCGCGTGACCGTCGTTGACGGTGACCGTGTCTTCCTTGGCTCCAACGAGGGCGGTATCCGTGGCGATGCGCGCTATGTCCTCGATCGCTTTGACCTTGCGTACATGAAGCAGTTCGATGTGGTTCATTCGGGCAACTACTGCTTTACCGAGCGCGAGCTGCCCAAGTTGAAGGCTGCGGGCGTCACGGTCTCTTTTGACTTTTCGGACGACTCCACCGACGAGTACTACGAGCAGATTGCGCCCTACGTCGATTTCGCTTTCTTTAGTGCGGCGGATGCCGCGAGCGAGGACGAGATTCGCGAGCGTCTGGCATGGGTGAAGGGTCTGGGTCCGCGTTTTGTGTCGGCTACGGCGGGCGCCGAGGGCTGCATTGCTTACGACGGCGAGCGTTATTACCGCCAGCTGGCTAAACCGGTAACGGACATGAAGGACACCATGGGGGCGGGCGACTCGTTCCTCACCTCGTTTTTGATGTGCTATCTCGATTCCGTCAAGCGTGGTGAGGATGGCGCCGAGGCCATCGAGCGCGCGCTCGACTTTGCTGCCGGGTTTGCTTCGACCGTGTGCGGCATGGAAGGTTCTTGGGGCCACGGAGCACCAATCGTCGAATAGCTTAAGAAAGCGTACGGCGGTCTGGCTATGAGGCCT
This sequence comes from Collinsella sp. CLA-AA-H167, assembly GCF_040095305.1. Taxonomy (NCBI): domain Bacteria; kingdom Bacillati; phylum Actinomycetota; class Coriobacteriia; order Coriobacteriales; family Coriobacteriaceae; genus Collinsella; species Collinsella sp. CLA-AA-H167. The sequence continues at coordinate 49,280 of NZ_JBBNGA010000001.1, forward strand.
TGGACAGCCGATGCAAAACAATAAGCGAAACGCGAAAAGGGGGCTCGCCATGTGGTGGGTCCCCTTTTGAACATTGGAGAAGAGTATGGGTATTAAAGCGTGTGCGGCTGGTTTTTGCTGTGCGGACGTCTATCAAAACATCGGCGTGTTCTATCCGACTGGTAATGGCATTGACTGGGGTATCCATCTTGCACGAATGGGCGTTTCGGTATCCGCCGTGTCGGTTGTCGGCAAGGACGAGTACGGAGACAAGATGAGAGAGGCGCTGGCCGCCGAGGGGTTCGATATCTCACATCTGCGGGTGGAGGATGGCGACACCTCGGTGATGCTCATGGCATTGAAAGACGGCGTCGATCGCGTGCATCTCGAGGCAATCGATGGCGTAATGGAGACATATCGACCGAATGAAGACGACCGGGCGTTTATCCTGGAACATGACATCATTCATACCGACCTGTTTGGCAATTGTTTGGACCTCCTGCCCGAATGGCATGATGCGGGCAAGACGGTGGTTATGGACTTCTCGGTGTTCAGCCAGGATCCCGAATATGCATGTGAGGCTCATTTTCCTTACGTAGACTATGCGTTCATGTCGTTTGAAGAGGACACTCCGGAGCTACGAGACTGGGTACGCCACGTGCAGGGATTGGGACCGCGCGTTGCGGTTGCCACGCTTGGCGAGAAGGGAAGCATTGCCTATGACGGTGAGCGCTTCTATGAGTGCGGGGTCGTACCGGCGGAGAAGGTCGTTAATACCGTGGGTGCCGGCGACTCGTATATTGCCGGGTTTACCAAGGGCGTGATCGATGGCCTTGATATTCCGGCGTGTATGAAGGCGGGCGCTGAGCTGTCGTCCCGAGTGATTGGTTCGTTTGAGCCGTACTAGGGTCAAATGCCTGGAAAGGAGTACAAAATGGTTATCGACATGTTGGTTCAGCCCATGCTCTACAGCGAGATCTGTACGCCGGGTGATGAGCCTGATGGATTCGGTTTTTGGTCACGAGAATTTGGTATGGGGCATATGGGCCCCATGGATTGGGATGAGCTTCAAGTCGAGATGGACGTCTGCGATGTGCAGAAGAGCGTGCTCATGCCGCTCGATGTAACCACGGCATGCGGAGGGCATTTTGGCACCAATGACCAGATTGCCATGCTGGTTGCCGCGCATCCCGATCGTCTGTGGGGATTTGCGAGCGTAGATCCGCAGGTGAGCGGCGCCGCAGACGAATTGGAGCGCGCCTTTACCGAGTTGGGGGCAAAGGGGCTTTGCCTGCATCCGGCAAAGCAGGGTTTTGCCCCCGATGATGCTGTGGCCGAGCCGCTTTACGAGCTATGCGAGCGCTATAACAAGCCGGTGGTTTTCCATGCCGGTATGTCTTGGGAGCCGGGTGCAGAGCTCTCGCGCAGTAACCCGCTTGCATTTGAGCACACAATCGCAACGCATCCAAATGTGCGTTTTAGTTTGACCCACTTTGGCTGGCCCTGGGTGCGCGAGACCGTGGCGATGCTGCTCAAGTATCCCAACTGCTACACGGACACCTCTATCACTTACATCGATTCGCCCGAGGAGATGATGCAGCGTCTTTTCACGGTCGATATGGGGCCGCTGTGGTATGAGCGCGCGCTATCGCATCAAGTGATGTTCGCCAGCAATACGCCGCGCTTCCGTGCATTCAAACTCAAGCGGGCGCTCGATACCGTGCCCATGCGCGATGATGCGCGAGAAAGGCTCTACTGGGGTAATGCCCTGCGTTTTCTTGAAGGAGATGAGTAAACATGGTGACGCTCGAGACATTGAGCTATCTATCGACTGCTCCGGACCAGTTCATCGATATTACCGAAGACGTGCACGCTGCCATCGAACGCAGCTCGGTGACCAATGGCTTGGCGGCGATTATTTTGTCGCATACGACCTGTGGAATTGTGGTAAACGAGGGGCTGCCCTGCGTGGAGACGGATCTTATGGAGACGCTTGATCGCATCGCCCCACTCGATGCCCCCTATGCGCATGCACACTTCCTGCCGAGCTATGGAGCCACCGGCAACAACTCCTGTGGGCATATCAAGAGCATGATTTGTGGAAACAGTTGCTTCTTTCCCGTCCAAGATGGCCACATCGTGTGCGGAAGTGCCCAGAACATCTATCTTGCGGAGTTTGACGGTCCGCAGAAGCGAAAAGTGTACGTCGAGGTGCTGGGGGAGTAACGTCCCTGCAATAACCCTATGAAGGAGCACGTTATGTCGTTTCTAACTTCGATGTTCAAGAACGAAAAGCCGGTTATCGGAATGCTGCACCTGCGTCCTCTGCCGGGCGATCCGCTGTATTACCCGGGCGGAAGCGTATCGCAGGTCGTGGAAGCCGCCAAGCGCGATCTCGAGGCGTTGCAGCAGGGCGGTGTCGATGGCATTTTGATTACCAATGAGCTCTCGATGCCCTATGAGCAGCACGTTTCTCCCTCAACCCTTGCATCGATGGGCTATGTAATCGGGACTCTGTCCCATGATTTGTCGACCCCTTGGGGAGCTGAGGCAATTTACGATGGTGATGCCACAATCGAGCTGTGTGCTGCCGTCGATGCGCAGTTCACGCGCTGCATTTTTTGCGGTGCCTGGGCCGGTGATCTCGGGCTGATTAACCGAGATTTCGCTCACACCATGCGTCGCAAGGCGGCGCTGCGCCTGGACGACCTCAAGCTTTTTCATTTCATCACGAGCGAGGGGGAGGTTTATCTCAACGACCGCACGACTGCGGACATTGCCGATTCACTTCTCTTTAATTGCCTACCGGATGCGATGGTCATCGGCGGTTCGGCTGCCGGTCGTGGCGCTTCGGGCGAGCTTGCCGATGAGGTCCGCGAGCGTGTTGGCGAAGTACCTGTGGTATGTGGCACCGGTTGTCGCGAAAATACCGTGGCTGACGTATTTGCTCACTACGATGGCGCGTTTGTCGGCACGTGCTTAAAGCGCGACGGAAAGCTGGATGCCCCGGTTGATGTTGAGCGGGTAGTTCGTTTTATGGCTGCCGCTCGTGCGGCGCGAGGGGAGTAGGCACCTATGGCGCTCTATCTGGGTATTGATATTGGGACAAGCGCCTCTAAAGGCGTTTTAATCGATGATCGATGCAACATCGTTTGCCAAGCCTCTTGTGGACACGAGACGGACAACCCGCGTGATGGATGGTATCAGCATGATGCGGAGGCAGTTTGGTGGGGCGATTTTTGCCGCTTGTCGCGCGAGCTGGTGGTGCGATCGGGGGTTAACGCGGCACAGATTGGATGCGTGGGCCTTTCCGCATTGGGTTGCGACTGCGTGCCGGTCGATACCGAGTGCAACGCGCTGGCGCCCGCGATTTTGTATGGAGTCGATGCACGTTCGAAGCCGCAGATTGACGAGCTCCTTTCCGAATATGGGTCAGATCGCGCACGCGAGCTTTTCGGGCACGATCCCTGTTCGTCAGATATTGCTCCCAAGATCTTGTGGTTTAAGCAGAATATGTCCGAGGTGCACGAACGTGCCGCGAAGTTCCTGACGGCGTCATCGTTTCTATGCGCAAAGTTGACGGGGCGTTTTACGGTGGACCGTTATTTAGCGGAGGATTTTCTTCCCCTATATGACCGCTACACTTGGAAGGTTGATGCTCGGGAATGTGCTCGTTTCTGCCGGCCTGACCAGATGGCGGAGGTAATGTCGGCTACCGATATTGCCGGGGTGATTACGCAGTGTGCGGCTGAGGCGACGGGACTCGCGGCAGGGACACCTGTCTTAGTGGGAACGGGCGACTCTGGTGCCGAGGCCATTTCGACGGGTGTATTTCGTCCCGGCGATATGATGGTTCAGTTGGGGAGCACGGCGTATTTCATCTACCTAGCTGATCATATGGTCGATGATGCCCGCCTGTGGCCAGGGACGTTTATCATTCCCGGAACTTACGGGATCTGCGCGGGGACCAATACGGCGGGTGCGCTCACATCGTGGTTGCGCCAAGAGCTGTATCGCGACGCCGTGGAGGCCGAGGGCCACGGTGGCCCCGATGCATATTCGGTTATGGCACATGATGCCGCCGATGTGGCGCCGGGTGCCGATGGGCTCGTGTGTCTGCCGTACTTTGCGGGGGAGCGTACTCCGCTCAACGATCCCGAGGCGCGTGGCGTCTTCTTTGGCCTGACCGGAAGGCATACGCGAGCCCATATGGTTCGCGCCGCCTTGGAAGGCGTCGCGTATACCGTTGCATCCCATGTCGACATTATCGAGCGAGAGCATGGACTGCCAATTGGGCGCATTATGCTTGTCGGAGGTGGAACCAAGAATCCAGTTTGGATGCAGGCTATCGCCGACGTATGCGGGCGCGAGGTCTCGGTTGCCAAGGTTACGGTGGGCGCATGCTTCGGTGATGCCATCATGGCAGCTCTCGCAGGTGGCGCCTATGCATCATGGGATGAACTCGCCCAAGTCCTTGGCGTTGCGCAAACAATCGTGCCCGATATGGCTGCCCACGAGTTATATGCGTCGCGTCGTCATATCTTTGACGAATTGTATGCACGCAACTGTGATCTCATGCACGAATTGGTGTAATGCTGCCGAATTGTACTGCCTTCCAATAGGGGCTGCGTTGTGTGATTCGCATGTCCCTTGGCATTTTTTGCCCACAGGGGTTAGCGAAGGTCAAATACAGAGTGCGCATTTGCTAAAACTGCCGATTCGATGCGCTTTATGTCACAGTTTTTGAGTGAGGCGATGTGTTCCGAGGTCCTTGTGAGCGATCTGATGAGCGACTGCGCGCTTGTTTCTGTGTTTGGCTCGGCCGGCGCATCGGTCTCGAGCAGTAGACGGTCGAGTGGAATCTGTCGGGCATATTCACGTCCACGTTTAGACACAAGCATGCGTTCGTTGACGGAAAAATTACAGCTCGCATTACGCGCGCGGACGAGTTCGTCCGAAGTGCCGCTAAACCAGTGGAAGATGATAACGAGGGAGTCGGAGTTTGGGATGAGTAGTCCATGCGATTCGAGGACGTCCAGTACGGCTCCCGCTGAACGAACGGCGTGAATTGATATCACGCGCCCGGTAAGAGGATGCTGCACGAGTGTATCGCAGAGCCGGTTAAGTGCCTGTATTTGTAGCAGCTCACTTCCAGCAAAGCGCGCGGAAAAGTCGAGTCCGACTTCGCCGATATAGCGCTCTTGGGCAGCAACTTCGCAAAGCAGATTGACTTCGGCAGGACCGCAGCGGCCGTCGGCGAGCCACCAGGGATGGAGGCCGGCGCCCGCGATAATGTTTGGGTGGCGGCTGGCCCGCTTTTTTGCTGCCGCGAAGTCGCGTGGGTCGACCCCGCAGTCAAAGAGCCCCAGACCCAACGCCGCCGACTCGCTGGCTGCAGCATCGGGGCTGAGCATCAAATCAAGATGACAATGCGTGTCAAAGAATCGCGGTTCCATCGCAGGACATCCTGCTAGTCCAGGCGCTGGCCATCGGAGCGTACGCGCTCGGTGCCGCGCCCGCCGATCTGGCGGATAACCTCGCCGGCAATCATTTGACCCATGATGGGCGGCATAAAACTGGCAGTTCCCAGCTCGGTGCGCTCGTGGATGTTGGAAGGGTCGCGGGGCTGTGTCTTAACCGATTCCTCGCAGCTAAACAGTACGTGTAGGCTCTTGATTCCGCGCTTCTTGCATTCTTTGCGCATAATGCGGCTCATGGGGTCACGTACCGTATCAAAGATGTCGGCAAAGCGGAGGCACTCGGGATGGAGTTTGTTGGCCCCGCCCATGGAGCTAACCAAACGGATGTCATGGTCCTGAGCATATTTGGCAATGGTGAGCTTGGCCGAGATGGTGTCGATGGCGTCGACGACGTAGTTGAGCTTGCCGCCCGTCTGCTCCAAAACGCTCGCGAAGAAATCATCGATGTTGTCGCTCAGCAGATATTCAGTTCGCTTGATGACGGTGGTGGCGGGATTGATATCGTGGATCATGGCTTCCATAACATCGACCTTTCGCTTGCCGACGGTGCTGTGAAAGGCGATGGCCTGGCGATTGATATTGCTGGGCGCGATGGTGTCCTTGTCCAGAATCACAAAATGCCCGATGCCGCCGCGGGCAAGTGCCTCGCAGCAGCTAGAGCCCACGCCTCCGCAGCCGAGTATCAGCACCGTGGCGTTGGCGAGCTTGTCGAGTGCCTCGCGGCCCATGATGATCTCGAGCTTGGTGTCGCGTGTCTCGTTGGGAGTTGCGGCTGCGGTTTCGGTCATAGACATCCTCCGATGGGGAAGCGAATCGTGTTTTAGCTATCGCCATTATAGGTAATCGCCCATAGGTTGCGATGGCGCTTACTTTGATGTGGTTTGAAGCATTTCGATTAGATAGTTAGACAAACATCTAAATATCGAGTATAGTGTGCGCGTCATGAGGGGTGCTGAGAGGAGGTCTTATGCCGGGAGAGGGTTTTAAGGCGCTGGTCGATCCTACGCGGCGGCGCATTTTGGAACTGCTGCGCGAGGGCAATTGCACGGCGGGGGAGCTTGCCAAGCATTTCGATATCAGTAAGCCGTCGCTGAGCCATCACTTGGCGACGCTTAAAAACGCCGGGTTGGTGACCGACGAGCGCCATGGCCAAAACATCGTATACAGCTTAAACACCACCGTCATGCAGGATTTAATTGGCTGGTTTATGGGTTTTACAAACAATGAAGGTGATAAGGATGAATAACGAAAACAAGGGCATTCACCCCACAGGGGTATCGTCGCGCGTGTGGATTGCGCTGGTCGCTCTGTGCGTCGCCAATGTCGTAGCGCACCTCATGGTGATGCCGAGCTTGCCTGCGCAGATTCCCACGCACTGGGGCGCGAACGGCGCTGTCGACGGTTGGGGTCCTAGCTGGATGGCCTCCGCGCTCGGCGTGCTGCCTCTGGCGCTTCTCGCAATGTTCTGCGTGGTGCCGCGCGTCGATCCCAAAGGTGAGGCATATCGAACCTCGGGTAAGTTCTATCAGGGCTTCGTAATTGCCTTCACCTTGTTCATGTGCGCCATAAGCTGGCTGGGAGAGCTTACGGTCTGGGGCGTGGTGCCGGCGGTCGGTTCGGTCAACGTGCTGATTTCCGGTGCTGTCGGTTTGCTGTTCATCGGCGTAGGCAACTACTTGCCGCGTGTGAAGCAGAACTATACGCTCGGTATCAAGACGCCCTGGGCGCTTGCCGATCCCGAGAACTGGCGCCGTACGCAGCGCTTTGGCGGTGCCTGCTTTATGGTGCTGGGTGTTGGCCTGATTGTGATGGGCGTGGCGGGCAGCGTGCTTTCGAGTGAAGTCGTCGCCGCGGTGATTGCGGTGCTGACGTTTGGTTCAGCTGGCGCTGCCTACGTCTATTCGTATCTGCTGTGGCGCAAATCGCAGCGAGCCGTTCGCTAAGGTTGCGGAAAACTAGCGTACGCAGTTCATAGTGTGTTCCGGGGGACTTTTCCCAGGTAGTATTAGGGGTGTGGGCAACCATGCCCCTTTTTCGTTAAGTTTCAGAGCTGATTTCCTCATTTCGTTTCCACTAAAGCGAATCAAGAATAGGGAAACAGCAGGTAGAAAGGATAAAACAGGCAAATGGCGGAGTTTATCTACCAGATGTATCAGGCTCGTAAGGCCCATGGCGACAAGGTGATTCTTGACGACGTGACCCTGAGCTTCTACCCCGGTGCCAAGATCGGCGTTGTGGGTCCTAACGGCATGGGTAAGTCGACCCTGCTCAAGATCATGGCCGGCATCGAGGAGGTCTCCAACGGCGATGCCAGGCTCACTCCCGGCTACACCGTGGGCATCCTGCAGCAGGAGCCGCCGCTCGACGATGACAAGACCGTCATCGAGAACGTGCGCATGGCGTTTGGCGATATGATCGCCAAGGTCGATCGCTTCAATAAGATCGGCGAGGAGATGTGCGACCCGGATTGCGACATGGACGCCCTCATGGCCGAGATGGGAAAGCTCCAGGACGAGATTGACGCCGCCGACGGCTGGGATATCGATTCCAAGCTCGGCCAGGCCATGGACGCCCTGCAGCTGCCCGATTCTGACATGCCGGTTAACGTACTCTCTGGCGGCGAGCGACGCCGCGTGGCCCTGTGCAAGCTGCTGCTCGAGGCTCCCGACCTGCTGCTGCTCGACGAGCCTACCAACCACCTGGACGCCGAGTCGATCCTGTGGCTCGAGCACTTCCTGCACAATTACCAGGGCGCGGTGCTTGCCGTCACGCACGATCGCTACTTCCTGGATAACGTTGCCGAGTGGATCTGCGAGGTCGACCGCGGCCACCTCTATCCCTACAAGGGCAACTACTCCACGTATCTGGAGACCAAGGCCGCCCGTATCGAGGCTCAGGGTAACCGCGACGCCAAGCTCGCCAAGCGCATGGAGGCCGAGCTCGAGTGGGTGCGCAGCTCGCCCAAGGCCCGTCAGGCCAAGAACAAGGCCCGTCTGGCTCGCTACGAGGAGATGGAGGCCGAGGCCCGCGCAAGCCAGAAGCTCGACTGGACCGATATCCGCATCCCTGTGGGCCCGCGTTTGGGCAACAAGGTACTCGAGGCCCATCACCTGCACAAGGAGTTCGATGGCCGCGTGCTCATCGATGACCTTTCGTTCACCCTGCCGCGCAACGGCATCGTGGGCGTCATCGGCCCCAACGGCGTGGGCAAGACCACGCTCTTCAAGACCATCGTGGGCCTGGAGCCGCTGACTTCGGGCGAGCTCGAGGTGGGCGAGACCGTCAAGATTTCTTACGTCGACCAGAACCGTTCCGGCATCGACCCCGATAAGAACCTATGGGAGGTCGTCTCGGACGGCCTGGACCACATGATGGTCGGCGAGACCGAGGTTCCGAGCCGCGCGTACGTGGCGAGCTTTGGCTTTAAGGGCCAGGACCAGCAGAAGCGCGCCGGCGTACTCTCCGGTGGCGAGCGCAACCGTCTGAACTTGGCGCTCACGCTCAAGCAGGGCGGCAACCTGCTGCTCCTCGACGAGCCCACGAACGACCTCGACGTCGAGACGCTGTCCTCGCTCGAAGCGGCGCTACTCGAGTTCCCGGGCTGCTCGGTGGTCATTAGCCATGACCGTATGTTCCTAGACCGCGTCGCCACGCACATTCTGGCGTGGGAGGGCACCGACGAGAACCCGGGCAACTGGTATTGGTTCGAGGGCAACTTCGAGGCCTATCAGGCCAACCGCATCGAGCGCCTGGGCGAGGACGCAGCCCAGCCGCATCGTATTCACCGCAAGCTCACGCGTGACTAGTAGCAAGTAGAAAGGCCGCCAGCAAGGGCGGCCTTTCTTGTAGCAATTGCACTGCGGCTATGCCCTGACTGCCGGTTTGATTCATAATCAAAGTCATCTCTTTGGGATTAAAGCCCGTTTTTGCTATGAGTGATTTTCTAATTCCGTTTAAAACGTAAAGATGTATTGGGTTACAAGGACATAAGCAAATCGAATTGAAATATAACCAGTGCTGTAACGTTACAAAAAAGGTTATAGAATGGGAGTATCTTATAAGTCGCTCCTCTAGAAAGAAGAACATATGCTTTCGCGTCGTCGTTTTCTGCAACTTGTCGCGTCTTCAATTGTCGCCTTAGCCGCACGTCCGAAAGAGGTTTTTGCTTCGACGGGCAATATTGATGGTGAGCAGATACAATTTACTTCAGAAATTGCGCAAGAGCTTGCCGATAAATATATAAAGGGACTCCTCGGCTCTTCGTATACGCCTTCTGACCCTATTCCTTTTGTAGACGTTGATGGGTCCCCGCTTGGCTACATTGTTCCGGTTGTGACATTCAATAGAGCCGCGGGCTATTTGGTTTTAGATGCTTCAGATGATGAAATACTTACGGGATATCGTTTTGGAGACGGCTTAGTCAGCCCTATGGATCGGGGAGGAGATCTTGGTGTTGAGTCTTATTCTTTCAATAACCCAGTCGTAATGATCAATCCATTCGAATTCGGTGTGCAATCTTTGGACGGTTCAATAACAACAAATTGCGGAAGAACAATCCCGGCTGTTTCCATAGAAGGACGGCCTGTCGTTTTATCGAATAAACCTTCAAGCTGGAACGATGTCGTAATTTACGCAACTCAAATGCAGGATTACACAGTATCTGGATTTCGTTCCATTTCTCAGTTTATGTCATATGATGAAAGCGAGATTAAGAGGCTTACTGCCCACTATGCTTGTATGGTGACAGCTTTTTCGAACGTTGCGGAACTGTATGGCATTGCCAATTTATATAGCGACCCTTCGCAATATATGCAGATATGGAATTACACCAATACCCATGCTCTTTCCGATGAAGAACAGACTGTTCCCGGCGTTGTTTTGGGCGGAACGCCGATATCAACCTGTGCAACGGGGTTTACAAATTACTGCGCAAGCAGAGGAAGTACTCTTATCGCCCGCACTGTCTCCTCTCCGGCTATCGTGAGCATTCAAAATGAGATTAACTCTAATAGACCGAATGTTTTACATGCGAGTTTGTACAACGGATCAGCCCATTCTGTAACAGCGGAGGCTTACGCCACACTTACTGGTAAGAAAACTGGAGAGACAAGGCAGATGATTGGCATAGCGGACGGCTGGAATTCATCTTTATCCTTCCTGAAGTATGATCAGAGCTATTATGCGTGGACTTATGGAACGACTTTTTCGAAGTAGGGCGATTCGTCTAGCTCTGTCTTTGGTGCTGATGGCTTCATTGGTGGGCTGTTCAACAAAGGAAGAGATATCGCGCGGAGGTTCCGGAGAAGTGACTGCGACAGACTCAGGTTCATTAGAAATAGCTGGCGGGCATGCCGATGTGATGTTACAAGGAAAAGGCGTGCTTAGGTCGATTGATGCTGAAGACGCTGTCTGCTCAATAGAGGATTTGAAGACAGGTGAAACTGCATCGTACCGAGTTTCAGATAATGCTGCGAATATGATTGAGTCGATACCGACTGGAGCGCAGGTTTCTTTTAGATACTTTGCTCCGCAACTTGAGGATGAGCTTGCTTCTCTGGTGTCTATATGCGCCGATGACAACTAAAAGGCCTGAATTCAAACGGCCTCGGATGGTCAATTGGCTATCCGAGGCCGTTTTTTACTCGACCGGGGCTTCGACCTTGTCGATGGCCCAGGTGGCTCCGAGGCCGCCGGTGGTGTTGCGGCGAATGCGTACGGTGACTTCGTGGCGCTCGCCGGCCTGCGTGTAGCGCAGGGGGAAGCTTGCGCGGTTTCGCGCGGCCTCGATGGCGCCGCGTTCGCGGGCGATCCAGTAGTACTCGCCGACGATGCCGAGCGTGTCGGCGCCGTAGGGGAGATAGGTCGACAACTGGTGCAGAAGCGGGCCGGGGCAGAAGACCTCGGTTGCGAAATCGACGGGGAAGTCCTCGGGGATGGCGGGCGTTGCGGGTGCGGGGGCCGGTGCTGCAGCGGGGACCGGAGCCGGTGCGGGAATCTGGTCATAGACAGGTTCGGATGCGGACTCGATGACGGGTGCAGACTCAGGCACCGGTTCCGGCTTAACTGCGGAATCTGTCGGTTCCACGGAGACGGATGTGTCTTCAGTCTCGGTTTTGGCATCGGCTTGCGGGGCGTCCTCTGCCTCGACAGGCAGCTTTGCTTCGACCGGCGTGGATGCCATGGTGGTGATGCCGGCATTGGCGTTCTCGGGGTCATAGACAACCGTGAGCGAGATGGCGGGCTGCGGCGTCTCGGGCTCCGGCGCCGACTCGGTAGCGCCTTGATCGGCGGGCTCGTCGGACTGATCGTCCTCGGCCTCGTTGCCAAAGACATCGCCGTTTTGGAACGCAGACGTCTCGGGTTGGTTAGCGGCTTCTTCGGTTGTCGACTTGGGGGCCTCGTTGAGCTCCACAGCGGCTTCCTGCTCTGACATGACTTCGGGATCGGTCATGGCGGCGATTTCGGTTTCGGCTTCTGCTGCTACCTCAATAGCGACTTCGATCTCTGTCTCGGGCTCGGGCTCCGGAGCGACTTCGGCCACGGGCTCGGGACGCTTAACGTGCTTGGGGCGTACAGCCTTGAGGTCTTTCTCGCCGCGCTTTTTCTTTTTGTAGGACTGCTTGGTGCCCTTGGCTGCCTTGGGCTTGTCCTCGCCTTTGGCAAGGGCGGTATCCCAGGCCTCGTTGGCGATGACGGTGGCATACAGGCGGCCGCCCTTAAAGACGGTCAGTTTAATGCAGTCGTCGAGTTCCTCGAGCAACTCGCGCGTGGACTCGAAGCCCAGGTCATAAGCGGCCATGTCGCCGGTGGCGAGCGCCTCCTCGACCTGCGTCATAAACGTTTGCTTGCCGCATCCAATCGCATCGCGCAGCAGGCGATACAGATAGATGTGGTTGCCCAGCGATAGCGTGGGCTTAACTATTGTCTTGCTCATGGCAAATCTCCTCTTTACACACCAAAGCATCTTACCATCGCACGGGGCGTGCTACCTCGGCGCCCAAGGCAAACGGGCGCGACCGTTGCCGGTTCGCGCCCGTTATACAGATCGGTTCTCTATGAGAAGCAAACGTGCTTAGTTGCCCGATGTCGTGCCTTGGCTTGAACTGTCAGATGTCGTGCCCGATGTGGTGCCACTCGAATTGCTGTTGCTGCTGTTTGCTGTGCCCGTTCCCGACGTGGTGTCGCTCGTCTGGTCGCCCGTGCTCGGTTGAGAGCCGTCAGTCGTTTGGCTTGAGTCGGTCGTGCCGGATTGCGTACCGCTGTTGGCCGTAGAGGAATCGGTGCCCTGCGATTGGTTTTGGGTGTTCGAGGACGAATTGGCAGAGGCAGAACTGTCTTGCGTGTCGTCCGTCTGTGCCTGCTGATCCTGCGACTGGGTGTTGCCATTTGCATCGCTCTCGGTCGTGCGCGACGACAGGATTGGCTCGGGACGCTCGCCCAGACCCTCACCGGCGGTGGTGATGAGGATGGCGCCGGCGCAGGCGATAACTGCGACGATGGCGATGGCGATCGAGAAGATAATGACCTTCTTTTGCGTCTGGCTGCGCTCTGCTGCCGCCTTGGCGCGCAGACTGTTGGGGGCGACGCGCGCCGTGGTCGCGCGTCCCGCGACCTGGCGCATTTCCTGTGTAGTCGCGGCGCCGCCTAGGTGCTCCTCGGCATTAAGCTCAACGGGCTCATAGGCGCCGGCGGGGTAGTCGACGGCGGCGTGCGTACCTTTGAGGGCTTCGGCGCTGGCAGAGATAAAGTGGCGGTAGACCTGCGAGGACACAACGGTGATGACCGAGCTCACGGCGGCACCAATTACTGAACCAGCGATACCAATCTTGGAGGCAAGCGCGACGCTCGTGGCGGCAGCTGCGGCGCCGGCGATGATCTGGGGAATAGAGATGTCGTCGAACAGGCCCTTTTTGGGCGCGATGGCCATGGTTTGTCCGATGGAATGGTTCTCGTGCGCGCCGTTGTTGAGCGATGCCGGTGTCATGACGCGCGTGCGCGGCGCGTCGGTGTATTCAGTCGTCATACGGGGTCCTCCCGGTGTAAATCTGCTTCGTTTTGTGTAGCCATCAGGGTACCCACCAGATGTGAATCGTACGTGACATTTAACAGATACCATCAACTCATCAAGGGGGCTCGCTGTCTTTGGTGTAATAGCTTGATGCTAAACTGGATTTATGATTGCGAGGTGGTTTACGTGATGTACCCGTATATGACATTCGAAGATGGTACCGAGGTCATTCACTCTGACTTGATTATCGATGGCGATACCGAAAAGGTTATCGTGCATTTTGAACGACCGACGGCAGAGGGCTTCGACTCCGCTCGTTGTGAGTTGCCTTCCTGTTCGTGGACTGACTGGGAAGGGCATTTTACTCAGAGTGAAAAACGAGCTTTCGAAGAGTGTCTGAGCAAATAAATTAGTTCGAGTTTAGTTCGAATAAAGAAGCTGAATGCGATGACCTAAAGCGTATGCATTTTTAGTATTAGATGCGTATGAAATGGAGGATGTGAATGGATGAGCTAATAGACTTTAAAAAACGATTTCTCAAGAATGGCGAGCTGGTTTCAATTCCAAAAAAGGAAAGCTATAAAAGAATCATGCTGCTATGGGCCGTCTCTTTCTTTGAATTAAATACAAGTTATACGGAGCTTCAGGTTAATCGTGTGCTGTCACAGCTCTATCCTGATTATGCCGTGTTGAGGCGGTACTTGGTTGATTATGGATTCCTATTAAGGGATGAACGAGGCCTGAAATACGAGGTTAATCGTGATGTTCACGGTATTGAGAGCTAGCCGTCCGGTTCGGGTCCTATATATTGCTAGAGGGATAAGCGAAATAGGCAATTGGTGTGCGAATATTGCTTTGCCAATGCTGATTTACGAGGTAACTCACGATGTTTCTGCAACTGCTTTGATGGTCTGCTGCAGATTTGCCCCCTCTCTGTTTTCAGTTGCGCTCGCGCAGCTGCCTCAGAAGATGGGTATCGGGACACTGCAGGCCATGAGATTGGCAGACTTAATTCGCGCGGGATTATTCGTTTGCTATATTTTTGTTGATAGTAAATGGAGTATGTTTGCTATTACGTGCGCGGTATCGCTTTGCCGAACGGTAGAAATGCCCTGCTTTTACTCGTTGTTAAGAGCCAATACGAATAGTATCAATCGCGACGTAATTAATAATTCGTTTGGGTTCCTGCAGAATTTGATGATGGTTCTGGGGCCAGTTGCCGGCGGTTTTGTTGTCGCTCAATTTGGGGCGGAGGCTGTTCTTGCATTAGACGCGCTTTCTTTTGCCGCGTCGTTCTGGTTGCTGCGAGATGTTCCGTCGGTTATCGAGGTTAATGATAAAGAGGGAATAAGCAAAAATGAAAAAAACAGGACTGCATTTAGTGATCTTAGCGCGAAGCACTTGGCAATTGGTTTCCTATTAATCGATATTTCTAGTGGCGTGGCATTCGGCTCTCTGAATTCTCTTTTGCCAGCTATAGCGCAATTGCAATTTGACTCGTCATCGATACAATACGGATTCCTTCAGAGTAGTCTTACAATCGGACTGTTGTTCGGAAATACAATATATGGTCGTTTAATCAGTGGTTCCGATTGCGTTAAATCATATTGTTTTGTGACGTATCTTGCGCTCGGTGCATATCTGGCGTTTGGCTATCGCTATGCGTCTGGGATATCGTTTATTTTCCTTTTTATCGTCGGTGCCGGAAACGCCATTCAAGATGTGCTTCTCATAACATCGCTGCAGGATTTGGCGAGAGACGGATCTGAATCGATAAGCCTGTTTTCAATTAGGGAGTCTTTGCAATCGGTTGCTGTTGTTATTTCAACACTTCTTGTTTCGCTGTTCACGAGCATCGCGATGTTCTCAATTCTCGTTACAGGACTTGGTGTATTTTCAATTATGATGGTAGTTGTGTTTCAATTGAATTATTTGCGAAAGATGTGACGTTGATATGCCTAAAACGCTTTTAGTATTTCCCCCAGGATGGAGTCCAGTGGGGCCGTATCTTGCCTTGCCTGTTTTGAAGTCATATCTTCAAGAGGTTGAACAATACAAAGTTGACATTGTTGACTTAAACGTGGAATTTTACGATGACCTCCTATCTTTTAGACATGTCGAAGAGTGCTGTAAAAGGTATCGGGAATCAAAGGATTCGTTTAGTTCGAATGTTCAATTAACAATCGAGTTGATACAAAAGTCGGCACTTAATGTTGACGAGGCAAAAGATATTTTCAGATCGAAGAGATACTTTAATCTAAAAGAAAGACAATATGCTGAAAACATTTTTAGAAATGCACTCTATATCATAAATCACGTCTCATATGGAGTTAAATACACGTTCAACTCCATAGATCTGCCCTATGATTATTATTCGACACCAGAAATAATGAAATCGCTTGCGGATACCTTGCATAATCCGTTTATTTCCTTCTATGAAACTGCCTTTCTTAAGCGTATTCAGAGGGAAAAAATCGAGTTTATTGGGATTTCGGTGAGCGGCTGTTTCCAATTGATTTCTGCAGTTACGTTAGCGAAACTGATTAAAGAAGAATGTCCATCTGTTAAACACGTCTCATTGGGCGGCAATTACATTACTCGTTTAGCAGATGACTGCATGAAAGAATGGCATCCCTTTTTTGAATACATTGATTCGATAATGATGTATGACGGCGAAGAGCCGCTTGCACGTCTTCTTGAGGCTCTTGACTCTGGTGATGACAATCTCGACTGTGTTCCAAACCTTTGCCATGCTAAAGGTGGAAAGATATATAAAAACCATCGGATTGAGCAAACATTTATCAACGATACAGTTCCCGATTTCGATGGCTTCGCCCTTTCTAAATACTTCATGCCTGAGTTAATATTGCCGGTTTATTCCTCTAGGCAGTGTTTTAATCATTGCGCCTTCTGCACCATTCCCGGTGCTACCGGTGGTTGTTACCGAAAGATGCCTATATCGAGAGTATTTGAAATAATGTGTCGGTTAAATGAAAAATACGGCACGAGAGTTTTCTCTTTTGTGGATGAAACATTCGAAGGCAAAAGAATGGAGCAACTCGCGGATGAAATAAACGCATCGGGAAAAACGTTTTTCTGGCATGGAGAAACGAGGTTCTCTCCAACCCTAAGTACAGACGTTTTTAACAAGATATACCAAAGTGGATGTAGGCAGATTCAGTTTGGCCTCGAGTCATATAACCAAAGAGTTCTTGATCTAATGAAGAAGAACACGAGAGTTGATTGGATTGATCGCAATATCCATGATTGTCTCAATGCGGGTATTCCTGTTCATCTATTTTTTATGATTGGCTTTCCGACCGAAACTAAAGAAGAGGCTCTGAACACCTTAGCTTATACAGAGAATGTTTTGAATTATTCAAAACAGGTATGTGGTGTTCCATATTCCACGAGAGGATTTACGAATTTTGGTCTCGTTATGGGGTCGGATGTTTGGAATCATCCCGATAAGTATGGTGTCTCTGTAATGCCGAAGTCCCAATATGAGGATTTGCGCCTCGAAGTGGATTATGTTTCAGGCACTGGTTTAACTTTAAATGAAGCAAAATCCTTATCTGATGAGCATCATATTGATTTTTATATGCAAGAGGTCATAAACGGTAGCGACACAATTGACTTGCCCCAGCGGCTTCATATTTCAGAGGTGACCTGGATCCTAGATTCTATTCACGCTGTCAGGTATAAGGGACATTTGACCAAAGTAAAGCGACGGCTAACTAGTCTAAATCCAGCTGATCGAATCTGGCTGGATTCCAAGACCTCTGTCGTGCTCGTTGAGCCATTTGCCTACTTCTATAATTCTGAATACCATCATGTCTATGCTGTTTCCCAGTTGGTATATCTTAAGTTGGCCCGTTTATTGGAGGCCGATTGTAGCATTTCTCTTATTCTTGATCAGGGCGACCTCGAGCTGACAAGGGCGATAGAAGAACTGTTGCATTATGGATTGCTGAATACAAATATCGATGCCGATTATGTAATGCACGATAATGGTTTTCAATTGGTTAAAAGTTCGTTTGTTAAAGAAGTCGGACGCTCAAAAGAGGGGTTAAGAGTACTACTGAGTTGTGCCACCCATAGAATGTGTGCGGTTAATGATTTTTCGTTCGCTTTGCTTTCGTTGTTTGAAAAGCCGATTACTAAGAACGAGGTGCGCGACATTTTGAAAAAAGAGGGACTATCGGCAAACGAGGAGCAATTAAACAAGTTGGTTGATAATTGCATGAAAGCAGATATACTACAATTGATTAGATAGAGGAGGTTTCTGCATGGACGTTATTAACAAAGATCTCTTGGAGCAACTGAAAGAGTCTCAGGAAGAGGGCGTCGTGGTAGAAGTGTTCGACTTTGAGGACTACATGGATAAATTCTGCCATTAGTTTTGGAATTTACTTGCCTCGCTTAAAGGAGAAGTCGATTATCGATTTCTCCTTTTTTAATTAAAGATATTTTTGGAATACATGCTCTTAGCACAGGTTGGCGTCTCAGTAAACTGGGAGGTTGCTTTGGCTAGATAGAGATATGTGAACGTCCGTTAGACTGAATCTCAGGGTAGAAGGGGCCTCCAGTGTCCAGATCAACAAGGCAATGCTGCGTTTCGGTTAATAAGAACGATGGCTTTTTGCGTGTGGCGGCGGCGTCGCCGCAGATTCGCGTTGCCGATGTCGAGGGCAATGCCGAGGTTGTGCTGGCGGCTGTTCGCGATGCTGCCGAGTGTGGCGTTCGTGCGTTGGTGTTGCCCGAGCTTAATCTGACTGGCTATACCGCAGCCGATCTGTTCCATAACCGCACATTACTGCATGCCTGCGAGACCGCACTGGCACATATTCTCGATGAAACTCGCGAGCTGCCGATTGTCTTTACCATCGGCCTTCCCGTTGCAGTTGCCGAGAATATCTACAACTGTGCCGCCGTGTGCTGCGCGGGCGAGCTTTTGGGCCTCACGGCCAAGAAGTATCTGCCCAACTATGGCGAGTTCTATGAGCGCCGTTGGTTTGCTCCGGCGCCTGCGGATTCCGTGTGGGTTGAATTTGCCGGTCAGGGTCCGGTCCCGCTGGGTTCGGGGCTTGTCTACCGTTGCTGTGATGAGGGCGCCGAGGACCTGGTGCTGGGCGTTGAGGTCTGTGAGGACCTGTGGGTGCCGGCGCCCCCTTCGACCGAGATGGCGCTTGCCGGTGCGACGGTGATTCTCAACCCGTCGGCCTCGGACGAGATTATCGGTAAGGCAGATTACCGCCGCAGCCTTATCTCTAATCAAAGCGCGCGCCTGTACTGCGCCTATGCCTATGCAGATGCGAGCGAGGGCGAGTCCACGACCGACATGGTCTTTGCGGGCGAGAACCTCGTCTACGAAAACGGCTCCAAGCTCGCCGCGACTAAACTGCTTACCTGCGATATGGCCGTCGCCGATGTTGACCTTGACCGCCTGGTTGCCGAGCGCCGTCGCTCGACGACGTGGACCCGCGCAGACGATGCGCCGGAGGCCACGACCGTTGAGTTTTCGTTTGAGGGCGTGTTGGCCGAAGAGCCTGTCCTGCGCGATGCCTGCGATATCGACCGCGTCTTCCCTCGCGCGCCTTTTGTGCCGGCCGACCACGGTGATCTGGCCGAGCGTTGCGAGACTATTCTCAATCTGCAGACTGCGGGCCTCAAGACCCGCCTTGCCCATACGGGTACCAAGGCTGCAGTCATCGGTCTTTCGGGCGGCCTGGACTCCACGCTGGCACTGCTTGTAACCGTGCGTGCCTTCGATGCGCTAGGGCTGCCGCGCACGGGTATCACGGCGGTCTCCATGCCCGGCTTTGGCACGACGCATCGCACCAAGTCGAATGCCGAGTCGCTTGCCCGCGACCTGGGTGTGAGCTTCCGCGAGGTTTCGATCCACGCGGCCGTGGAGCAGCACTTCAAGGACATTGAGCACGATCCGGCCGTGCAGGACGTGACCTACGAGAACAGCCAGGCCCGCGAGCGTACGCAGATTCTGATGGATCTGGCCAATCAGGCCGGCGGTTTTGTCATCGGCACGGGCGACCTGTCGGAGCTGGCGCTCGGCTGGGCTACCTACAACGGCGACCACATGAGCATGTACGCCGTCAACGCGAGCGTGCCCAAGACGCTTGTGCGCCATCTGGTGCGCTATGCCGCTGATGTTTTTGGCGGGCGTATTGCCGAGGTCTTGCTCGATATCCTCGATACGCCGGTGTCCCCCGAGCTTCTGCCGCCCACGGGCGACGGGGAGATTGCGCAGAAGACTGAGGATTTGGTGGGCCCGTACGAGCTGCACGACTACTTCCTCTACTACCTGCTGCGTTTTGGCTTTGAGCCGGGCAAGATCTACCGCATGGCGCTCAAGAGCTTCGAGGGCGCCTACGACGTCAAGACCGTTCACACGTGGCTGCGTACGTTCTACCGTCGCTTCTTTGCCCAGCAGTTTAAGCGCAGCTGCCTGCCCGATGGCCCCAAGGTGGGTTCGGTCACGCTCAGCCCGCGCGGCGATTGGCGCATGCCGAGTGACGCCAGCTCGCGCCTGTGGCTTGCCCAGATTGACGCGCTCAATCCGATGGACTAAGGTTGCCAAATTGAACCAAAACAGCGGGTGCAAGCGTTACACTTTTGCAATCTGATGGCCCGTATCGCGCGGCGCTCTTGTCGGAGCGCCGCGTTTTTCATATCGAAAGGTGGCACCATGCAGGCATCGCAGCGTCTCGACCGCTTTGGCGCGGAGGTCTTCGCCTCTCTCAACAACAAACTGCTTGCGCTGAAGGCTCAGGGCAAGACCATTTACAACATGAGCGTGGGCACGCCCGACTTTAAGCCGTACGACCACGTGGTCGAGGCGCTCACGCAAGCGGCCCAGGACCCCGAGATGTGGAAGTATGCCCTGCGCGACCTGCCCGAACTCAAGCAAGCCGTGTGCGATTACTACGAGCGTCGCTTTGGCGTTTCGGGCATTACGCCGTCTATGGTGCAGTCGTGCAACGGCACGCAGGAGGGCGTTGGCCATTTAGGCCTTGCCCTGCTCGATCCGGGTGACACCATTCTGGTTCCCGATCCGTGCTACCCGGTCTTTGAGGCAGGTGCCAAGATCGCCGATGCCAAGCTCGAGTACTATCCGCTGGTGGCGGAGCACAATTACCTGCCCTATGTGGCGGGCATCGATCCCGAGGTGGCCGATCGTGCCAAGTACATGATTGTGTCGCTGCCCGCCAACCCGGTGGGCTCGGTGGGCACGCCCGAGGTCTACGAGGAGATCATCGCTTTCGCCCGCGAGCACGACCTGCTCATCGTTCACGACAACGCATACTCCGACATCGTGTTCGACGGCGAGCCGGGCGGCAGCTTCTTGCAGTATCCCGGCGCGCTCGAGGTGGGCGTTGAGTTCTTCTCGCTCTCCAAGTCGTTTAACGTCACCGGTGCGCGTATCGGCTTTTTGGTCGGTCGCAAGGATGTGGTCTCGGCCTTTGCCAAGCTGCGCGGCCAGATCGACTTTGGTATGTTCTTCCCGATCCAGAAGGCTGCTATCGCCTGCCTGAACGGTCCGCGCGATGAGGTCGAGGCGCAGCGTCTGAAGTACCAGGAGCGCCGCGATGCCCTGTGCGACGGTCTTGAGGGCCTGGGCTGGGAGCGTCCCAACGCGCATGGCTCTATGTTTGTGTGGGCCAAGCTTCCCGGTGGTCGCACCGATTCCATGGCGTTTTGCGAGGAGCTCATGGAGAAGTCCGGCGTTGTGGTGACGCCGGGCGCGAGCTTTGGTCCTTCGGGCGAGGGGCACGTGCGCATGGCGCTGGTCCTGCCGCCCGATCAGATTGCTTTGGCTGTCGAGGCCATCCGCGAGGCGGGTCTGTATTAGAAACCTGTTTCGACTCGTCAATAGCTCGAAACCGATTTCGTGCAGTTATTTTACGAATCCTGCAAACAATTTCGGTAAACGGTCGATTTTTGGCTGCGAATAGGAGCATAATCAAAGTCCCGATTGGATGTATTGGGATTACGACAAGCCGCTCGGGTCGTTCCCGGGTGGCTTGTTTGTGGAGAGAGATGGGAGTTTCTAATGGTTAACGAGAAGAAGGTCGCTATTGTCGGCTGCGGTTTCGTCGGTTCGTCTTCGGCGTTCGCGCTGATGCAGAGCGGTCTGTTCTCCGAGATGGTCCTCATCGACGTGGACAAGAACCGCGCCGAGGGTGAGGCCCTGGATATCGCGCACGGCATGACGTTTGCCGAGCCGATGAAGATCTACGCCGGCGATTATTCCGATGTCGCCGACGCCGCCATGATCGTCGTCACCGCTGGCGCTGCCCAGAAGCCCGGTGAGACCCGTCTGGACCTGGTCAACAAGAACGTCAACATCTTTAAGTCCATCATTCCCGAAATTAAGAAGTCTGGCTTCGACGGCATTCTGCTCATTGTCTCCAACCCGGTCGATGTTCTGACCTATGCCGCCATCAAGATGTCCGGCCTGCCCGAGGGCCATGTCATCGGCTCCGGCACCGTGCTCGACACTGGCCGTCTGCAGCAGATGCTTGGTGCCCACGTCGAGGTTGACCCGCGCGATGTCCAGGCCTATGTCATGGGTGAGCACGGCGACTCTGAGTTTGTCGCTTGGTCCAGCGCCCAGGTTGCCGGCGTGCCGCTGAACACTTTCTGCGAGCTTCACGGCCACCTGGAGCATGAGGCTGCCGAGAAGCGCATCGCCGAGGACGTCAAGAACTCCGCCTACACCATCATCGAGAAGAAGCACGCCACCTACTATGGCGTCGCCATGGCCGTCAAGCGCATCTGCACCGCCGTCATGCGCGATGAGCAGACCGTTCTGCCCGTCTCCTCGCTCATGGTGGGCGAGTATGGCCTGTCCGATCTTGCCATCTCCATGCCGACGGTCGTTGGCCGCGACGGCGTCGTCTGTCGCGTCCCCGTGCCGCTGAACGATGACGAGCAGCATGAGCTCACCGCCTCCGCCAAGGCCCTCAAGGACATCATCGACAGCGTCGACTTCTCCTGCTAAATCAAGCTCGCTAGAGCGAAAAGCTACAATGAAGGCGTCCGGGTCCACACGGCCCGGGCGCCTTTTTGGTGCAAAGTAACCTGACCCCAATGCACCATAGTTGATGGGAGCGTCATGTCGGATTCGCCTAATTTTTTGACATATGCCCAGACGGTGTTTGATCCGTTTGAGGAGCGGTCGTTCTGCGCGGTGGATAGCCTGGTCTTTGCGTGGTTGTCCTATTTGCGTTTGCCGGGTGATATGGCGGAGCTGACGAACTGGCAGGGCCTAGACGTACGCGAACTGCTGCGTGCCGAGTGCTACCGGGACATGATTGACGACTTGTGGGATCCAGAGGGGAGCAGGGCCTTGTTGGAGGCCGTGGCAGCAAACCCTCGTTACCGTGGCGTGCACGTTTGCGGCTATCGTGCCGTGAGCGATGTGGTAGCGACAGAGCAGTTTGCAGCCATGGCGTTCCGGTTTCCGGCGGGGTTTAGTTATCTTTCCTTCCGGGGGACCGACAGCACGATTGTGGGCTGGAAAGAGGACTTTAACATGGCGTTTCGGTGTCCTGTGCCGGCCCAGGAATCCGCGGTACGTTATGTGGACGAGGCGGCGGATGCGATTGACGGGCCGCTTTTGTGCGGAGGTCATTCCAAGGGTGGAAACCTTGCGGTGTACGGTGCGGCGATGTGCTCCGATGTCGCCCGCGAGCGAATCGAACGGGTGTATTCCCATGATGGTCCGGGCTTCGTCGAGGAGTTTCTGAACGGCAACGCCTTTGCCGATCTTTGCGGTCGAATCGACAAGACGCTACCTCGGTCGTCGATCTTTGGCATGATGTTCGAGACACAGGAGGACTATGCCATCGTTGAGAGCACCGAGTTCAGCCTGCTGCAGCACAATCCCTTTAGCTGGGTGGTTGATGGTCGCGACTTCGTGTACTGTGAGCGCCTGTCCGCCGGTGCTCGATACGTTGATGGCTCCATTCGCGAGATGCTGCTTGCAGTGTCGCCTAGCGAGCGCGAGCGTTTTGTAGATGCGTTGTTCTCCGTGTTTGAGGCTACGGGTGCTGAGCGGTTTGCGGATATCGCCGGGAATCTGCGCGAGAGCCTGCCCGTGATGCTCCAGGCTGCGCAAGGCTTTGACGAGGATACGCGACGCTTTGTCTCGCAGACTATCGTGGCAATCCTTAAATGCGCACTGCTGCCCAAACGACCCCAGATCGACATGCCCGCTGCCGGCAAGAGTTTGGCAGAACAGCTCGAGGCTTGGCAATCCGAGCTCCTGCGCTAACCATTGGTGCAAAGCAACCTGTCCCCGATGCACCAAGCTTCGATGCGCCTGGGGCGGGCTCGACCGCTATACTGGTTCGTGCCGAAATCGATCTAGAACGGAATGCCGTATATGAAAATCAATCACGCGATTCTGCATATCCTGGACTTTGACTCTGCCGTCAACGTTATGAGCCAGCGCGAGCTCGATATCGAGAGCCGTACCGTGCGCAACTTCGTGACCACGCATCTGCGCCGCGCACGTACCTCGGCCGACAATAAACGCGCCACGTTTGCCGAGAACTCTGCGTTTGGCGGCGAGCTCAAGGGCTATTTCTTTGGCGAGCGCGAGTTCGTGGACCTGTCGCAGCAGATTGCGGAGTTTATCTCCTCCGAGCTCACCAAAGCCGAGAAAGCCGAGTCAACCGACGTGCTCGTGGCCGATTTTGACGACGATGAGGATGCCCGCTGGTTTGCCGTGATGCTGCTGGGCTCCAAGCAGGCTTTTATGCACGAAGTGGGCCGCGAGGAGGGGGAGGTGCGCAACGACATCGCGCGCCACTACGCCATTCTGCCGAACCCCTCGCAAAAGGTGCCGAGCTATGCCATCGTGCGTGCGAGCACCATGGAGATCGGTTACGTGGACAAGAAGCGCAAGATTGCCGGTGAGGACCGTATGCTTATCCCCGATGGCCTGCTGCAGTGCGACACGGGCGTATCAGGCAAGGAGGTCATCGACACCGTGACGCGTGTGGTCGAGGAAGTCGCCGAGGAGCACGGTGCCAATACGGCCGTGGCGCTCGCCAAGGTTAAGGCTGCCGTCGCCGAGAAAGTCGAGGATGACGAGGAGCTGCCGCCCTGGGATATCGTCGATGAGGTCTTTGAGGACGAACCGGTCATCAAGGAGAGCGTACGTGCGGCGCTGACCGAAGAGAAGGTGCCCGAGCGTGTGCCCGTGGAGCGCAAGCAGGTCGAGCGTGCGGCCGTGCGCAACCACAAGATTCGTACCGACACGGGTATTGAGATCAGCTTCCCGGCCGAGATGGGCTCGAACTCCGAGTACATCGAGTTCGTCAACGAACCCAACGGCCTCATCTCCATCGAGCTCAAAAACATCGGCAGCATCGAGAATCGATAAACTGCGCCTGGACGCTGCAAAAAACAAAGGCCGAAGCTCCGATGGTGCTTCGGCCTTTTTGCATGGGATTGAATTGCGCCGCAGGCTGAGCATACGTCAGCGAAAACGCCCCTAGGCGAGCAAGGTGACGTGAAAGAGGAGGGCATTGACCTTCTGGTCATGCCCGACGATTGAACGTCAGATTGCCGCTCTGGGGCGTTTGCAGCGTCGAGCTGTTGCGCGGGTTGGTAAACCCGCGCAACCCTACAGCTGGCGCAGGCCTTCCTCGAGGCCGGTCTTGCTGTCGGTCTTCTCGTCGCGCATCTTGATGACGCGGGCGGGGACACCGGCCACGACGGCACCAGCGGGGACGTCCTCGACGCACACGGCGCCGGCGGCAACGACAGCGCCCTTGCCTACGTGCACGCCTTCCAGGACCACGGCGTTGGCGCCGATCATGACATCGTCCTCGATGATGACGGGCGTGGCGCTTGCGGGTTCAACGACGCCTGCCAACACGGTTCCAGCGCCGATGTGGCAGTTCTTGCCCACTGTGGCGCGGCCGCCCAGCACGGCGCCCATGTCGATCATGGAGCCCTCACCGATAACGGAGCCGATGTTGATGATGGCGCCCATCATGATGACGGCACGGTCGCCAATCTCGACGCGGTCGCGGATGATCGCGCCCGGCTCGATGCGGGCGTTGATACCCTTGAGGTCGAGCATGGGGACGGCGGAGTTGCGGCAGTCATTCTCGACGTCGTAATAGTCGATGGAGTCGGCATTGGCATCGAGGATGGCCTTGAGCTCTTCCCAGTCGCCAAAGACGGTTTTGCCACGACGGCCGCCGTAGACGTGCGCATCGCCCCAGGCAACCTTCATGCCCGGCTTTTCGCGCACGTACAGTTTGGCAGGCGTTTTCTTGGGCGCGGTGGCGATGTAGTTGATAATCTCCTGCGCATCCATCTCAGCTGCGTTACTCATATGCTGTTTCTCCTTTGCGTGGATACGGTTGATACCTGGTTAGGCAAACATGACCTTGTCGAAGGTGTAGAAGCCGGGGTCGCGGGTGACGAGCTTCTGGGCGGCTGCCAGGGCGCCGTTGACAAAGATCTGACGGCTCGTGGCGCGATGCGTGAGCGTGACTTCCTCGTCTTGGCCAAAGAAGCTCACCTCGTGCACGCCGGCGACGGTGCCACCGCGCAGCGAGTGCATGCCGATCTCCTTGGGGTCGCGCGCTCCGCACATGCCCTCGCGGCCATAGACGGGGTGGTAGCCTGCCTCGGGCTCGGCCTCAACGACGGCGTCGAGCAGCAGCTTCGCGGTGCCGCTGGGGGCGTCGACCTTTTGGTTGTGGTGCGTCTCGACAATCTCGCAGTCAAAGCCGGGTAGCTCGCGCGTGGCCTGGGCCACCAGATGACGCAGGGCCGCGATGCCGATGGAGTAATTGCCGGAGTGCATGACGCGGGTGTTCTGGCCCAGCTCGCGCAGGCGGTCCATCTGCTCGGGGGTGTAGCCTGTGGTGCCCGAGACCAACGCCGCGCCCGTGCGCTCGACATAGGAGACGACGGCGTCGAAGGTCACGACGTTCGAGAAGTCGATGATGACGTCGGCTGCCGGGGCACTCTCGAGCTCGGACAAGTCGAAGCCGATCTGGGCGACGATGTCAAAAACGGCCTCTCCAGCGGCGTTGACAATGCCCTCGGCGGTAGTGCGGATGAGCGAGCCCATGCGGCCCGTTCCCATAATGACGGTCTTAATCAAGCAGACCAGCTCCCTTCAAAGCATCGGTAAGTGCAGCGCGCGTGTCGTTGGCCATGGGGCACAGCGGCATACGGTAGTTTGCCTCGATCATACCCATCTGAGCGAGCGCCTCTTTGACGGGGATGGGGTTGACCTCACTAAAGAGGGCGTTGATGAGCGGCTGACCGGCAATCTGGATATCGCGGGCGCGCTCCACGTCGCCGTCCAGATAGGCACGGCACATGTCGTGCACGAGCTGCGGCTGAACGTCTGCCCACACGCTGATGGTACCCGAAGCGCCTAGGCTCATGAGCGGCACGGTGAGGGCATCCTCGCCCGAGTACATGCGGAAGTCGTCTGACAGCAGGTGGGCGATCTTGGCCGCGTAGGCGACGTTGCCCGAGGCCTCCTTGATGCCCATGATGTTGGGGTGCGCGGCCAAGCGCTCTACGTTGCGCTCGCTGATGCCGCAGCCACAGCGGCCGGGGATGTTGTACAGAATGCAGGGGATGTCCACGGCATCGGCCACGGTCTTAAAGTGCTGGTAGATGCCCTCTTCGTTAGACTTGTTGTAGTAGGGGGTAATGAGCAGCAGACCATCGGCGCCCAGGCCCTGGTAAGTGAGCGACTTAGTGAGCATGGTCTGCGTGGAGTTAGAGCCCGAGCCGGCAATAACGGGGACTCGGCCCGCAACCTGCTTGACCACTGCGGCGACAACGGAGTTGTCCTCGTCGTCGGTCATCGTGGCACTCTCTCCGGTGGTGCCCAGGGTGAGGATGGCGTCGGTGCCATTTTGCAGGTGGAAATCGATAAGGCGCTCGAGCGCGTCAAAGTCGACGCTGCCGTCCTTTTTAAACGGCGTAACAAGGGCGACGATTGAGCCCTCGAGGTTGCGGATATCCATGTTCTTCTCCTTCGCTTCCGCGATCTGGATGCGTTTGTTCCATTGAGCGGCGACGGCCAGGCGTTCGTCCTGGGCGCGGCGACGGGCGCTCTCGGCGCGCGACTTGGCCAGCAGCTCGCGGCCGCACGGCAGCACGTCGAGTGTGGCAAAGTAGTCGCCCGGGCGCTCGGCGCGACGAATGAGATCTGCCGATCCGTCGGGGCGCAGCAATACCTCGGCGGAGCGCAGGCGTCCGTTGTAGTTGTAGCCCATGGAGTAGCCGTGCGCGCCGGTATCGTGGACCACGAGCACGTCACCCATGTCGATCTGCGGTAGCTCGCGGTCGATGGCGAACTTATCGTTGTTCTCGCACAAGTTGCCCGTGATGTCATACGTGTTCGTGACCGGTGCTGCGGTCTTGTCGGCGCCACCCGGCTGTCCCATCACCGTAATGTGGTGGTAGGCACCATACATAGCGGGACGAATGAGGTCGACGGCGCTTGCGTCCACGCCGATATAGTCCTTGTAGATCTGCTTTTCGTGGATGGCCTTGGTCACCAGGCAGCCGTAGGGGCCCATCATAAAGCGACCCATCTCGGTGCAAATCGCCACA
Source organism: Collinsella sp. CLA-AA-H167 (assembly GCF_040095305.1). Classification (NCBI taxonomy): domain Bacteria; kingdom Bacillati; phylum Actinomycetota; class Coriobacteriia; order Coriobacteriales; family Coriobacteriaceae; genus Collinsella; species Collinsella sp. CLA-AA-H167. Next base: position 77,378 of record NZ_JBBNGA010000001.1, read on the forward strand.
TCGCCCATGCCGGCGGGAACCAGGATCTCGTCGTATGCCGCGTGCACCCCCTCGCCGATGGCGTGAATGTCGTTGGCCTGCTGCTCGGGCAGATAGGGGATGCCGATGCCGCCGGACAGATTGATGAAGGCGACGTGTGCGCCGGTCTCGCGCTCCAGGCGCACGGCAAGCTCAAAGAGGATGCGCGCAAGCTTGGGGTAGTAGTCGTTGGTGACGGTGTTGCTGGCAAGGAATGCGTGGATACCAAAGTCCTCGGCACCCTTGGCCTTGAGCGTGCGGAAGGCCTCGAAGAGCTGCTCGGTGGTCATGCCGTACTTGGAGTCGCCGGGGTTATCCATGATGCCATTGGAGAGCTGGAACAGGCCACCCGGATTAAAGCGGCAGCTGACCGTCTTGGGGATGGGCCCCGCAACGCGCTCAAAGAACTCAATGTGGCTGATGTCATCAAAGTTGACGATGGCGCCCAGCTTGTCGGCGAGCTCAAAGTCGGCCGCCGGCGTGTCGTTGGACGAGAACATGATGTCGTGTCCCGTGATGCCCAGCGAGCGGGCGATCATGAGCTCGGTATAGCTCGAGCAATCGCAGCCGCAGCCGTATTCGTTGAGAATGGAGATGAGCGCCGGGTTGGGGTTGGCCTTGACGGCAAAGTATTCCTTAAAGCCCGGGTTCCATGCAAAGGCGTCGCGCACTTCTTGCATGTTGCGGCGGATGCCCGCCTCGTCGTATAGATGAAACGGCGTGGGGAACTGCTCGACGATATGCTCGAGCGTCTCCTTGTCCACAAACGGCTGCTTGGCCGCATATGCCTCGTTGGGAGTCAATGACATGTCCCGTAAACCTCGCTATCCAGACGGCGCTACCTGCGCATCGAATCCGCATAGCGCGGACCCAATGTCCGGATAGCGCTCCCGCATTGCTGCAGACAGTCCTGCGGGTGTTTCCCGCAGGCCCACCAGGCTGTTCGTGCCCGAAAAACCCAGTTCGGCGGGTTTCGCCTCCCCGCGGGGTCAAAGCCTGCCGGCTCGCCCGCGGCTCTTCGTGCCCGCGCCTCTATCAAGTGGTAACGACCCTACCACGTTGCACTTTACCAAACAAGAGTATTCGTATATAACGTTTAAAAAATGCAGGGATATGCTGGAAACATGTGTGCCACAATCCTGTATCACAATAAGTTGCAACAGGTGTGCCTCACGAAGGGATTCTCTATGACCGAGCCCCAAGAACTCCGTCGCTATCGCCGCGATCTCCATCGCATTCCGGAGCTCGATTTCGATCTTCCGCAGACTATCGCCTATATCGAGGGCGTGTTGGCGCCGCTCGCTTGCGAGGTGACCCATCCGTGCCCCAGCTGCATCTGCGCTTTCTTCGACGCTGGCGTTGGTGCCGTGCATGCCACGGCGATTCGCGCCGATATGGATGCGCTGCCCATTGCCGAGGCAACGGGGGCAGCGTTCGCTTCGACCCATCCCGGCAAGATGCATGCTTGCGGCCACGATGGACACATGGCCATGGCGCTTGCGGCGGCAACCTTTGTCGACCGTACGATCTGTGAGCGGCCGGGCGCCATTAAGCGCAACGTGCTCTTTGTGTTTCAGCCGGCCGAGGAAACGATCGGTGGCGCCAAGACAGTTTGTGAGAGTGGGGTGTTTGAGCGCTACGGGGCGGACCGCATCTTCGGGTTCCACGTATGGCCCGACCTGCCTGCGAACACGTTGGCGAGCTGCTCCGGTCCGTTGCTGGCGCGTTCGAGTGAGACGCACATTCATATTCACGGAACGAGCATCCATATCGCTAAGACTTATGGCGTTCCGGTCGAGGAGTCGCACGATGCGGCGTTGGCGGCTGCCAAGTTCTTGGTTGCCGAGCGCGAGCTCATGGACGAGTTGGGTGCCGACGAGCCCTGCATTGGTAAGTTCGGCCTGCTGCAGGCTGGCACCGTCTGCAATGCGGTGGCGGGGGAGGCTCATGTTGCCGGCAGCCTGCGTGTGTTTACGGACTCCATGTTCGACCGTGCGCGCGAGGGCGTACGCCGTGTGCTCGATGAGGCGTGCACCGCAACGGGCTGCACGTACGATCTCAATTTTGCCGAGGGCTATCCACCGGTCGATAACGACCCCGAGCTGTTCGCCCACATTGCGCCTGCCTTGTCCGAGCTGCAACTTGCGGACGAGCCGCTGCTAATCGCCGAGGATTTCGCGTTCTATCAGCGCCATCTGCCGGGCGTGTTTTTCTTGCTGGGCACGGGCGTGCCAGAGGGACAAGAAAACCCGATCGACGCTGATGGCTGCCCAGCCTATGCCACAAGCGCTCTGCATACCGATAGCATGCTCTTCGACGAGGAAATCCTACTCAAAGGCCTCGATGTCTACAAACGATTGCTTTTGCTTGACTAAGGCGTGGAGGAGTATTTGTTCTAGAAAACACGAACAAACGTACGATATAATAGAGATGTAAGTCTATAGAAACGTTTGACGTTACTAACGTAAGGCGATACTATGATTGCATCGTATAAAGATGAGGATACCGAACGCTTTGCCATGGGTATGCGGGTCAGGAGGTTCGTGCCCTTTGAGCGTGTTGCGTTGAGGAAGATTCGCCAACTGCAGGTTTGTGCTTCGCTTGATGATCTTCGCGTTCCACCGGGCAACCGCCTGGAAGCTTTGAAGGGCGATCGTGCCGGGCAATATAGCATCCGTGTTAACGAGCGCTATCGGGTCTGTTTTGAGTGGAGACAGGAGATGGCTTGGAATGTCGAAATCGTCGATTATCACAAGTGATGAGACTTCGGCCGATTTGCTGTCGCCGGTGACTCCTGGTGAGCTTCTCAAAGAGGAGTTTCTTGTTCCCATGGGCATTTCTCAATATCGCCTTGCGAAAGAGACCGGGATTCCTGCTCAGCGTATCGGGCAGATTGTCTTGGGAAAACGTCGCGTGACGGCCGACACCGACCTCCGTCTTTGCCGTTATTTTGGCCTGACGGATGGTTATTGGCTGCGTGCTCAGGTGGCGTTTGACCTTGAGGCCGAGAAAAGGCGGATCGAACCGGAACTCGATAAGATCGTTCCTGTTCAGCGGGCCATCGCACTGTAGTGCTCAAAGATGATGGGGGCGACGATGAGGCGACGCCGACAGTCTGCCGTATATAGCCCGGGTGGATGCGGGTGTGGCTTGCTACTGCTCCCGGTTATTGCTGTGAGCATTGGCGTGATGTTTGCGCTTGCCGGGGTGGCAGCAGCGGCACTCGTGTTGCTGATTGTGGCCATTGGCGTGACGGTCTGGCTGTGCCGTTCTCGCGAGCAACGTCGTGCCGATGGTAAGACCAATGTTGGATGGACTATCTTTTTAGTCGTCGCCTACCTATTGAGCATCAGCTATTTAGTTTTCTTTATCCTGTTGCTTGTGAGCACCTTTACCGGGGAATCCGTCACGGTGGGTTGATGCGCTGCTAGCAGACGGTCACGCAAAGTGCGTTTGCTCGGCGTCTGGATAGCTGCATTGGCCGTTTACCGCAACCTTAGCTCTCAGCTAATGAATTCAAGTTCAATCCTTTCTACGATGTGCTGTGTGCCGGCGCGGTAGCCGGATCGTAGGAAGGATGAATAATGGCAAAAGAGGGAAAGAAGCCGATCGGCAAGATTGTCCTAGGCGTCATCGTGGTGCTGGTTATCGTCGGTGCCGTGGGCTCTATGGGTGGCAATTCAACCGATTCGTCTGCGAGCGATTCGGCAAAACCTGCCGAGGCGACACAGCAGGCTGAGGAGCAAAAAGAACCGCAAGAACCGTATACCATTGCTGACGAGGCTGAAGACACCTCCAGTCAGTTTGCCTATAAGATCACGGGCACGCTGACCAATAACACGGACAAGGAAAAGAGCTACATTCAGATTGAGTATGTTCTGTATGATGCCGATGGCAACCAGGTTGGAACGGCTCTTGCAAACACCAATCATCTGAAGGCGGGCGGCTCCTGGAAGTTCGAGGCGCTGGGTACGGTGTCTCCCGACCAGGTTGCTAGCTGGGAGCGTTCGGACGTAAGCGGTTTCTAGCATGTTGCATGCACTGGGGGAGGTGAAGTCGTATGCCCGATAAAAAGCTGACTGAGGAGTTGCTCAATGAGCTTCTCGATGCACCGAACATCGATGGCTATATCAGGGAGCACGACTTTGCCGCCCCGTCGCTTTCGGACTACCTGAAGCAGCTGATGCAGGAAAAGGGCTTGGAGCGCTCTCGCGTGGTTCGTATGGCCGATCTCAATGAGACCTTTGGCTATCAGATCTTTACTGGTGCGCGTCACCCGAGTCGCAATAAGGTGCTGCAGATTGCCTTTGCGATGGCGCTGACGCTCAAAGAGACCAACCGTGCGCTGACGGCTGCCGGGGTGAGCGTCCTCAACTGCAAGGATCGCCGTGACGCGATTATCATCTTTTGCATCGATCGCGGGTGCAGCCTCCAAAAGGTCAACGAGGAGCTGTATCGCTTTGGCGAGGAGACGGTGAGTTAGCGGCTGATATCTGAGCCGGCGGAGCTGCCGAACAACGATGCAAACGAACGGGGCGCGGATGCCATGGGGTGTCTGCGCCCTGCGCTATGATGGAGGCTATGGATGCTCAGACCCCAACATATCCCGATGACGAGCTGACCGCAGCGCTTGCCGAGCACCTGGCGTCGCTCGATCGCGACGACAGCTATCGCGTGGAGCGTGTACTTAAGCGCTCGTCCGTTGAAACAACTGAGCTCGTGTACTTTGAAGGAACCGGCGGTGGTTCGCTCGGCCCCTTTGTCCGTAAACGCATCGATGCTTCGGCTCAAATCGGCGGGGCATACGAGCGTCTGTTTGCCGCCCAGCGGGCGGGCGGGCGTTTTGAGCACCTGCCCAGAATCGTCGATTGCCGTCGTGTGGGCGACGAGCTTAACGTGGTTATGGAATATATCGAAGGAGAGACGCTCGGGGTGCTGGTGGACCGTCTGGGAGCCACCCCCGATTATGCACGTGAATTGTATCCTGCCCTTTGCGACGCCGTGGGCGAGCTCCACGCCGGTTTTGCAATGGCGGGGGAGACGTCGGCGCCGGTGATCCATCGCGACCTCAAGCCATCGAATATCATCGTGACAGGTGCGAGCCGTACGCTCGATGAGGGCCTGACGTTTTCATCGCTGGTGATTATCGACTTGGGGATCGCGCGCGTATGGCGCGATGGCGCCGATGCCGACACCGTCAAGTTTGGCACGCGACCCTATGCGCCGCCCGAGCAGTATGGGTTTGGGCAGACGAGTGTGCGCAGCGACGTCTACGCACTTGGCGCCCTGTTGTTCTTCTGCTTGACGGGAATCGACCCTAAACCAGGGCTCGACATGCGCGAGCAATGCGAGGCGCGTGGCATTCCCACTCCACTTGCCGATGTCATCTGCATGTCGATGGCGCTCGACCCGGCTAAGCGTTTTGCGAGTGCGGAAGCGTTGGGACGGGCTACGCGCGCGGCATACGATCTGAGTCGCCCCGTGCGGCCTCCTGCGCCTGCGCCCGTCCGTACTCCAGACTCGGAGACGGTGTTGACGCCCCAAGGGCTCCAGAACCCCGCAGGGCTTCCTAGGCCTGCCGCCTCTGTTGCATGCGGTCTGCTCTCTCGCGTTCCGGAGTCTCTGGGGCGCATTTGGAATACGCTTGTCTGCTTCTCGCTACTTGTGTTCTTTGCCGGAAGTCACTTTGCCGTCTTTCACCCCACGGGAGCAAACCAAAGCTACCCGACGTGACTTCTCATAATCGAGTATTTTTTCTTTGTCGATGGCCTTATGGTGCTTATGCATTTTGCGCTGCTCGATAAGCGCCGTCTTCGTCGGCGATTCGTACTGCTCGACAGCTATCGCGGCAAGAAACTCGCGAAACTCTGGCTCAAGGCATTGGGTGTGCTGCTCCTATGCATGATCGTCATAGTCGCGGTTGCCAATGCGACCGGCGTCGTCGATACCTCCGCTACCTAAAAGAAAAGGGCCCCATTGGGGCCCTTTGCAGTTGCGCTTAGATGCGGTTCATCTGAGCGGCGACTTTGTTATACCAGTCCTGCCACGTGGGCGGGCAGTACTTCTTGGCGGCTGCCGGGGTAAGCGTGGAGCCATAGTTGGCGCCCAGGTAGGCAACGTGGGCGGAGACACCCTCGCTCCAGCTGCCAAAGCTACGCCAACCACCGCCGCGGGCACTCCAGCCCCAGGCGTTATAGGAGCCGGCGCAATAGAGGCCCTTGCTGCTCTCGATGCAGGCGATGGCGGGGGACCAACGGGGATCGACGCCGGTATTCCAGGCGGCGACGGCAAAGTTATAGCCCTGGCCCGCCATGGGGGAGCCGGCGAGGTAGTTGTCGATGCGGCTCGTCCACTCGTTAATGAACGAGTCGTAATCGGAATTGCCGCTGTTGGAGTTGTTCACCGTGGTGTCGATGGTGGTGTTGGAGTTGGTGGCCTGACTGTTGGAGTTATTGCCACTCACGCCGGTGCCCGCGAGCTTCTCGGCAGCAGCGGCTTTGTCGGCCTCGAGCTTAGCCAGTTCGGCGGCATTTTCCTGTTCGGCCTTCGCTTGCGCCTCGTTGCGAAGCTGCTGTGCCTGGGCCAGCGCGTCCTCGGCATTCTTTTGCTCGCCCTCGAGCTGAGACTTGGCCTGATCGAGCTCGGTTTTGTTCTGCTCGAGCTCGGTCTGCATCTTGTTAAGCTCTTCGATCTCGTCGACGCTCGAGCTCGTAATCTGGTTGGTGTATTTGCAGGTGGTGATAAAGTCACCCAAGCTCTGCGTGTTCACCAGGAAGCTCACGATGGGGCTGGTGCCCTTCTGGTACTTATACAGATCGCGCATGGCGGAGCCTGCCTTGGCCTGCTGCTCGGGTAGCTCGGCCTCAATCTTATCGATGTTCGCCTCATTGGAGTCGATCTGCTTTTGCAGATCCTCGAGCTTGGTACGGGCGTCGTTGTAGGCGCTCGTAGCGTCCTCGATTTTTTTCTGGGCGGCGGAAAGCTGATCCTGCGTTGCCTGCGAGGCGGCATAGGCCGCGACGGGGGAGAGCATCGGCGTGGCCGTCAGCGCGACGGCGAGCGCGGCGTTCGTGATGATACGAGCCGGCTTAGACGCGATGAGCGCTGCGGTGCGATGGTTCGAATGCTGCATCCAGTCCCTCTGCAATCAATCGTAGGTTATTGGTCGAGGTGTATTCTACTACTGCTTTCGACCTCAACTTGAACCTTAAAGGTTCTAAAGGGTCAAGTTGAACTTGAGGCTTTGGCCTTGACCTGCGGGAATGGTGAATTGTTGAGAAACCATAGAGTTCAACTTTAACGTTACGGCACCCTGTTTGTGAGGGTTTTGGCTGTAAAAGTTGCCCTCACGTGGGGTTTTGCAACTACAAGGTCCCATCGCGGTGAGCTTGGCCTTCATGCTGGATAATTACGCCGATTGCCATAGATACGGTGGAGCTTTGGGTGCCGGCGGCTCGGCACGCTAGAATAAATCAGTTGCACAAAGACCGCCCGTCGTGTGGGCAGTTCATGATAGGAAGTTTCCATGGCATTGCAGTTTACAGAGCGCGAGTTTATTCCCGTGCTGCTCGGCGGCGACATCAACGCGTATTCGGTGGCGCGCGCCTTCTACGAGGAGTATCAGGTCAAGAGCCTGGTCTTTGGCAAGTATCAGACGGGCCCTGCGTATCGCAGCCAGATTATCGACTACACGCCTAACGTGGATATCGACACCATGCCCGTGATGCTTAAGACCGTCAACGGTATCGCTCGGGCGCATGCCGACAAGACGATTGTCCTGATGGGCTGCGGCGATAACTATGTTGCCCTGGTGGCCCAGGCCAAGGATGCCAACGAGCTGGCGGATAACATCGTTGCGCCTTACGCGCCCTATAGCATGCTTGAGCAGTGCCAGAAGAAGGAGATCTTCTACGAGCTGTGCGAGAAGCACGGTGTGCCCTATCCGCATACGTTTACCTTTACTGCGCAGATGCTCAACACGCAAGGAGAGGCACCTGCCGAAGTGCTCGACCAGATTGACTTCCCCTACCCGATGATTCTGAAGCCTTCCGACGGCATCATGTGGTGGCAGCATGAGTTCGAGGGTCAGAAGAAGGCTTATGAGATTGCCGACCGCGCCGAGTTGGAGCAGGTTATCCGCGATTCCTATGCCAGTGGCTACACCGATGACCTGATTTTGCAGGATCGCGTGCCCGGCAACGACGAGTACATGCGCGTGCTCACCAGCTATTCTGATCGCAACGGCAAGGTTCGCATGATGTGCCTGGGTCACGTGCTGCTCGAGGAGCATCAGCCCCATGGCGTCGGTAATCACGCCTGCATCATCACCGAGCCCAATGATGAGCTTATGAGTGGCGTGCGCAAGCTGCTCGAGGACCTTCACTTTGCGGGCTATTCCAACTTTGACGTCAAGTATGACGAGCGCGATGGCTCGTTTAAGTTCTTCGATTTCAACACGCGCCAAGGTCGCAGCAACTACTACGTTACCAACAGCGGCTTTAACGTCGCCAAGTATGTGGTGGACGAGTATGTGTTCAACCGCCCGTTTGAGCCGGAGTTTGTGACGGCGCAGGACGAGGCGCTGTGGATGGTCGTCCCCATGGGCGTCGTCGACAAGTACGTCAAGGATTCCGAGCTGCGCGCTAAAGTGCATCGCCTGGACAAGGAAGGCAAGGGCGCCGACCCTTCGTTTATGAAGGGCGACTTTGTCTTTAACCGCTGGCTGCGCATGTGGCACACCAAGCTGCGCCACTTTAAGCTGTTCAAGACGTATTACAAGTAGATGAGTGCGGCGCCCGTCCGGTTTACATCGGGCGGGTGCGGGTATGATACGCGCAATTGCGCAAGCGTCACCAAGGAGGCGGCGATGGAAAAGCTGGGAGTTATCGGCGGCATGGGCGCCGAGGCCACGTCGTATTACTACGACCAGGTGGTGCGCCATACGGCTGCTGCCTGCGATCAGGAACATATCGACATGGTGGTGCTCTCCAAGTCGACCATGCCCGACCGCACGCTTGCCATTAAGACCGGCGAGCATGCCAAGCTGCTGGCGACCATGAAAGAGTGTGCCCAGGCACTCGAGTCGCTGGGCTGTGTGCACATTGCCATTCCCTGCAACACGTCACACTACTTCTACGACCAGATCCAGTCGTTTACGAAGGTGCCGATTATCCACATGCCGCGTGAGTCGGTGCGCTATGCCCTTGCGGGTGCGGTGATGGGGGAGTGCGAGTTCGACCCCAACCTGAGTATGCCGGCCGAGCCGGTGCGCAAGATTGGCATCATGGGCACCGACGGAACCGTGGGCGCGGGCGTCTACGGCCGCGAATGCGAGGCCGCGGGTGTTGAGGTTGTCTATCCCAGCGAGAAACGTCAGAACGATGTGATGTCGCTTATCTACGATGATGTGAAGGCCGGACGTGAGCCCGATATGGATAAGTTCGACCGCGTGATGTGGGAGTTCGCCCGTAGCGGCTGCGACCGTGTCATTCTGGCCTGCACCGAGCTATCGGTGCTGCAGAAGTATCGAGAGATGCCCGAGATCACCCTCGATGCCATGGATGTCCTGGTGCGCGAATCCATCATCCGCAGCGGCGCCCTCTACCGCCTCTAGCTTCCGACCTGTCAAAAAGGGACAGGTTAATTTTGGTAGGTTTTATCTGGTGAAACAGTAAAGGCCTCGGCTCGTTTGGTGCGAGCCGAGGCCTTTTGCGTTGGGCGGTTGCTGCCGGTGACGAACTAGAACAGGAAGCCGATGGCGATGAGGGCGATGCTGACGATGAGCACGGCGATGTCCAGGACCTTGATGGGGTAGCGCTTGTACGAGCTGGCGCGTGTACGCAGATAGAAGCCGCGCTGTTCTGCCGCCAAGGCTGTGGCATCGGTCTTGCCCACGCTCGAGATGAGCAGTGGCACGCACAGTGGCAGCATGAGCTTAAGCTTCTTGATGGGGTTCTTGGTGTCGTACTCGACGCCGCGTGCGGTCTGCGCTTCCATGATGGCGTTCATCTCCTGACCAAACACCGGCACAAAGCGTAGCGCCGTGGTAAAGGTGAAGGCATAGTGATATGGCACGTGCAGCACCTCGACGCAGGCGTTGGCGAGGTCGTTGAGCTTGGTCACCATAAGCATGAGGATGAGTGGCAGCGCCACGCCCAACAGGCGTAGGCAGGCCTTCGATCCGGTAATGAAGCCCGTGTCGGTGATAAAGCCCCACACTATGTTGCCGTCGCGCATAAAGGCCAGCTGGAGCACCAGCATGATAAGCGCGAGCGGAATCAGCAGCTTGAGTAGCGAGAGCAGACGGTCGACGACACCGGCATAGGCGCCCAGTGCGAGGGTGAGTGCCAAAAAGCCCAACAGCGCCACGTAGGTGTCGGACAGGAAGATGCCGATGATGATGGCGGCGGCAAGGCCCAGTTTGACGACCGGGTTCAAGCGGTGCAGCAGTGTGTCGCCCGGCATATAGTCGATGACGTTAACCACGGTGGACCATCTCCTCGGTAATGCGAACGATATCGGTGACCTCGCTCACCTGTGCAAAGACGGGAGAGACGGAGGATGCCAGACGATGAGAAAGCTCTATGACCTGAGGTGGCTCAACGTAGGCTTGCTGCATGAGCTCGATGTTCGAGAACAGCTCGTGCGTGCGGCCGCGCTCGAGGATGCGGCCGTCGGCCATCACCACGATGCGCTCGGCAAAGTCGGATACGACTTCCATGTCGTGGCAGACCATGATGACGGCGCAGCCGCGCTCGGCCATGGTGCGCACGGTTTCCATGACGGTCATGCACTCGCGGTAATCAAGGCCGCTCGTGGGCTCGTCGAGCACGACGATCTTGGGCTCAACAACTACGACGGAGGCAAGCGCCACCATTTGTCGCTGGCCGCGCGAAAGCGAGAAAGGTGCCTCATCGGCAGGCAGGCCAAAGCGGTCGATAACGAGTCGAGCGCGACGCAGAGCCTCGGCACGGTCGATGCCGGCAAGCTCCAGGCCAAAAGCGACCTCGTCGAGTACGGTATCCTTGCAGATCTGGCGGTCGGGGTTTTGGAAGAGGGTTGCGACTTCGCGGGCGATGCGGCTCGTGGGAACGGCTGCGGTGTCCAGCCCCGTAACGCGCACGCTGCCCGAGGCGGGCTTAAGCAGGCCTGTGAGCAGCTTGGTGAGCGTGGTCTTGCCGGCACCGTTCTGGCCGACGATGCCCACGAGCTCGCCGGGATAGAGGGTCAGGTTGAGGTCGTGTACGGCGGCGCCGCCATTGGGATAGGCAAACTCAACGTGATCGAAGGTGAGCACGGGCTCGGCGTCCTTGGCGTGCGGGCGCAACGACGGTGCATGCGGGGAGCCGGCGGGCGCCTGGGCTTCGCTGGCCGCGTGTGCGGGGTCGACAATGCCCGAAATCAGGCGCTCGGCCTCATCGACATCCAAGCAAGGGGTACCGCTTACCAGGCCATCGGCCTCGAGGCTATTGAAGATACGCGTGACGCGAGGGCAGTCGACGCCGATGGCACGGAGCTCGTCGGTATGCCCGAAAACCTCGTGTGGCTCGCCCTGCAGCGCGATTTCGCCATGGTTGAGCACGAGCACGCGGTTGCAGTACTCCGAGAGCAGGGCGACCTTTTGCTCAACGACGACGATGGTAATTCCAAGTGCGCGGTTTGCCTCACGCAGCGTCTCGAAGACCAACGTGGAGCTGGCGGGGTCGAGTGCCGCGGTGGGCTCGTCGAGAACCAAAACGCGCGGACGCATGGCGAGGATGGCGGCGATGGCTACCTTTTGCTTCTGTCCGCCCGAGAGGGTGGCGATCTCGCGGTCGCGCAGGTCGCTGATGCCGACGGTCTCGAGCGTTTCGCTCACGCGCTGCTCGATCTGGTCGTGGGGAACGCCAAAGTTCTCGAGGCCAAAGAGTATCTCGTCCTCGACGACCGAGGCGACCATCTGCGTGTCGATATCCTGCAGCACGCTGCCGACGATTTGCGACACGTCGGTCAACGAGACCTCGCAGGTGTCGTGGCCGTCAACCATGACGGACCCAAAGAACGTGCCGGTGTAGTGGTGGGGCACGGCGCCCGACAGGCAGGCAGCAAGCGTGGACTTGCCGGCGCCCGAGGGCCCGATGATGCCGATGAAATCTCCCTTGTTCACGCTGAGTGAGATGTGGCTGAGCGCCTGCTCGGTCTGCGTGCCATAGGAGAACGAGACATCGTCGACGTTGATGATCGTTTCCATGGATACCTTTCAGAGTCATTGGGGACGTTCTTACATGACTAGTCGTTTAAGAACGTCCCCAAGAGCTAGTTGTCTGGGACAGTCTTTGTTGGTGGAGTGCGGAGACGGCTTTACGAGGGGCCCCAGGTTGGCGCGAAAGGGGAGCGAAGCGTACTTGGGTACGCGAGCGACGAATGAACGCCAAGATGGGGTGGCTCGTAAAGCCGAGCGGGTTAGTTGAGCCTAAGGGCCTTCTGGATGGGCAGGTAGAGGGCGCCGACCAGGATGGCGTTAAAGACGGCGGTCATGGCGACAACGGGCAGCATGGCTGCGGCGAGCTCGCCCACCACGCCGAGCATGGCCATCTTGATGACCATAAAGATGACGCCCGAGACAAAGGTGGTCACGAACGTTGCGATGATGGCGACGGCAGGCTTAACCTGGCCGCCCTTGGCGGCGGCGTTGACGATGACGGCCATAAGCATGGCGGCGATGCCCTCGGCGGCAAAATCGACAAACGGCGAGGTGGTGGTGATCTGGATCACGGCGGCCGAGATGAGGCCGATGACGAGCGCCTGACCAATGTTGGGGCGAATGACCAGAATGGTGAGGCAGAAGGCCGAGATGATGAACTCGGGGCTAATCATGCCGCCCGAGATGCTGGAGATAGCCTTGCCGACGGTGAAGTTGAGGATGAAGCCGGCGGCAAGCAGGATGGCGAGCAGGACAAGGGCACGGATATCGAGCTTACCGCGGTCGGCGGTCTGGACGGTACGGGGCTGGGCGGCGGTGGTGTTCTGAGACATGGTGAAAGTCCTTTCAAAAAGGGGAGTGCAAGAAAAACGGAGGCGCGTGATGCGAATGCGATCGGGCTCGAGATAGAAAAAGGCCCCCGGTCGAAACCGGAGGCCTTCCAATCACCTAGAGCGCAAAAACAGGCGTGAGGGACTCACCGTCGACCGATCGTATTCGCATCACGCCACCACCAGTTGTTGAGAGACGTCATCGAGTTCTTCATGTTGGTGGCTCCTTTCGTGATGCCGTGGCTCGGTAGCACCTGATTGCTGTTGCGCTGCACTATAGCACAGCGATATATGTGCAGGGAAATCTTTTTTGAAAAGATTTCAGCGGCGTTTCCCGCCGGTCAGATGACGGGCTAGGAGGGCAAGGCCGCTCACGCTGTCTCGCCCTCCTTTAGAACGTGAGGGTCTTAGGCCTTCTTGCGACGATAGATCACGTAGGCGCAGACACCGATGATGACGACGGCGCCAACGGCCATGGCGGCCATGTTGTTGCCCTCGGACTTCTCCTCGGTGACCTCTTCCTCTTCGGCCTCGGGCTCGGCCACGTCCTCATCGGAAAGGGCCTCGTCGGCGTAGGTGATGGACTCGGCCAGGCAGTCGTTGTCAGCATCGTAGTCACTCGGGACGAACTCCTCGGAGAAATCGCCCTCCTGGAGGTAGTCGCGCATCTCCTCGAGCATGGCCTTGCACTTAACATAGGTGTTCTTGGTTGCAGCCTTGCCGGCCTTGTTGGCCAGGGCGGTGCGGGCTTCGGTGCCTTCTTCGGCCTGCATGGCCTCGTCGACGGTCAGGTTCTGCTCGATGAGCTCCTTCTGCAGGGCGTCGAGATAGGCGCGGACGCCGGTGGCGCAGTGGTCGCGGTTCTCATAGGCGAGCGTGTTGATGTCCATGAGGACGTAGTTGATGGAGTTCTTGGGCTCCTCGTTGTTCACGACGTCTTCCTCTTCGCAGTGATCGAAGGAGACATCCTGATCGCTGAAGTAGGGGCTGACCTCGGTGAGCAGTGCGGAATAGAGGGGGATAGCGACGGAGAACTCGGCGTTGGAGAGCATCTCCCACTGGATGGTCGCGATCTCGGGGTCCATGCCGTGACGGATCTGGAAGGTGTGGATTTCGGTGTTGCGGTTGGAGCCGATGGCATACGCGCCGTCGGTGTTGGCGTTGAGGCCGGCGACATTCTCGCCGCGAGCGGCGAAGGAACGAATCATCTCAAAGGTGTTCCAGTCGGACTTGCCGGGCGTAAAGAACAGCGGCTGCATTTCGTGGACCAGGGCGCCGGTCGTCGCGCGAGCGTCTTCGCGCTCGTCCTTGACGATCTCGTAGTCGGTGCCCTCAGCAAGCGGAGCCATGAAGTAATCGCGGCCCTGGATATAGCGCGACCACTGGTGCATGCCGGCCTCGCCAATCTCCTCGCCGTAGGTCTTGGCGACGTCGAACTTGCCGTCGGTGTACTCGGCAAAGCCCTTCTCCTTAGGCATAGACTCGATGCCCTCGGAGTGGAGGCAGTTCTCGGTGTCGTCGAGGTCGACGTCATAGGTGAGGTTGCCGATGTTGGGGTTGAGCGAGGCGATATCGTCAGTGAGCCTCATGGCGATCCACTGATGGCCGGAAAGCGCTGCAAACAACCAGGTCTCGTTGTTGTCGGCAATGATGATCTGGTCGTTGGAGCAGACGCCCTGCTCGTCAATCAGGCTGCCGAGGAGCTCGACACCCTCGCGGGCCGTGGCACTCTCGCCCAGAATGACGCTGGCGTAGTTGTATTCGCCAATGCCAGTCTCCTCGGTGATGGGGTCGGCCTCTTCGGCCTTCTCGTTATAGGAGGTGCTCAACGTGGCAGAGCAGGAGACGCCCTTCTCGTTGATGCCTGCCTCGGAATATGCGTCGTAGCGATCTTCCCACTGCGAGGGGTTGTCGCGAACGAAGGTGTAGCGGTAGGTTGCGCCCTTGGACTTGTACTCAAAACCGGACTCGACCGAGGTGTACTCGTTGCCGTCCTTGTGTGCGGGCTCAATGCCAAAGTGCTTGATGTAGCGCGGACCGAAGTCCTCGGAACGGCCGTAGTACGTGTTGCCGTCTGCCGTCAGCTTGCTGCCCATGTAGATCTGGGTGCAGGCGAGTGCCGAAGTCGGCATGGCCATGATAGCCGCTGCTCCAAACGCAAGGCCGCAGCCGAGCTTCTTGAGCGTGTTGACAGGATGAGTAAACCTCATAATCCCTCCCAACTGTTGAGACCCCGCAAAGCTATGTGGAATCTCAGCTAATAAATACATCTATTAGCCTATAGGAAGTCTAAAGAGTATTCATCTATTTCGATGAAATACTCGATGAGCGTCCTAAAATATGCGATGAACGGATAAGAATACTCATTATGTAGCTTTACTTAAATAAAGGCACCCTGCAATTACTCTACCTGAATAAAGCACCTTGCACGGGGCGCAAAGAAAAATCCCCCGCTGTTTGGCAAATGCATAAACAACGGGGGAGACGATGATTGGATGAATATCATACCAATGTGGAATTACTTCTTCCGGCGGTGGATAACGTTAATCGCATAGCCGATGAGCATGGCCAAAACGATGACGATAAAGCCGAGCAGGGGATTGTCGTTCATGGGGTCCTCCTATTTTCCGAGTGGGGAGAATTCGTCGACGATGAGGTCGAGGCATTGCGGAAGTGCGCGGGCTCCAAAGACGCCCGAGTTGCTGGAGATGATTTCGCCATCGAACTGCATGCCCAGCGACGGGGTGCAGGTGATCTTGGCTTCTTTGGTCTGGATGATCTTAAACTGCGGACGGCCGAGCACCTTGCCGGCGGGGTCGAGCGCGGCGGTGATCACGGTCGGGAGCAGCTGCACGGTTTTTACGGGCTCGATGACCGCGATGTCGACCATGCCGTCGTTCATGCGACAGTCGGGGAACAGGTTGATGTCGTTTTGGATGACCGAGGTGTTGCCGGCCATGCAGCAGATGCCATCGAGCTCCTCGACAATGCCGTCATGTTCAATCGTAAAGTGCGCCACCGTGGGGTTGGGCGTAGCGAGCGCGGATAGGAAGTAGGCGATCTCGCCGATGTCGTTTTTGGTGGGGGCGGCCTTCATCATGATCTCGGCGTCGTAGCCCGATCCGGCGATGATGATGAAGCCGTGGCGCTTTTCGTTGCCGTTCTCGTCGAGCCAAAAGAGCTCGCCCATGTCCGCCTTGACGGTACGGCCGACGCGGCAGGCCTTGGCGAGCGCCGCGGCCTCGGGGGCATTGCCAATGTTGTTAAAGAACAGGCAAGCCGTGCCGGAGGGGAAGACGAGCGTGGGGACGCCGCATCCGCGCATTTGGTCGAGCACGTTGGAGACGGTGCCGTCGCCGCCCGAAATCACCACGCGATCAAACTCGCGCACGTCTGCCACGGCGTCCTCGGGTTCCATGCCATCGCCGATAAAACGCATCACGACCTCGTCGCCGCCCTGCGCGAGGGCGTGCGTGAACGCGTAGATTTCATCTGAGCTGGGGCCCGATGCCGGGTTGTGGATGATAAGGCAGCGCATACTTACGTTCCCGTTCTGTGACTAACCGAGTATAGTTGTAGGGCAATGCCGATATCCTACCCGTGTTTTTCGGGCCTAACCTTATTCGATGGGTTGATATGTACATTTCCACACATCAGGCTCTGCTCGACTTTTGTCAGCGCGCCCTCGAGTTCGACGCGATTGCCGTCGATACCGAGTTTTTGCGCGAGCGCACGTTCCACCCGCGCCTGTGCTTGGTTCAGATTGCCACCCCTGCCGAGAGCGTCGCGGTCGATCCTCTGGTGATCGACGACCTGTCTCCCTTGGCCGAACTCATGGCCGACGAGAGCGTGACCAAGGTATTTCACGCCTGCTCGCAGGATATGGAGGTTATGCTCCATACCGTGGGCGCGCTGCCGCGTCCCATTTTTGACACGCAGGTGGCCGCCGCCTTTTTGGGCGAGCGCCAGCAGATTTCCTACGGCGCGCTCGTGCAGACGTTTTGCGGTGTCTCATTGCCCAAGACCGAGTCGCTGACCGATTGGTCGCGCCGCCCGCTGACCGATAAGCAGATTGAGTACGCGATCGATGACGTCAAGTATTTGATCGTTGCCTATACCGAGATGATGAGTCGCCTGCGCGAGCTGGGCCGGGTGGACTGGGTGCTCGACGAGTTGCGTCCGCTGGCCGACGAGTCGCATTATCGCGCCGATCGTCACGAGGCATTCCGCAAGGTCAAGCGCATCAACTCGTGCAGCCGTCACCAGTTGGGCATCGCGCGCGAGCTCGCCGCCTGGCGCGAGGACCGCGCCGAGCGCCGCAACATCCCGCGCAAGTGGGTCATGTCCGACGATACGCTGCTGGCGCTCGTCAAGCGCAATCCCGTGCGCGTCGAGGAGTTCCGCAGCATCCGCGGCACCGACCAGCTGGGGGAGCGCGATGTGGACGGCGCGCTCATGGCCATCAAACGCGGCGCGAGCTGCCCGCACGACCGCCTGCCGCTCATGGTGCGCGGGCATCGCCAGATTTCGCCGGAGTTGGAGAGCGTGACCGACCTTATGTATGCGCTTATTCGCTTGGTCTCCGAGCGCTCGGGCGTGGCGACCTCGGTCATTGCCTCGCGCGATGACCTGGCCGACTACATTGAGCATCCCGAGCAGAGTCCCCTGCGCGAAGGCTGGCGCTTTGAGCTTGTGGGCTCGCGCCTGGACGATCTGCTTTCCGGCAACATGGGCCTCACCGTGAAGGACGGAAAGATTGAGTTGTTATAGGTATATAGTTACGCGGTTTTACCAAACCGCGTAACAGCTCGACGCTGCAAACGGCCGAGAGCGGCAATCTGACGTTCAATCGTCGCTCGCGTACCAAAGTACGCGTCGCTTCTCTTTCACGTCACCTTGCTCGCTCTCGGCCGTTTTCGCTGACAATGCCTAAACATCGATGCTGACTTGCCTGCTGGGCGAGTGGGTAGAATGCCTCCAACGTGTAACTCGATTCGGAGGAATTCGCATGCCCTATTACTATGGATATGGCTTTGGCATCGACCCGCTGTACCTGCTGGTTGTTCTTGTCTGCACGGTACTTGGCCTTGCCGCACAGAACTATATCAACTCGACGTACAAAACCTGGTCCAAGGTTCGCTCAGACGGTGACACGGGTGCCACGGTCGCTCGCCGCATGCTTGACGCCAGCGGTTGCAATGCCGTGGGTATCAAGGGTGTCGCCGGTGAGCTCACCGACCATTACAACCCGCAGGATAACAACCTGTATCTCTCGGACGCCAACCGTTCGGGCGGTTCGGTCGCAAGCGTTGCCGTCGCTTGTCACGAGGCGGGTCACGCCGCTCAGCGTCAAAGTGGTTATGCCATGATGAAGGTGCGCACCGCTTTGGTCCCCGTCGTCAACTTTACCCAGAACACCTGGACGATCGTGCTGCTCATGGGCCTGTTTATGAACATCGCGGGACTCACGACCCTCGCACTGATCTTCTTCTCGTTTAGCGTGCTGTTCCAGCTGGTTACGCTGCCGGTTGAGATTGATGCCAGTCGGCGCGCCGTGGCGTATATTGAGCAGTCGGGTATGAGCTCCAAGCAGGTCAACGGTGCCAAGAAGGTCCTGACGGCCGCTGCGCTTACCTATGTTGCTGCAGCGCTCACTTCGATCATTCAGCTGCTCTACCTTATGGCTCGTTACAACAGAAACTCCAACCGATAACAAATGGGACCGACGGGCGCCGTGGGGATTTGTGTCCCCGCGGCGCTGTACTATGTGTTGGACTTGAATTTGCGCAGGGCCGAAGCCCTTGTGCACGATGACGAAAGGGGGCTGCGTGGCAGGCTGGAATCTGACCGGCAATACCGTTTCCGCCGAGTTCGACGGATCGGAAGAGCAGGAGCGCAAAGAGCTCAGCGTGAGCCAAGCGGTAGAGATCGCCGCCGGCGCGCTCGATGCCATTCCGCAGCTGAGCGTTTTGGGTGAGGTCACGGGTTTCCGCGGTCCCAATGCCCGAAGCGGCCACTGCTACTTCCAAATCAAGGACGACTCGGCCGCCGTCGACTGCATCATCTGGAAGGGCGCCTACCTTAAGCGTACCTTCGACTTGCGCGACGGCATGCAGGTGAGCTTTAAGGGTAGCTTCAATCTTTACAAGCCTACGGGTCGCATGAGCTTCGTTGCCCGCTCGTTCTCGCTGGCGGGGGAGGGCCTGCTGCGTCAGCAGGTGGCTCAGTTGGCCGAAAAACTGCGTCGCGAGGGCCTGATGGACGAGGCGCGCAAACGTCGCATTCCGGTGTTTTGCTCGCGTGTGGCAGTCGTCACCTCGCTTTCGGGTGCCGTGATCGACGACGTCAAGCGCACACTGCGCCGTCGCAACCCGCTTGTCGAGCTTGTTTGCGTGGGTGCCAAGGTGCAAGGCGAGGGTGCGCCGGCAGAGCTTATTGAAGGCTTGCGCCGCGCCGCTGCCATTACGCCGGCACCCGATTGCATCTTGCTGGTGCGCGGCGGTGGCTCCTTCGAGGACCTCATGACCTTTAACGACGAGGAGCTTGCCCGTGCGGTGGCGGCCTGTCCCGTGCCTGTGGTGACGGGCATTGGGCATGAGCCCGATACCTCGATCTGCGACATGGTGAGCGACCGTCGCGCCTCCACGCCAACGGCAGCGGCAGAATCGGTGGCGCCGGCTATGACGGAGTTGGCCGACGTGCTCGAGACGCGCCATCAGCGTCTGGGCGCCGCGATGGCTTCGATGATCGGGTCGGATCAGGTCGATCTGGAAATGCTCGACCAACGCGGCCGTCGTGCCTGGGACACCTATACGGCTCGTCTGGGCGACGCACTCGATGCAGCCGCGTGCCGCCCGTGCCTCAACGACCCCACATTTATGGTCGAGCGTCGCGAGTCTGAGCTTGCCCTGACGGCCGATCGCCTGTCGGGCGCCATAGCGCGCTCGGTCGGGACATTCCGCTCCAACTTTGAGCACCTACCCGAGCGTCTGGTTGCAAGCACCTCGGGGCTCGATGGCAAGCGCCATGCGCTCGCGCTTGCGAGTTCTCGTCTGGAGCATCAGGGGCGCACGATGCTCAACAAGCCAGCGTCCGACCTGGGCCGTGCGGCAGCCTCGCTCGATGCCCTGTCGCCGCTCAAGGTGCTTGCTCGTGGTTATTCCATCGCGTACAGCGATGATGGGGTGGCCACGAGCGCCAAGACCTTTAAGCCCGGCGACGCCATCCGCGTGCGCATGGCAGACGGCAACGTGGCGGCAACGGTCGATACGGTCGAATAGACCGCGTTTCATAGCGATAAACCTTTAGGAAAGGAAACAGATATGGCAGAGAAGACCCCGGTCGAGCAGCTTACGTACAAGCAGGCCTCGCAGGAGCTGGAGCTCATCATTCGCAGCTTGGAGTCGGGCGATATGGAGCTCGAGGAGTCGCTCGAGAGCTATACCCGCGGCGTCGAGCTCCTCAAGAGCCTGCGCACCCGCCTGTCCGATGCCGAGCAGAAGGTCTCGGTGCTTCTCAAGGACGTCGACGGCAACGACGTGCTCGCCGACGGCGAGGCCGCCAACACCGACGACAACCTCTCGTTCTAACCATCCTGACCAAATATAATTACCTTGGTCTGTGAGAAAGGAACCAACCATGTGTGATTGCATCTTCTGCAAAATCGCCAACCACGAGATCCCCTCGACCGTTGTCTATGAGGACGATCAGGTCATCGCGTTCGACGACCTCAATCCCCAGGCGCCGGTCCACACGCTCGTGATCCCCAAGAAGCACTACAGCGACATCGCTGACAACGTACCGGCCGAGACCATGGGCGCCATGGCTCACGCCATCCAGGAGGTCGCTAAGGCCAAGGGCTTGGAGGACGGTTTCCGCGTCATCTCCAACAAGGGCGTTAACGCCGGTCAGACCGTCATGCACTTCCACATGCACGTCCTCGGCGGCAAGAACCTGGGCGAGAACCTCATCTGAGGGCGCGTAGGCCGTCGACTTGGCTGCCTTTGGAGTAACCTATGCAGCTTTCTCAACTCGAATACCTTCAAGCGGTAGCGAACTACGGCGGCGTGCGCAAAGCGGCTCGAGCCGTTCATGTGAGCCCACAGGCCGTTTCGTCGGCAATCAAAAAGTTGGAATCTGAGTATCAGATTGTTTTGCTCAACCGATCGGCGGGGGAGGCTGTTTTGTCTCCGGCGGGCAGAGAATTTGCGCGTCGTGCACGCGTGATCCTGGCACAAGTCGACGATCTCAAAAAGTACGCTCAATCGGGGAACGGCTGCGTTTCGCCCGACGGCCATTTCCGTCTTTACGCCCCCTGCCTTCATGGACGGGGGCGCCTTTTTGCCGAAAAATGGTATGACTCGTTTGAACGCTCGCACCCTCAGATTCATCTTGATGTGTGGCATCAGCCAACGGCAACATGCTTTGAATCACTTATACTTGGAATTTCGGACGCGGCTATCTCATTCGAGGAACCACGGGACAGCGTCCTTTCTTCAAAATATTTGGGTGAAAAAGAGCTCAAGGTTCTTTCATGCCCAGCGGGTCATCAATCTGTGGGCGCCATGACCATTCGCGAGTTACTGGGCGGCAGGCTCGCTGTTCCCATTAATTTGTCACCCTGTCTCAATGCAATCAATCAATGTCCCGAAGCCCAGCTCGTCAATTTTCGCTTCCGTGATGTTGAATACGGAAACAGGGCTCAGACTGAGTTTCTTCAAGCCGGGGGATTGATATTGAGTTTGTCTGGGTCCTCTCTCGCATCGGATGGGTCAGAAGTGAGTGAGTGCTCCATTGAAGGTTCGCGTGATGTAACCTTGCCTATCTACTTTTGCTATCGGCAAAATTCCTGGACTAATCGACACCAGACGGTTTTTCTGCACCTATTGCGTCATCTTGCTTCGTGAAATTAATTGGCTTCGAGACGTCAAGTGATTATTGACGCCTTGTAACACATAGCTGACAGCTTTGCCCTCATGCTTTTCCAAGATTCCGATTTAGATTGCTGACTCTTGGAGGGCGGAGCATGAAAAACCGTACGGTTTTGTTTTATATGACGTTCGTTTTTCTGCCGAACTTCAGCACCATCTTGTATTTTCTAACTGTCTACCTTGAGTTCGTCGGGCTTTCGATGGTAGCGATTTCTAGCATGATGATTGCATATCAAGTGAGCAAGTTCATCCTCGAAGTTCCCACTGGCTATATTGCTGATAGGTTTGGACGAAAGACTGGCGGTCTCGTTGGCGTTGTGGGAATGCTTGGATACTACGCCGCCCTGCTTCTCGTCCGTTCTCCTCTGCTTTTAATCGGCGCGTTTGCTCTCAAAGGTTTTGCCGTTGCATGTGTGAGCGGATCCATAGAAGCGATTTACATTGACAGCGTCTCTCAGGACCAGCTCGTAAGACTTAATGTCGTTGAGCGATTTGTTTTCTATGCCTCTTATGCCATCTCCGCTTGTGTGGGCGGTTTCATTTCGTCCGTCGGTGCATACCTCATTGGTCTTTCGGCAGATATCATCGCAATGGTGTTGACGTTGGTTGTCGTTGTCTGCATTCCTGAGATGCGAAGAGGGGGCACTGCGGCGACACCTGAGCGTGGGATTGGCCCGAAGATGATCGGTGCCGCTATTGCCTGTAGCGGCGTTCTTCGGTCAGCGTTTATCATGGACTGTTCTCAGGCATTTGCCTTCGTCGCCCTGGAAGACTTTTTCTCACTGTTGCTTGCAGGCCGCGGAATGAATGCCGTCGCTTCGGGCGTGACCATTGCGGTCCAGCTCCTTGCCTCCGCCTCCATAGGGTTTATTGTTCCCAGTGTGATTGCTCGTGTCGACAAGGGCCGTTTTGCGCGTATTTGCGGCATCATTCGCTTAGTATTGACAGCTTTGTTTTTGATTCCCCTTACTCCGGTTAATTTGCTGCCCGTGTTCTATGTGCTGCAGACGGTTGCGTACTCGTTGTTTGCCCCAATCAAATACTCAATTTTTCAAAATGCTGCCGATTCTTCGATGCGCTGTTCACTGATTTCGGTTCAAAGCCAGATGGTGGCGGCGGGTGCCGTTCTTTTCTATCTGCTCAACGCTGTGTTGAGTAGCGTTGCGGGCATTCGAGTCGTATTGCTTGTTGCGCTCGGGATTTCTTCCCTGGTGTATATCCCCGCGCTATTTCGTCTTACAAGTCAAAGGCCGTGAGTATTTGGGCATCGATAACTTATATATCAACGCAATAAACCCGAGCGCGAGGGCGTTTGGGTTTATTATTGAAGCGTATGTAACCTGGCGGCGCCACACCGCCTGTTAGTAGGGAGACACATGAACGTTCTGGTCGTCAACGCAGGATCTTCGACCCTTAAGTATCAGGTCATCGATACCAAGTCCCACAAGGTGTCCGCAAAGGGCTCCTGCGAGCGCGTCTGCTTTACCGGCGGCACCTTCACCCACGCTGCCAACGGCTCCAAGAAGGTGACCGAGAACATCGAGTTCCCCGACCACAAGGTCGCCATCGAGGTCGTCCTGAAGGACCTCGAGGCCAACGGCGTCAAGATCGAGGGCATTGGCCACCGTATCGTTCAGGGCGGCTGGTACTTTGGCGATTCCTCCCTCGTCGACGAGGACGTTCTCGCCAAGATCCGCGAGGTCGCCCCGCTCGCCCCGCTGCACAACAACCCCGAGGCCAACGTTATCGAGTACTGCCTGGAGCAGTATCCCGACCTGCCCAACGTCACGGTCTACGACACCGCTTTCCACTTCAACATGCCCGAGGTCGCCAAGACTTACGCCCTGCCCAAGGACGTCTGCGACAAGCTGCACATCCGTAAGTACGGCGCCCACGGCACCAGCTACCGCTACATCTCCAAGAAGGTCGCCGAGATGACCAACGGCGAGGCCCGCAAGGTCGTCGTGTGCCATATCGGCTCCGGCGCTTCCCTGTGCGCCATCGAGGACGGCAAGTGCATGGACACCACCATGGGCTTGACGCCGCTCGACGGCGTCATGATGGGCACCCGCTGCGGCTCCATCGACCCGGCTACCGTGTGCTACCTGCAGCGCGAGGGCGGCTACACCTTCGACGAGGTCGACGAGATGATGAACAAGAAGTCCGGCCTTTTGGCTGTGACCGGTGGCAAGACCAACGACTGCCGCAACGTCGAGGAGCTCGCCGCCGCTGGCGACCCCGAGGCTCAGCTCGCCTTCGACATGTTCGTCTACAAGATTGCCGCCAAGGCTGCCGAGATGGCCACTTCCATGTGCGGCATGGACACGCTGGTCTTCACCGCCGGCATCGGTGAGCACGCTCCGGCCGTTCGCGCCGGCGTTGCCGACCGTCTGGCCTTTATGGGCGTCAAGATGGACCATGCCCGTAACGCCCTGCGTGGTGACGGCGCTTGGTGCCTGTCCGCAAAGGATTCCAAGGTCAAGATTTTCGTCATCCCCACGGACGAGGAGTTCATGATCGCTTCCGACGTCGAGCGCATCGTCAACGGCAAGTAATTGATGCAAGGGGAGGGGACTGGATGGCCTTGTGCCGTTCAGCCCCCTTTTACGCTCTTTGGGCGAAGAGTTTAATAGATATTTATTGGATTCTGATAACTTCTTATTAAGTGTACGGCCACCTTATAGGTTTGCCGACCGTACTGTAATCACGAAGGAGTCTCATGAACGTACTTGTTGTCAACGCCGGCAGCTCGAGCCTTAAATTTCAGCTTTTGGATACCGATACCCGCGAGGTTTTCGCCAAGGGCAACTGCGAGCGTATCGGCTCGGATATGGGCACCTTTGGCCACTCCGAGAACGGTGGTGCCAAGCTGACCGAGGAGATTCCTTTTCCCGATCATCGCTGCGCCATTGCGCGCGTGCTCGAGGAGCTCGAGAAGACCGACTTTACGATCGATGGCATCGGCCACCGTATCGTTCAGGGTGGCTGGCACTTCGATGATTCCGCGGTCGTCGACGATGAGGTCATGGCTAAGATCCTTGAGGTGGCTCCGCTCGCCCCTCTGCACAATTACGGCGAGGCCGCGGCAATCGAATATTGCCGCGAGAAGTATCCGGAGTTGCCCAACGTGGCTGTCTTCGACACCTCGTTCCACATGACCATGCCCGAGGTCGCCTACACCTACGCCCTGCCCAAGGACGTGTGCGACAAGTACCACGTTCGCAAGTACGGTGCCCACGGCACGAGCCACCGCTATGAGTGGATGATGGCCAAGGAGATCCTGGGCTCGCGCTGCCACCGTCTGCTTTCGTGCCATCTGGGCAACGGTGCTTCGCTCGCCGCCATCGAGGACGGCGTGTGCCGCGACACCACGATGGGCCTCACGCCGCTCGACGGCCTGATGATGGGCACCCGTTGTGGTTCCATTGACCCGGCCACCGTGTGCTACCTGCAGCGCGAGGGCGGCTACAGCTACCAGGAAGTCGATGACATGATGAACAAGCAGTCCGGTCTGCTTGCCATCTCGGGCATCTCCAACGATGCCCGCGACATCCGTACGCGCGCTTCCGAGGGTGACGAGCGCTGCCTGCTCGCCTTCGATATGTTCGCATACAAGGCCATGCAGCAGGCCGGTTCCATGATTGCCTCCATGGCGGGCGTGGACACCATTACCTTTACCGCCGGCATCGGCGAGAATGACTGGTCGATCCGCAAGGCCTTCTGCGACTGCTTTGAGTGGCTGGGCGTGCGTATCGACAACAACAAGAACCGCGAGGCCGTGGGCAACGGCCCACAGGTCATCAGCGCCGCCGGTTCCGCCGTCACGGTCATGGTCATCCCCACCGACGAGGAATACATGATCGCCCACGACGTCGAGCGTCTGACCGCGAATAACTAGTGCGTTCGTTTGCGATTGAACGAAAGGCCTCCTGAGTAGCAGCTCAGGAGGCCTTTTTGCTAGCAGGCGGAAATTCCAGTCCCAAAGTGATCATCACCAGTAACGCCTGCGCTCCCGGCAACGACACCCATCCATTCAGATCCTCAGCCCCAGCTCGTAGCCAAGCCGCCGTCCACTCCAGATGCCCTGAATGCTTCGTAGCAGTAGAAGGCCGTACGGGCTAACCCCTGAAAACATTCCGCAGACCAGAAACGCCCCCGTTCGTAGCTCCGAAGGAGCAGAACGGGGGCGTTTCATTGGTCGAGGACGTTTTCAGGGGTTAGCCCGTACGGCCTTCGGGCGAGTGCGTCCGCTACTCAGCCATCTGAGCCTGGACGGCGGTGATGGCTACGACACCCACGATGTCGTCGGCAGAGCAGCCGCGCGACAGGTCGTTGACCGGCTTGGCGATGCCCTGCAGGATGGGGCCGTAGGCGTCAGCGCCAGCGAAGCGCTGGACCAGCTTGTAGCCGATGTTGCCTGCCTCGAGGTCGGGGAACACGAGCACGTTGGCCTTACCGGCGACGGAGGAGCCGGGAGCCTTGAGCTGGGCGACGGTGGGGACGATAGCGGCATCGAGCTGCAGGTCGCCGTCGATGGCGAGCTCGGGAGCCTTCTCCTTGCAGAACTTCACGGCCTCCTGGACCTTCTTGGCGACCTCGCCACCGGCGGAGCCCATGGTGGAGTAGGAGAGCATGGCCACGTGCGGCTCAACATTGCCCATGAAGGTGGACCAGGAGTGGGCCGAGGCGATGGCGATCTCGGAGAGCTCGTCGGAGGACGGGTTGATATTGAGGCCGCAGTCGGCGAAGATCAGCGTGCCGTCGGTACCGAACTGCGGGGTGTCGGTGCACATCACGAAGAAGGCCGAGACCAGCTTGGTGCCCGGAGCGGTCTTGAGGATCTGCAGCGCGGGGCGCAGGGTGTCGGCGGTGGAGTGGCAGGCGCCGGAGACCAGGCCGTCGGCGTCGCCCATCTTGACCATCATGGTGCCAAAGTAGGTGGCGTCCATCACCTGGGCGCGAGCCTGCTCGATGGTAACGCCCTTCTTGGCGCGGAGCTCGGCAAACTTCTGCGCGTACTCCTCGTGCTTCTCGGCGTTGCGCGGGTCGATGACGGTAGCGCCGGGAACATCGATCTCGTCGGGGTTGCCCAGGATGACGAGCTTTGCCAGGCCCTCCTCGATGATTTTGTTTGCCGCGACGATGGTGCGCGGATCCTCGCCCTCGGGCAGGACGATCGTCTTAAGGTCGGCCTTGGCGGCAGACTTCATACGGTTCAGGAAATCGCTCATGATACTCCTTACAAGCGTTTCGCTAAGCTCCAGGCCCTCGGCTGTACACGAATAAACCCGCTGCTAGCGGGTTTACCTTTCAATAATGTACGCCGCAGTGCTTGAGCTTTCCTAGTGTGGCAAGTTCATTATAGGACGCATTAGCGCTATAATCGCTCTGATAAATATGTCTCGACGTATGTTCGAGAAAAAGCCCAGTTAAAAAGCGTGTGGCTTTTGACAAGGAGTATCGATGCAGATTACCTCAGGCCTGCCTGAAGGCTTTAACGCCGGCGCGTACGACATGATTGTCGTCGGTGCTGGATATGCCGGTGCCGTTTGCGCCCGCCGTCTTGCCGAGACTATCGGCTATCGTGTTGCCGTTTTGGAGCGCCGTAGCCACATTGCGGGCAATGCCTATGACTGCACTGACGAGGCCGGAATCCTGATCCACGAGTACGGTCCGCATATCTATCACACCTTTAACGAGCGCGTGCACAATTTCCTGTCGCGCTTTACCAAGTGGACGGATTATCAGCACAAGGTGCTCGCCAACATCAACGGTACTCTTATGCCCGTGCCCTTCAACCATGCGAGTCTCAAGCTCGCCTTTGGTGACGAGCGCGGCGAGGAGCTGTATCAGAAGCTCGTGGAGACCTTTGGCAAGGATGTCAAGGTGCCCATTATGGAGCTGCGTAAGAAGAACGACCCGGATCTTGCCGAGGTCGCCGATTACGTCTACGAGAACGTCTTTTTGCATTACACCATGAAGCAGTGGGGCCAGACGCCCGATCAGATCGACCCCTCGATCACCGGCCGCGTTCCCGTCTTTGTGGGTGATGATGACCGCTACTTCCCGCAAGCTCCCTTCCAGGGTATGCCGCAGGACGGCTACACGGCGCTGTTCGAGCATATGCTCGACCACGACCTGATCGACGTGTTTTGCGACGTGGACGCCCGCGATCTCTTTGAGATCGACGAGACCACCGTCAAGATCGGTGGCAAGGTCTACGGCGGCGAGATCGTCTATACCGGTCCGCTCGATGAGCTGTTTGGCCTTGATCTGGGCGCTCTTCCGTACCGTACGCTCGATATGAAGTTCGAGACGCTCGATATGGATCAGTTCCAGCCCGTGGGTACCGTCAACTACACCACGAGCGAGGACTACACGCGCATTACCGAGTTCAAGAACATGACTGGTCAGGTCCTGCCCGGCAAGACCACCATCATGAAGGAGTACTCCAAGGCCTATACGCCCGGCTCGGGCGAGACGCCCTATTACGCCATTCTGGAGCCCGAGAACCGCGAGCTCTATGAGCGCTATCTTGAGCGCGTCCAGAACCTGACAAACTTCCACCCGGTGGGTCGTCTGGCCGAGTATCGTTACTACGATATGGATGCCGTGACCAATTCCGCCCTCGATCTTTCGGATGAGATTATCGCCTGCCATGCATAAAGTCATAACATTCGGTATTCCCTCGTATAACGCCGCTAAGGACATGGACCATTGCATCACCTCCATCTTGGAGGGGAGCAATTATGCCACCGATATCGAGATTATCATCGTCGATGACGGTTCCAAGGACGAGACGGCCGCTAAGGCCGACGAGTGGGAGGCGCGTTACCCCGGCATTATCCGCGCGGTGCATCAGGAGAACGGCGGCCACGGTATCGCCGTCCTTTCGGGCTTGCGCGAGGCGCAGGGCACCTACTACAAGGTTGTCGACTCGGACGACTGGCTTGACGGCGCTGCCCTTTCGACCATGCTGTCGATTCTGCGTGGCTTTGAGGAGCGCGACCAGCGCGTTGACCTGTTTATCTCGAACTACGTGTATGAGAAGGTTTACGAGGGCACGCATACCGCTATCGGTTACAAATTTGCCCTGCCGCGCAAAAAGATCTTTTCCTGGGATCAGATCGGTCATTTCCGCCTGGACCAGAACCTACTCATGCACAGCCTGTGCTATCGCACGGATGTGCTGCGCGAGTCCAACCTTCCCATGCCGCCGCACACGTTCTATGTGGACAACATCTACGCCTACGTGCCGCTGCCGCGTTGCAAGACCATGTACTACGCCGACATCGACCTCTACCGCTACTTTATCGGTCGCGAAGGCCAGAGCGTCAACGAGGCAACGATGGTCAAGCGTCTGGACCAGCAGTTCCGAGTTACGCGTATCATGATGGAGTCGTACCACCTGAACAGCGATGTTGAGTCGTCGCGTCTGCGCTCGTACATGATGGGTTATTTCACTATGATGATGGCGATCTGCTCGGTGCTCACCAAGCTTTCCGACGAGGATTGCGCCGACGAGCGCCTGAAGACGCTGTGGGCGGACCTGAAGGCCTATGACGAGCGTATGTATCGTCGTGCACGTTACGGTGTGGTCGGCTTCTTCACTAACCTCCGCGGTCGTGCCGGAGACAAAACCACACTCGGCCTATACCGTCTTGCCTCAAAGATCTTCAAATTCAACTAGTACAGAAACGCTCGGGTAACGGGGACCCCTGGTCCTTAACTTGCTACTTCGGACAGTCCTGCGCAAGACGGAGGCGCCACTGGCGCCTCCTTTGCGTGCGGAACTCGTATCAAGTTAAGGACCAGGGGTCCTCTGCTATGTCTCGCTTTATGTCAGACAGCTGAATTTGAAGATCTTGGACGCGCGGTACACAGGGGCCTGGGCTGAAAAAGATCTGGTTGAGCAGGTTGCCCGGTGGGGCTTGGTTGTGTTTGTCGCGAGTTCCGCATGCAAAGAAGGCCACTTAATGTGGCCTTCGTTTTGCATAGGACTGTAGAGCAGCAAACGTAATGCCCGCCCGCCTCCGACCGACGGACGAGTGAGATTACTTCGCGGCGCCGGGGATGCCGTGGGAGGTTTTGGCGGTTTTGGCTCCGTTTACGATGGCGGTTTGCAAAGCCCTTACGGCGAGCATGCCCAGCAGGTCTAGGGGAACGGCGGCGCTTGCCTGGGCGCCCAGTTTGCCGCTGGCGAGGGTGTAGATGGTGTCGCCGTCGTTGGTGGTGTGCGTGGGACGGATGGCGTGTGCGTAGGCGTCTGCGGCCATCTGGGAGACCTTGGTGGCTTGTGCCTTAGTGAGTTCCACGTTGGTGACGATGCAGCTGATGGTGGTGTTGGTGCGGTCGAGCGGCATCTGCATGGATCCGGCGGCAGCAAAGGCTGCGAGTTCCATGTCGACGATCTGGTCGCTATCGGCTGCGGCGCGCATGCCGGCGACCCACTCGCCGGTGAAGGGGTCGACAACGTTGCCGCAGGCGTTGACCGAGACCACGGCGCCCACCTTGACGGGGCCGAGTGCCACGGCGGCGGCGCCAAGGCCGGCCTTCATGCAGGTGGCGGGGCCCATGAGCTTGCCCACGGTGGCACCGGTGCCGGCACCTACATTGCCCTGCTCGAGCGTGGTGGGGGTGTTGTCGAGTGCCTCGCGCACGGCGGCGATGCCGGCCTCTATGTCGGGGCGAACGGTGGGGTTACCAAAGGCGAGGTCGAAGATACAGCTGGAGCACACGATAGGCACCTGCGTGGGGCCGACGGGAAGGCCGATGCCGCGGCTCTCGAGTTCGCGGGCCACGCCGCTTGCAGCCTCGAGGCCAAAGGCCGATCCGCCCGAAAGGCAGACGGCGTGGACCTTATCGACGGTGTTTTCGGGACGCAACAGGTCGGTCTCACGCGAAGCGGGGGCGCCACCACGTACGTCAACGCCACCGGTGGCACCCTCGGGCGCCACGATTACGGTGCAGCCGGTGCCAGCCTCCTCGTCCGTATAGTTGCCAAAGCAAAAGCCATCGACATTGCAAACATCGATGGCTTCGAGCAGTGTGTCCATGTGTTCTCCTATCGGTTTTCCGCCGGGCCTTATGCCCAGTCGGGATCCGTACGGTACGGCAAAATTGTAGGCGCTGGGGGATACCCAGCGCCAGATGCAATTACGAGAGTTTTTGAATCGCGCGTGCGACGCGAGCGATGGGCAAGCCCACCACGTTGTAGAAGTCACCCGAAATATCGTGCACAAGCATGCGGCCGCCTGTGCCTTGGATGCCGTAGGCCCCGGCCTTGTCCATGGGTTCGCCGGAGGCAACATAGCGCTCGATCTGCTCTTCGGTAAGCTCATAGAACGTCACGTCGGTCACATCGACAAACGACAGGCTCTCGGCGGCATGCGGAGCTGTAGCGTCGCCGGCTTTAACGATGCAGACGCCGGTTGCGACCTGGTGCGTGCGGCCCGAAAGCTCGCGGAGCATGGTGCGCGCCTCGTCCCCGTCTGCCGGCTTGCCCAAAATTTGGCCGTCAAAGGTGACAATAGTATCGGCCGCGACGGTCAGTTCGTTGGGCTCGGCATGCTCGGCGGCAACGGCGGCGGCTTTGGCACGCGCCAAGCGCTCGACGAGTGTAAGCGGAGCTTCGCCATCAAAAGGCGTTTCGTCGATATCTGCGGGAATCACGCGAATGTCATAGCCCGCCTCGCGCATCAACTCGATGCGGCGCGGTGATTGCGAAGCCAAAATCATAGCTGAATGCCCTCGGCGACCTTCTCGACGGCCTTGTCGCCGGCGAGCGTGCGCAGCAGCTCAAGCGCAAAGGGGAGCGACTGGGCCATGCCGCTGGCGGTGATGATGTTGCCGTCTTGCGTAACCTTCTCGCCGGTATAGGCGCCTTCGGGGAAGCTTTTCTCAAAGCCAGGGAAGCACGTGGCGTGGCGCCCCTCGAGCAGGTCGAGCTCACCCAGGATAAACGGGGCGGCGCAGATGGCGGCGACGTGTTTGGCGGCGGCGAACTCGCAGACCACGTCGCAGACGCGCTGGTCGGCACGCAGGTTGGTGGCGCCGGGCAGGCCGCCAGGTAGCACGACGCAGTCGTACTCGTCAAAGTTGATCTCGTCAAAGAGCGCATCGCAGGTCACGGGAATCTGCAGCGAGCTTACGACCTCGCGCGTGGGCATGATCGAGACAAGCGTGGCGCGCACGCCGCCGCGACGCATGACATCGACCATGGTCAGGCATTCAATAGTTTCAAAGCCATCGGCGGCGAGAACGGCAACGCTGGGCATGAGGGTTCCTTTCATAGACGGCATACAATTAGCCGTCTTATACCCCGAAGACCTCCGCTTGCCACGCTCGATTTCCCAATGATTTTTCTGAGCAATGATTAAGTGGCTAGTTGCGCTTGAGGTGGACGACGGTTTCGCAGTGGAAGGTTTGCGGGAACAGGTCAACTGGCGTGATCTTTACGGGGGAGAAGGTGCCTTCTTCGACAAAGCGTTTGAGATCGCGCGCCAGGGTGGCCGGGTCGCAGCTCACGTAGGCGATATCGCGGGCACTCGTGCTGGCGATAAGGTCGATCGCCTCGGGGGCGAGGCCTGCACGCGGCGGGTCGACCACCAGGACATCGGCGTCCTGATCGGGGAACTCGCGCACCGCGTCGCCGCCGATGACGTCGACGTTATCGAGTTTGTTGATCTCTAGGTTACGGCGCAGGTCGCGCACGGCCGGGCCGTAGGCCTCGACGGCGGCAACAAAGTCGCAGCGGCGGGCGAGCGGCAGGGTGAAGGTTCCAGCTCCGCAATACAGGTCCACGGCAAGTTCGTCTTCCTGCGGGTCGAGCGCCTCCATGACAAGCTCGATCAAAATCTCGGCACCCTTTGTGTTGACCTGGAAAAACGACGGGGCCGAAAGGCGCATCTGGCCGTCGGCGATGTTCTCGGTCCAGGAGCCCTCGCCGGCGAGCATCTCAACCTTGGAGACGCGGCGGGCCTTCTTTTCACCCTTGCTCATAACGCGC
Source organism: Collinsella sp. CLA-AA-H167 (assembly GCF_040095305.1). Classification (NCBI taxonomy): domain Bacteria; kingdom Bacillati; phylum Actinomycetota; class Coriobacteriia; order Coriobacteriales; family Coriobacteriaceae; genus Collinsella; species Collinsella sp. CLA-AA-H167. The sequence goes on from NZ_JBBNGA010000001.1 coordinate 110,345, forward strand.
ACTATGCTCGTGGGGTGTGCGGCGTCTGCCAGCACGCGCGAGACTTGCGAGCGCGGAAACGACCCCGTGGGCGTCCAGAGTGCGACCTCGTGTGCCTTGGTGCGGCGCGATGCGCGAATGCCCACGCGTTCGAGCCCCAAGTCATGGCTGCCGCTTAGATAGTTGAGTGCGCCGACGACTGATTTGAGCGCCTTCGGGAAGCGCTTATCGAACAGAGGACACGTATCAACAGTCACGATTTTGCTGGGGTCGACACCGTGCATGCCCAGGCGCACACGACCGTTGACGACGGTCGGTTCGAGCTCAATTTTATTGCGGTAGCCCCAATCGTCCTTGGTGTGGCGGATGGGCTGCACCAGCTCGTCGACTTGCTCAGGGGTGAACTTGCCGATGCGCTCGAGCGTGGAGCGCAGGTTTTGCTCCTTGGCGGCAAGCTGAGCGGTGCGTGAGAGGTTGCCCCACGAGCAGCCACCGCAGATGCCCACGAAGGGGCAGGGAGGCTGAATTCGATCGGGGCTCGGCTCCAGAATCTCGGTGGCGCGGGCGCGCATAAACGATTTGCCGTCCTGCACGATCTCGGCCTCGACGGTGTCGCCTGCCACGGCGCCCTGCACAAAGACGGCCTTGCCGTTGTCGGCGTGCGCCAGCCCGTCGGCGCCGTAGGTCATCGATTCTATATTGAGCTTCATATCCCTGCCTGTCATTCGCGTTGTTATTCGCACCATGGTAGCAGGGAAAAGCGCCCCGCATCCGAGGCTTTCCTCAAATGCGGGGCGCTTCTACAAACTGCTTCTACAAACGACTATTTCGTCTTACCGGTAATGAGCGTCTTAAGACCCAGGCCGATCAGGCCCAAGCCCATGCGCACGCGGCCGGGGCGATGGCGCTCGATGGCCTTGGTCTTGCCGGCGGGTTTCTCGCGGCGGGCGCTTGCATGGGGCGCGGACTTGACGGTCTGCGGCTGAGGCTGGGGCTGGGGCGCAGGCTCGGGTTCGGATTCCAGGTCGGGTTCAATGACGGTTGCCTGGACCGCCTGGACCTTGGGAACGTCCGCCTGGGGCTTGGGCTTGGGGCCCAGAACAGGTGCGGATTCCGGTTTTGCTTTGGCGACGGGCTCCGAAGCCACGGCTGCGGACTCGGCGTTGCGATAAGCGCGCTCCAACAGGAACTCCTGCGAGTTAAAGGGCTTCTCGCCCTCTTTTCGCTCTACGGGAACCCAGGTGCCGTCGCTCGTCAGGCTACGTGCCTTCACGTTGTCGCGCAGCTGCACGCCCATGTACTCGTGCACCAGCGCGCGGCAGGTGGGGTCGAGCACGGGGAAGGCGATCTCTACGCGATGCTCGGTGTTGCGCGTCATCATGTCGGCAGAACTCAGGTAGATCATGTCCGAGTCCACGCCGAAGGCATAGACACGCGCGTGCTCCAAGAAACGTCCGACGATAGAACGTACGTGCACGTTTTCGGTCTTGCCCGCAATGTTGGGCTTCAGGCACGAGATGCCGCGGATGATCATGTCCACGCGCACGCCGGCACACGATGCCTCGGCGATCTTGTCGATGACCTCGCGGTCGGTCAGCGAGTTGAGCTTAAAGAACACGCGGGCGGGCTCGCCGGCGAGCGCACGTTGGATCTCGCGGTCCAGACCGCGCATGATGAGCGGCTTGAGACCGACGGGCGCCACGCCCAAAAAGCGGTAGTCGCCGCGCAGGTTGCCCAGCGACAGGTTGCGGAAGAACAGGTTGGCGTCTTCGCCGATGCCGGGATGGGCGGTCATGAGCATAAAGTCGCTGTAGAGCTTGGCCGTCTTCTCGTTAAAGTTACCGGTGCCCAAAAGCGTGAGTCGAGTGAGCGCCATGCCCTCGCGATAGGTGAGCTGGCAGATCTTTGAGTGGCATTTAAAGCCCTCGGAGCCATAGATGACGGTGCAGCCCGCTTCTTCCAGACGCTCTGCCCACTCGATGTTATTTTGCTCGTCAAAGCGCGCGCGGAGCTCCATGAGCACCGTGACCTCTTTGCCGTTCTCGGCGGCGTCAATCAACGACTCGCACAGACGACTCTGCTTGGCCACGCGGTAGAGCGTGATACGCAGCGAGATGCACTCGGGGTCGTATGCGGCCTCGTGTACCAGGTCCAGGAACGGATTCATGGCCTCGTAGGGGTAAAAGAGCAACTTGTCGCCCTGCAGCACCTGCTCGCGAATGGAGCGGGACATGTCGATGGTGGGGTTGGGCTGAGGCTTAAACGGCGTAAAGAGGAGCTCGTTGCGTAGATGCTCGGGAATCTTGCCCTCAATGCCGAAGACGTAGCCCAGGTCGAGCGGGATATCGCAGGTAAAGACCGAGCGGCGAGAAAGCTCGAGCGCCTTGCGGATGGTCTTGAGCGTCGCCTTCTCGAGCGACCCCGAGACCGCGAGCACTACCGGCTGCAGACGCAGGCGCTTCTTGAGGATGCGCTTCATGTGCTGGCGGTAGTCCTCTTCCTCCTCGACGCCCTCGCCGTCCGGATCGATGTCGGCGTTGCGGGTGACGCGGATGAGCGCGCGGTCGAGCGGCTTATAGGAGCCAAAGCAGCTGTCCAGGCAGGCGAGGATGACGTCCTCGAGCAGAATGTAGGAGTAGGTGCCGGCGGGCGAGGGGATCTCGACCACGCGGTTCATCGAGGCGGGAATCTCGATTAGGCCCAGCAGACTTTCCTCGTCGGTGACGCCGTCCAGGCCGCAGGCCAGGTAGAGTGCGCCGTTGCGCAGGTTGGGGAAGGGGTGGCGCGGGTCAATCACCAGCGGTGAGATGACCGGCGACACGTAGGCCTGGAAGTAGCGGGTTACAAAGGTGCGCTCCTCGGGCGTAAGCGAATCGGCACGCGCGCGGTGAACGCCCAGGGCGTCGAGCTTGCCCTCGATGCTCTTAAAGATGGACTCCCATCGGGTAAGGAGCCCGGGCATTTCGGCCATGACGGCATCGACCTGTTCGGAGGCGGTCATATTGCTCTTGTTGTCGACAGGCTGTTTTTTGAGCTCTGCCAGATCGGACAGGCCGCCCACGCGCACCATGAGAAACTCGTCGAGGTTGGACTCGAAAATCGACACGAACTTTAGACGCTCGAACAGCGGAACGGTCTCGTCGAAGGCTTCGTCAAGCACACGGTTGTCAAAGCGCAGCCAGCTGAGCTCTCGGTTCTGCGTGTACGAGAAGTCGCGCGGCGGTTTGCGCAGCTTTGCGGCGGCTTGCTTTTTTTCGATTTTGCTCGGCATATGCATCTGTCCGTTCAGTCCCCGCAGGGGACGGTTGCCTAACACTATTCACTATTGTCTCAATTTAGTCGACCTATGGCACGGACGTATCGCGTGAACGGTATCTTTACCTACTTCTTACGCTGACAAGCCATAGAGCTGACGCCCGTCACGTTGTGAAAAAACGGTCTATATCCTCACTCAACTGGTGAGTATATGTGAATAAGAATGATAGGTAGCTGAATATCATCGAATACAGACAGAAACACGAACAAGCGTCATTTATATACATAAAACCGTTTTAGATATGCAATTCCTAATCGAAAGATTGGAGTTGTAATTGCGAATGATTTTTGAGAAAAAAGAGCGTTTACCTTAGAAAAGTTACTTTAGAACGCCGAAGTACATCATGGGGGAATCACATGCGATATACCGTTCATCGCACTTTGTTGACCGTTCGGGGGCGAGGTGGAATTGCGGCTGATTTTTGGATATAACTAGAGCTGTCAGCAAGCAGCACCCGTTACGGAAGGGTGCTGAGAGATTCGGCCGAAAGGCCCGAAAGAAAGGTAGGAGGCCATGACGAAAGGTCTGCACGTGCCTTCCGAGATCGGCAAGCTCAGGAAGGTCTGCCTGCACCGTCCCGGCGACGAGCTCCTCAACCTGCCGCCCGACGAGCTCGAGCGACTCCTGTTCGACGACGTCCCGTTCCTGGAGGTCGCGCAGCAGGAGCACGACACCTTCGCCCAGATCCTTAAGGACCAGGGCGTGGAGGTCCTCTACCTCGAGAACCTCGTCGCAGAGGTGTTCGACCAGGTCCCCGGCGCCCGCGCCGAGTTCACCGACCAGTACATCGCCGAGGCAGGCATCCGCGGCCAGCAGATGCCGCAGATCGTCCGCGAGAAGCTGGACTCCATCGAGGACAACCTCGAGTTCGTCAAGAAGACCATGGCCGGCATGACCAAGGCCGAGATCGACATGCCCCTCACGGCGTCCACGACCCTCGACTCCCTGGTCAACTCCGAGTCCGAGTCCGACCTGATCATCGACCCGATGCCCAACCTCTACTTCACCCGCGACCCGTTCGCGGTCGTCGGCGAGGGCGTCAACCTCAACCGCATGTACTCGGTCACCCGCAACCGCGAGACCCTGTACGGCAAGTACGTCTTCAAGTACCACCCCGACTACAAGGACGTCTCCCTGTACTTCCGCCGCGACTGCCAGTTCCACACCGAGGGCGGCGACGTGCTGAACATCAACGAGAAGACCCTCGCCGTCGGCATCTCCCAGCGCACCCAGGCCGCCGCTATCGACGTCATGGCCCAGAACATCTTCTGGAACTCCGACTCCAAGGTCGAGCGCATCCTGGCCTTCGACATCCCGGTCTCGCGCGCCTTCATGCACCTCGACACGGTCTTCACCCAGATCGACGTCGATAAGTTCACGATCCACCCCGCCATCATGGGCACCCTGCGCGTCTACGAGCTGACCGCCGGCAAGAACCCGGGCGACGTGAACATCCGCCTGATCGAGGACACCCTCGAGCACGTCCTGGAGGACGCCACCGGCGTCGACCAGGTCAAGCTGATCCCCTGCGGCGGCGGCGACCCGATCGCGGCCTCCCGCGAGCAGTGGAACGACGGCTCCAACACCCTGTGCGTCGAGCCCGGCAAGATCTGCGTCTACGCGCGCAACACCGTCACCAACGACGTGCTGTACAAGGAGGGCCTGGACCTTCTCGTCGTGCCCTCCGCCGAGCTCTCCCGCGGCCGCGGCGGCCCGCGCTGCATGAGCATGCCCTTCTGGCGCGAGGACCTCTAAGTCTTTCCGTTTCCGGTGCGGTCCCCCTACAACCGCACCGGTTTCGCCCGTCAAACGGGCACCGCTACTATTTACGTAATTCATTTTTTCGAAAGGATTTGAACCATGGGTGTTAACCTCTCCGGCCGTAGCTTCCTCAAGCTCCTCGACCTCACCACCGAGGAGATCGAGTACCTGCTCAAGCTCTCCAAGAACTTCAAGGACATGAAGCGCGCTGGCGTTCCGCACCGTTATCTCGAGGGCAAGAACATCGTTCTGCTCTTCCAGAAGACCTCCACTCGTACCCGCTGCGCCTTCGAGGTCGGCGGCATGGATCTTGGCATGGGCGTCACCTACCTCGATCCCGGTTCGTCCCAGATGGGCAAGAAGGAGTCCATCGAGGACACCGCCCGCGTTCTCGGCCGCATGTATGACGGCATCGAGTTCCGTGGCTTTGCCCAGGACGACGTCGAGGAGCTCGCTGCTAAGTCTGGCGTGCCCGTATGGAATGGCCTGACCACCGAGTGGCACCCCACCCAGATGCTCGCCGACATCCTGACCGTCCAGGAGAACTTCAACTACGACATCAAGGGCAAGACCCTCGTCTTCATGGGCGACTGCAAGAACAACGTCGCTCGCTCCCTCATGGTCGTCTGCTCCAAGCTCGGCATGAACTTCGTGGCCTGCGGCCCCGAGGAGTGCATGCCCGCTGACGACGTCATCGAGGCCTGCAAGCCCATCGCTGAGGCCAACGGCTGCACCATCAAGCTGACCACCGACGTCAAGGACGGCGTCACCGGTGCTGACGTTCTCTACACCGACGTGTGGGTCTCCATGGGCGAGCCCGACGAGGTCTGGGCCGAGCGCATCGCTCAGCTCACCCCGTATCGCGTTACCTCCGAGGTCATGGCTATGGCCAACCCGGGTGCCATCTTCCTGCACTGCCTGCCCAGCTTCCACGACACCAACACCACGATTGGCGCCGAGAAGTGCGAGCAGTTCGGCATCACCGAGCAGGAGGTCACCGACGAGGTCTTCGAGAGCCCCGCTTCCAAGGTCTTCGACGAGGCCGAGAACCGCATGCACACCATCAAGGCTGTCATGTACGCTACGCTCAAGTAAGAGCATCTAGCATCTCGCTCGGGGTGCATTGCTGCGCACCCCGAGCGCTTTTGTCTGGTAAAAATCTCGCACAGAGCGACATGCACGGCACGGAAGAGCCGCTTCGGGCGAGATCAGTAATTGATTTATGAAGGGGGGATGAGAACTATGACTGAGACCGCTAAGAAAAAGCGCGGTATGCCTTCATCGTTCACCATTCTTCTTGCTCTGCTGGCAATCGTCGCGGTTGTTACCGTTATCGTCTCCGGTACGTCCGGTGGCGCGGTTACCGCTGCCCGCTTGAGCGATTTCTGCACCGCCCCGGTCAAGGGCTTCGCTGACGCTCTGCCCGTCTGCCTCTTCGTTATGATCCTCGGCGGCTTCCTCGGCATGATGACCGAGACCGGCGCCCTGGACAACGGCATTGCCGTTCTGGTGCAGAAGCTTAAGGGCAATGAGATCATGCTCATTCCCGTGCTGATGCTCATCTTCTCCCTCGGTGGTACCACCTATGGTATGTGCGAGGAGACCGTTCCCTTCTACGCCCTGCTCGCCGCCACCATGATGGCTGCTGGCTTCGACCCCATGGTCGGCGCTGCTACCGTCCTGCTCGGCGCTGGCTGCGGCTGCCTGGGCTCCACGGTTAACCCGTTTGCCGTCGGTGCTGCCGTTGACGCTCTGACCGGCGTTGGCATCGAGGTCAACCAGTCCATCATCATCGGCCTCGGTGCCGTCCTGTGGATTGTTACCACTGTTATGTCCATCCTCTTCGTTATGAGCTATGCCAAGAAGGTCAAGGCTGACAAGGGTTCCACCATCCTTTCGATGCAGGAGCTCAAGGACGCCGAAGAGGCTCACGGCAAGGCTGCTTCCGAGGTTCACAAGGAGGTCAAGCTCACCGGTCGTCAGAAGGGTGTTCTGATCGCCTTTGCCTTCACCTTCGTCGTCATGATCGTCGGCTTCATCCCGCTGGCCGATCTCAACGAGGGCGTCGCCAACTTCTTCGATGCTGGCGCTGTCTATGACGCCGACGGTAACGCCATCGTTCAGGGCTGGTCTGCCCTGATCACCGGCCTGCCCATTGGCCAGTGGTACTTCGACGAGGCTTCCACCTGGTTCTTCCTCATGGCTGTCCTGATCGGTATCATCGGTGGCCTGTCCGAGAAGCAGATCGTCAACACCTTCATCACCGGCGCTGCCGACATGATGTCCGTTGTCCTCGTCATCGCTCTCGCCCGTGGTATCTCCGTCCTCATGGCTAGCACCGGCCTCGACGTCTACGTCCTCGACGCTGCCGCCAATGCTCTGGCTGGCCTGTCCGGCGTGATCTTCGCTCCCATGAGCTTCCTGGTCTACTTCGGCCTGTCCTTCCTGATCCCCTCGACCTCCGGTATGGCTACCGTGTCCATGCCCATCATGGGACCGCTGGCTGTTAAGCTCGGCTTCTCGCCCGAGGTCATGGTCATGATCTTCTCCGCCGCCATCGGTGTCGTGAACCTGTTCACCCCGACCTCCGGCGCCATCATGGGCGGTCTTGCCCTGGCCAAGATCGAGTGGACGACCTGGCTCAAGTTTGCTCTTAAGCTCATCGTCGCTCTCTCCGTCGTCTGCGCCATCATCCTGACCATCGCTTGCGTGATGATCTAAGTACCCAACGGGTACCCCACGGAAACCTTGACGATCCTGTAAAGGATCATCTGGTCATCGTCTGTCCGGTGGGGTCAACCCACCGGTAGACTCCTACCTTTAGCCCCCTCCCGTTCCGTGCGCGGGAGGGGGCGCTCTTGTGTTCCGGCGTTTTACCAAACGCCGGAACCACTCGACGCTGCAAGCCCGCCAGAGCGGCAATCTGACGTTCAATCGTCGGGCATGGCCAAAAGGCCTATGCCCTCCTCTTTCACGTCACCTTGCTCGCTCTGGTGGGCTTTCGCTGACTTATGCTCAACCTGCGGCGCTGCCATTGTTGGCGCAGGGGGCGGCTTGCTCGCTCTGGTGTCTGTTCGCTGTCCGTTCTCTGCCCGCGACGTTTCTGCTGTTGGTGCAAAGGGGTCAGGTTACTTTGCGCCAAAAGGGGAAGTTGCGGTGGAATAGTTCCCGTTTGGCCGTCTTGAGGGGTTAAACAGGAGCTATTTCACCGCAACTTATCGATGGCGTGTTTGGTTGGTGCCTGTTGATGGCCTGGGCGTCGGGGAGGGCAGGCTCCGTTATAATCGCGTAGGAACTTAATTTACGAAACGGGACGGGAGCCATACATGCGCCAGGGTTTCGACAACGCGAAATATATCGAGCTGCAGGCCGCTCATATTAAAGAGCGCATCTCGCAGTTTGGCGGCAAGCTCTATTTGGAGTTTGGCGGCAAGCTGTTCGATGACTATCATGCGAGTCGTGTACTGCCGGGTTTTGAGCCGGACAGCAAGTTCCGCATGCTCAAGAGCATCGCCGACGATGTCGAGGTTATCATCGCGATCAACGCGAACCACATCGAGAAAAACAAGGCTCGTGGTGACCTTGGCATTACCTATGACGAGGATGTGCTGCGCCTGGTTGACCTGTTCCGCGGCAACGGCTTTGCCGTCGCGGCTGTGGTTATCACCCAGTACGCCGGCCAGCCTGCTGCCGATGTGTTCCGCAACCGCTTGAACGCGCTCGGTATTCCCGCCAAGCTGCACTATCCCATCGAGGGGTATCCGCACGATGTCGATCTGATCGTGTCCGACGATGGCTACGGCAAGAACGAGTTTGTCGAGACCACGCGTCCGCTCGTTGTCGTGACGGCACCCGGCCCCGGCTCGGGCAAGCTCGCCACCTGCCTCTCGCAGCTGTATCACGAGCATAAGCACGGTACCGCCGCCGGCTATGCCAAGTTTGAGACCTTCCCGGTCTGGAATCTTCCTCTGACGCATCCGGTCAATATTGCCTACGAGGCCGCCACGGCCGACCTCGACGATGCCAATATCATCGACTCCTTCCACTTGGAAGCCTACAACAAGACCACGGTCAACTACAACCGTGACGTCGAGGCTTTCCCGGTGGTCCGTGCCCTGATGGAAAAGATTCTGGGGGAGAGCCCCTACCAGAGCCCCACCGACATGGGTGTCAATATGGTCGGCTTTGCCATCACCGATGACGATGCCTGTCGCGATGCCTCCAAGATGGAGATCGTCCGCCGCTACTTTTCTGCGGTCGAGGCCGTGCGCCGCACCGGCGTGGGCGATGAGCAGGTTGATCGTCTCAAGCTCATTATGAAAAAGGCCGGTATCGACAAGAATTACTCGCCAGCACGCTCGGCCGCCCTTACCAGGGAGCAGCTGACGGGTGGCCCCGTAGGCGCCATGGTCATGCCCGACGGCTCCGTGGTGACCGGTAAGACTTCCACGCGCCTGGGCGCCGCGAGCTCGCTCATCATGAACGCCCTCAAGCATGTCTCGGGCGTCGACCTTGAGCTCGAGGTCATTAGCGATGAGGCGATCGAGCCCATCAGTAAGCTCAAGACGCATTTCCTGGGAAGTAAAAACCCGCGCCTCCACACCGACGAGACGCTTATGGCGCTGTCGATCACCTCGGCCACGAGTGAGACGGCCGCTCGCGTCCTTTCGGGCCTGGAGCAGTTGCGCGGTTGCGATGCCTTCTTTAGCGTGATCATCTCGCCGACGGACGAGACGGTACTGCGCAAGTTGGGCATCAACGTGTGCTGCGAGCCCAAGTTTGAGCGCCGCGGTTTCTTCCATCGCTAAGTTTGAAGCACCGCGGTAATTGCATTGCATTTTGGCCGTATCGGGTTAGCGCCCGGTACGGCTTTTTGATCAATAAAGCGTCTATTTCGGCGAAAAATAGCTGTTTACCTGCCTAGAAACAATTTGAGCGGTATACAATAACCGTAACTGTTTCATCCTTAGCGGGATGCCGCATGATGGATATTACCTGCCATCGTGAGGTGTGTCGGTCGCGCACGGCGCGTTAGATGCTCGTGCTCGGTTTGAGGAGGCTGCTATGGCGGGCAAGGGTCGTGCGAGTGTCAACGATATGAAGCGTGTCGAGGTGCTGGTGTTGATGGAGATCGACCAGCAAACCGAAGACAATGGCGGGCCGTATGGTTTCTCGCGCAAAACGCTTGCCGAGCGCGTGGGGGTTTCGCCGTATCGTGCCCGCGCCGCAATCGATCGCTTGGATTCCGAAGGTATGATTGATGTCGTCTCGCGTTATAGCGACGACGGCGGTCAGCTTGCAAATGGCATTTGCCTCACCGAACGTGGTGAGTGGTATCTTGAGGGCGTCCGTACCGGCATGCTCGTTCAAGAAATGCTTGAGGACGAGGTTGCTGATCGATAGCAGCATGTAACCCTTGCCATAGCGACGCCGCCTGGGAAACCGGGCGGCATTTTGTTTCAAGATTGAGAAATGCAATCGCACGCGAGAAAAATTGCGGACGGTCCGCGGCGCGAGTATTACAATGAAGACCCGTAAGATGTGGATAAACAACTTCTACGGGAAGCGCAGGTAACTCAATATGACCAAGCATGTGTTCGTAACCGGTGGCGTGGTTTCGTCCCTGGGCAAGGGTATCACCGCGGCCTCGCTGGGCCGTCTGCTCAAGTCGCGTGGCTACAAAGTAACGATGCAGAAGGCCGACCCGTATCTGAACGTCGACCCCGGTACCATGAGCCCGTTCCAGCATGGTGAGGTCTTTGTGACCGAGGACGGCTACGAGTCCGACCTGGACTTGGGTCATTACGAGCGCTTTATTGATGAGAACCTGACCCGCGATTCCAACTTTACGACCGGTGCCATCTACAAAAGCCTAATCGCCCGTGAGCGTCGCGGCGACTTTTTGGGCGGTACCGTGCAGGTGATTCCCCACGTCACCAATGCCATTAAGGACAAGTTTCGCCGCATCGAGGAGCAGACCGGCTCCGATGTAGTCATCACCGAGCTGGGCGGCACGATCGGCGACATCGAGTCCCAACCGTTTGTCGAGGCCATCCGTCAGTACCGCAAGGAGGCCGGCCCCGAGAACGTCTGCTACATCCACGTGTCGCTCGTTCCCTATATCGCCGCCGCCCACGAGGTCAAGACCAAGCCCACGCAGCATTCCGTCAAGGAGCTCCGCAGCTTTGGCATCCAGCCCGATATTATCGTGCTGCGCTCCGACCACCATATCGATGACGCTATCCGCGGAAAGATCGCAAGCTTCTGCGACGTCGACACCGATTGCGTCTTTACCAACGAGGACTGCGCGAGCATTTACGATGTTCCGCAGCTGCTTGCCGAGCAGGACTTTGACCTGCGCATTTGCGAGCGCCTGGGTCTGGATCCGCGTGAGCGCGACATGAGCGAGTGGAACGAGTTCCTGCGCAAACAGAATCACGCCAACCATCACGCCGACAAGGTGAAGATCGCCGTCGTGGGTAAGTACACGCAGCTGCCCGATGCGTACCTGTCGGTTATCGAGGCCCTGCACCATGCGGGCGTCTTCTACGATCGCCATGTGGACGTCCAGCTAGTCGACGGCGAGAGCCTCGATGAGCAGAATGTCTCCGAGGTTCTAGGCGACGCCTCGGGCATCCTGGTCCCCGGCGGCTTTGGCAAGCGCGCCCTGGAGGGCAAGATCCTCGCGGCCGAGTTTGCCCGTGAGCACAAGATTCCGTATCTGGGCATTTGCCTGGGTATGCAAGTGGCCGTGTGTGAGTTCGCCCGCAATGTCGTCGGCCTTGCCGGCGCCAGCTCCTCTGAGTTCGATCCGGATGGCCCGTATAGCGTCATCGACCTGATGAGCTCGCAGGAGGACGTGACTGAGAAGGGCGGCACCATGCGTCTGGGTGCCTATCCGTGCAAGCTTGCTGCCGATACCCTTGCTCGCGAGGCATATGGCGAGGAACTCGTCTACGAGCGTCACCGTCACCGCTTTGAGTTCAACAACGCCTTCCGCGACCAGCTCGAGGACGCCGGTTTGGTTATCTCGGGTCTGTCGCCTGACGAGCGCCTGGTCGAGATGGTCGAGCTGCCGCGCGACGTGCATCCGTGGTATGTGGCAACTCAGGCTCATCCCGAGTTCAAGAGCCGCCCGACCAACCCGCAGCCGCTGTTCCGCGAGTTCGTGCGTGCTTCGATTGGCCAGCACGAGGGTGTCGACCGTCTGCAGGTGACGCCCATGAACCTCGCTACGGACTAAGGGTGCCGGCGAATAAGGAACATACCGAAGCTACTCCCTCGTCGCTCGCCGTGGCGGCGGGGGAGTATCTCGATTACCTCGCGGTCGAGCGGGGCTTGGCGCGCAACACGATTGTGGCCTATCGTCGTGACCTGACGACGTACTGCGCCTATCTGGAGCGGGCGGGTATTGTGTCTTTTGAAGAGGTGACCCGTCAGGTCGTGGAGGGCTTTGTCGCCGATCGCCGCGGCGGAGGCTATTCCGACGCCTCGGTGGAGCGCGCGCTTGCTGCCGTGAAGGGCCTGCATGCCTTTTTGGTGCGCGATGGGGCCGTGGCCCAAAACCCGACGGCGGCGTTGCGCCTGCCTAAAAAGGCTGAGCGTTTGCCGGAGTATCTATCGGTGGAGGATGTCTCGGCGCTGCTCGATCAAGACTTTCCCGAGGGCGAGATGGGACTGCGCGACCATGCCATCTTGGAAGTGCTCTACGGATGCGGTTTGCGTGTGAGTGAGCTGGTTGGGCTCGATGTGGGCGATATCCATATTGACGATGGCTTTGTACTCGTTCGCGGTAAGGGCTCAAAGGAACGCCTGTCCCCACTGGTGGGAAGCGCGGCGCGAGCTCTGACGCTCTATGTAACTGAGGGACGTTCTCGCTTGGCGGCCCATGCCCGCGGAACCGAGACCTCGGCGGTCTTTTTAAATAAGAACGGACGTCGCCTGTCGCGCCAGGCCGTGCATGCGATATGCGAGCGGTATGGGCGTCAGGTGGGGCTGGTGGGGCTCCATCCCCATACTTTGCGCCACTCCTTTGCCACCCACATGCTCGCGGGCGGTGCCGACCTGCGTGTGCTGCAGGAGATTTTGGGCCATGCCGATATTTCGACCACGCAGGTCTACACGCATGTCGACCGAACGCAACTGACCGAGGTCTATCTGGCGGCGCATCCGCTAGCACATCGCTAGCACCTCGCTGACCTGCATATTTATAAATACTAAAGGGGCCGGGCCCCAGATTGCCGAGACGCACTTTTGCGCGCATGGGCAATCTGGGGCTCGTCCCATTTTTCGCTAGACACCGACGCGGCGGTGGGCCGCATGTGCCTTGGGTGGGGGAGTTTGGGGGCGATGTGAACGGCATGTAAAGGGACGCAAAAATCGCCTCAAGGTCAACTTGAAGGTTGAGGTTGAACGGCGGGGTGCCACAGGTGGCATCCCGCCGTTGCTGTAAACACAACATATTGTGTTTTCGAACATATGATTGGGGGTGTTTTGCAATATATGGTGGGTGGAGTGGTGGGGCGGGGTAGGGGAAGGGGTGGGGAAAGGTGTTGAAAAATGGGGCGGTTCCCCATATTATTAATGACGTCGACAGGCGGGGTGGTTCCCCGCGTACGTGCCATCTGAGTAACCGAGGGGAGGGCGCACATGGGAATGACTGGTGCATACGAGCGCAATCTCGATGCAAAAGGTCGTCTGTCCCTGCCTGCACCCCTTCGCGAGGAGCTTGGAGAGCACGTTCGCGTGTTCAAAGCCCTGGATGTCGATGCTCTGTACGTGTTCTCTGCCGAGGCCTTCGATAAGTGGGTCGAAGGACTCTTCGCGGGTCGTGAGGGCCACGAGGGTTTTAACCCGCGTGACATCAACGACCAGAAGCTCATGAGGGCGATCAACAAGCGCACCACGTCGATGGATGTGGACAGCGCGGGTCGTATCGGTCTTTCTGAGTCTCTCCGCAAGCAGGCGAACCTCGACCGCGAGGTCACGGTTGTGGGCAACTACGACCACCTTGAGGTTTGGGACCGCGCTACGGCCGATGAGGACGATGACGATGAGGCCCTGCTGGACCTCTTCTTCTCGTAAGGGCAAGGCACGGGTAACGGATGGAGCGTGGGATCTTGACACAAGAATATCGGCATGAACCTGTCATGCTCGGCGAAGTGCTTGAGTCGCTGCGGCTAAAGAGCGGCTCCGTTGTCTGCGATTGCACCCTTGGCGGTGCCGGCCATTCGGTAAAGATGGCTGCGCAGGTGGGGGAGACGGGTCTTTTGCTCGGCGTCGATCAGGACGACATGGCCCTCGAGGCCGCTGGCGCCCGTCTGGACCGCGAGGTTCCCGGCGTTCCGCACCAGCTGCTGAAGGGCAACTTCGGCGACTTGGACGAGCTGCTTTGCTCGGCCGAGGTGCCCGGGGTCGATGGCTTCCTGTTCGATTTGGGCGTTTCGTCACCGCAACTCGATATCCCTGGAAGGGGCTTTTCGTATAACGAGGACGCCCCATTGGACATGCGGATGGATCCGGGTAATAACACCTTAAACGCAGCTGAGGTCATCAACACCTATAACGAACACGACCTCGCTCGGATTCTACGCGTCTACGGCGAAGAGAAGTTCGCCTCGCAGATCGCGCGCGAGATCGTGCGCCGCCGCGAGCAAGAACCGATCGAAACCACCGGCCAATTTGTCGAGATCATCAAGGCGGGTATCCCGGCTGCCGCTCGTCGGCATGGCGGACACCCGGCCAAGAAAAGTTTCCAGGCCATTCGCATCGAGGTCAATCACGAGCTCGATGTGCTCGAACGAGGGCTTGATGCCGCCACCAGGTGGCTCAACCCGGGCGGACGTATCTGCGTCATCTCATATCACTCGCTCGAGGACCGTATCGTAAAGAACCACTTTAAGGAGATGAGCCAGGGGTGCACGTGTCCGCCGGAGATTCCGGTGTGCGTGTGCGGCAACGTGCCGATACTCAAGGTCATCACCCGCAAACCCTTGGTTGCACAGCCTGATGAGGTTGAGCGCAACCCTCGGGCGAGATCAGCCAAAATCCGCGTGGCGCAGCGTCTGTAGGCGCGACCGCGTGATATTGGACCTCCCGCTCGCACCATAAACGAAGCTTAAACACACTACCAACGTACTCGGGATGGGAGGCGGCATATCATGGGCTACAACACTTCAAGCGCAGCACTCGCCTATGATATGAACGCCATGCCCGCCTATCGTGAGACGCCGCAGGCCCCCGTTGCTCCCCGTGAGCAGCGCACGCCGCGCTTTGATGTCTACACGGGCGCGGGCCGTCAGGCAAACCAGGCGGTAAGCCCGGTTTTCATGAGCGTTCTTAAAACGTTTTGCATCATTGCGGCTATCTTCATGACGATCGGCGTCGCCCGCGTGGCGCTCGCCGGTGTTACGGCCCAGGTGCTCAACAGCAACGCCGAGCTTACCAATACGCTCGAAAAGGCGACCGATGAGAGCTCCGACCTGGAGGTCATGCATTCGGTCTATGGCGCCGACACGCGCATTCGCGACCTTGCGGGCGCTTATGGCATGGTGGAGCCCAGCGAGAGCGTTACACTTGACTTTTCGCAGGATGCAGCCGCGGGCGCCAACGCGACCGCGACCGCTCAGTAGCAAGACGGTAGCTGAGTATGACAAATGACTATCGCCGCGGTTCCGATGGGGGCCGCGGTTCTGGACGTCCCTCGTCGCGGGGACGTTCTGGTTATCAAGGAACGGGTCGGCAATCTTACAACGCCGGGCAGTCCCGTGGCAACGACCCGGCGTCGCGACTTCGCGGCTCGGGCGGCCCTCAAGTGCATAACACCAGGTCGCGCAAGAGTTCGTCGACCGAATGGCTCACGGGCACGCCTCTGCCTCGCCGCAAAGCCGTCATGGGCTTCATTGGGCTTGGCTTGGGCTTGGGCGTCTTTCGCCTTGGCGACTATCAAATTGTCGAAGCCGATAAACTGCGCGAGCGTGCCGATGCGCGCCGCCTGCTTGCGCAGACCCTCTATGCCAAACGTGGCACCATCTACGACCGCAACGGTAACGTGCTGGCGTCGTCGGCCGAAAGTCGCAACATCGCCGTGAACCCCCAGCTTGTCGAGGATGTTGACAAGACGGTGTCGGCGCTGGTCAAGGCAACTGGAATCGATAAAAAGACCTGCCGCAAGCTCGTTGAGTCCGATGGAACCTGGGTGTATATCAAGCGCCAGGTGGACGAAGACGACGCTGCGGCGCTGGAGAAGAAGAACCTGCCCGGCGTGCTTTTTGAGCAGGCCATGAAGCGCGTATATCCATACGGCAATCTGGCATCGCAGGTGCTGGGTGTAGTGAATGTAGACAACGACGGCTTGACGGGTCTCGAAAAGCAATACAACAAGCTTCTGACCGGCACGAACGGTTCTCTCGTACGCGAGCGCGCGAGGGACGGCAGCTATATCGCGGGCGGTGCCTATAAAAAGGTGGCTGCGGTCGACGGCGTTGATCTCGTGACGACGCTCGACGTCAATATCCAGCGTGCGGCCGAGGATGCCCTGGCAGAGGCTGTCGAGAAGACAAAGGCCAAGAACGGCTCGGCGCTGGTCACCGATCCTACGACAGGCGAGATCTTGGCAGCCTGCTCGTATCCGACCTACGACCAGACCAATTTGGAAAACGCCAAGACCGAGGATATGAACCTGCGCCTGGTCACCGACGCCTACGAGCCCGGCTCGGTCTTTAAGACGCTCGTGGCGGGCGCCGGCTTCGACTTGGGTGTCGTGCGGTCGAGTACGTCGTTTGAGGTGCCGGCGAGCATCAAGGTGGGCGACGATACCGTCACCGATGCCGACAAGCGCGACTACGCCATGACCATGGATGTGCGCGAGATGATGCGCCGTTCGTCCAACGTGGGATTTGTCCTGGTGGGGCGCAAGATCGGTGCCGACGACTTTGCTGCCTATGTGGACAAGTGGGGCATCGGTCACAGCTCTGGTGTCGATTTTCCGGGCGAGAGCCTGGGCATCGTCAAGGAGCGTGACCAGTATGACGGCGCCACGCTGGGTTCGATGAGCTTTGGACAGGCGCTGTCTGTCTCACCGATTGAGATCGCACGTGCCGTGGGCGGCATCGCCAACGGCGGCGTGATGATGACCCCGCACTTCTATAAGTCCAGCAAAGGCGACGAGAAGGACTGGGGCGAAGGCGAGCGCGCGATTTCGGAGGACGCCGCATCCCAGGTGACATCGTGCATGCAGACGGTCGTGTCGGAGGGAACGGGCGTTGGCGGCGCGGTTGACGGCTATGACGTGGCGGGTAAGACCGGTACGGCCGAACGTGCCGACGAGAACGGCGGCTACCTCAAGGAGAACTACATGTCGTCCTTTATGGGCTTTGCACCGGCACAATCGCCCAAGGTGCTGTGCTATATCACGCTCGACGGAACGCCGAGCGGCTCAGATGCCGCTGCGGTGCCGTTCCAGTCCATTATGGCCAACGCGCTCGACGTGCTGGGTATCCCACACACGAAGTAGGGGGTTACAATCTTTGGGGCGTGGTTTGTTGTCCCATATGAGGGGTGTTCACATGCCCTGCACCACGCATGCGCGGCGCTGGGATACAATACGCCGATAGCATTATTTAGGTTTACAGGGGAGCTGCAATGATAGAGATCGCCGTCAACAACCTCGCGGCCGCAACAGGGGCCCGAACCGTGACGGGAGAAGTCGATCGGGTATGCCGCGGGTGCGTTATCGACTCGCGCCAGGTCGAGGAAGGGACGATTTTCGTCGCCTTTCCCGGTGAAAACGTCGACGGCAATGATTTTGCTTCCCGTGCCGTCCAGTCGGGTGCCGGCGCCGTCGTGATGACGCGTGAGCCCGAGGCCGAGCTGGTCTCGCTGGCGCAGGACAAGGGCTGTGCCATCTTGCTGACCGATGATCCCGAGGAGTTTCTGCTGCGTTTGGCGCACGCGTATCGCCTGGAGCTTGGCTGCCTGGTCGTTGGCATTACCGGTTCCATCGGCAAGACGACGACCAAGGACGTTCTCGCCGCTGTGCTCGCCAAGCGCTATCGTGTCTGGGCCACCAAGGGCAATTTCAATAACCTGATCGGCATGCCGCTCACGGTGCTTTCCGCTCCGGCCGATACCGAGGTCCTGGTGCTCGAGATGGGCATGAACCATTTCCACGAGATCGAGCGCCTGTCCCAGTCCGCCAATCCCAACCTTGCCATCGTGAGCAAGATCGGCACCTCTCATATCGGCATTTTGGGCAGTCGCGAGAACATCGCCCGCGCTAAGGCCGAGATTGTCCAGGGCATGTGCGCCGCCGGCGACTATTTGCCGCTGCTGGTTTTGGGCGGCGAGGACGATTTTACGCCGTTCATTCGCGATACGTTCGCCCAGCCTGCTGGTATCGACGTGATGCTGGCCGGTGTCTCTGACGATGATGAGGTCCGCGCCCGCGACGTTCGCGTTGATGACGAGGGCCGTCCGGTCTTTACGCTCGATTTTGGTCAGGGCGAGACAATCGATACCATGCTTGCCATCCCCGGCGTGCAGTCCGTTCCTAATGCCGTTAAGGCCGCCGCGGTTGCCTATCGCCTGGGCGTGACGCCCGAGCAGATCGATGCTGCCTTTAGGGGTCTTACGATCACCGGGCACCGCCAGGAGATCAAGCGCGCCAAGAGCGGTGCACGCATCATCGACGATTCCTATAACGCCAGCGCCGAATCGATGGCAGCCGGCCTCGATCTGCTGTGCTCGCTTTCATGCACGGGGTCTCGCATGGCGATCCTGGGCGAGATGGGCGAGATGGGCGATGAGGCTCCTCGCATGCATGAGCTCGTGGGCGCCTATGCCGCCGCCAAGAAGCTCGACATGCTGGCGTGCGTGGGTGGTGAGCTGGCCCAGCTTATGGCCGATGCCGCGCGCATGATGGGCATGGACGAGGACCGCATCCAGGTGTTCTCCGATTATCAGCAGGTGCTCGACCGCATGGGCGGCGCGCTTGAAAAACATGATGTTGTACTGGTCAAGGGTTCCCGCTTTGTTGAGCTCGACCGCTTTGTGGAAGGTGTGTGCTAGCCCATGTTCGGCAATCCCTCGTATCCAACGTATCAGGCTTTTTTGGGGCTTGGCATCGCCGCAGCCATTGCGCTGCTGCTCATGCCGTGGTGGATTAAGCTGCTCAAGGTCGAGGGTATCGGCCAGCAGGTTCGTGCCGACGGCCCCAAGCGTCATTTGGTTAAGCAGGGAACGCCCACCATGGGTGGCGTTGTCATCCTCGTCGCGATCTCGCTGACCTGCCTGCTGATGGGCAAGCTCACCACCGAGCTCGTACTCGTGCTGCTCGCCACGCTGGCGACCGGCGTGCTGGGCCTGATCGACGACCTGACCTCCGTTACGCATGGGCGCTCGCTCGGTCTGACGCCCCATGCCAAGATGATCGGCCTAACCATTATCTGTGTCACCTTCACGGTACTTGCCGTCAACTGGTGCGGTGTCGCCCCCGAGATTCGTTTTCCCGGTGGGTTGACGATCGACCTTGGCGTGCTTTCGACCACCATCTGCGGCTATTCGTTCCCGTGGCTCTATATTGTCTTTTGCTGGCTGATGATTGCCGGTCTTTCTAATGCCGTGAACCTGACCGATGGCCTTGACGGTCTTGCTGGCGGCACCTCCATGATCGCCATGCTCGCCATGGCTGCCATGGCGTTTTTGCACGGAGACGTGAACCTGTCCATCTTCTGCACCGCGTGTGCCGGTGCCTGCTTGGGCTTTCTGTGGTTCAACTGCTATCCGGCGAGCATCTTTATGGGTGATACCGGCTCGCTTGCTCTGGGCGCCGCGTTTGCCTGTACGTCCATCATGACTAACACCGAGGTCGTCTCCCTCATCATCGGCGGCCTGTTTATCGTTGAGACCCTGTCGGTCATGATTCAGGTTGTCTACTTCCACTTTACGCACAAGCGCGTCTTCCTTATGGCGCCCATCCATCATCATTTCGAAAAGAAGGGTTGGGCCGAGACCAAGGTTGTCATCCGTTTTTGGATTATCGCTGCGGCATTTGGTGCCGTTGGCCTTGCTCTGTTCTTCCAGTTGGGATAGTGGTCTTTCATGCCTCTTGCTGATGTCTTTAGCCTGCTCGTTTTGGGTCAGGGCAAATCCGGCCTCGATGTCGCCCGCTGGGCGCTGGCACATCCAGAGCGCGTAAGCGCCGTTACCGTGTATGGCGGCGGCGCCTCTGAGCCCAATGACGCCACGCGTGCGCTCGAGGCTGCTGGTGCGTCGTTTGTCTATGGGATCGAACAGGTCGAGGGCGCCTATGACGTATGCGTGACGTGCCCGGGCATCTCGGAGTTCTCGGGCTTCTTTAAGGCCGGGCGCGAACATGCCGCTCAGATTATGGGTGAGCCAGAGTTTGCCTATCGCCTGTCGCCCGATAACTGGATTGCCATCACGGGCACCAACGGTAAGACGACCACCACGTCGCTGACTGATTATCTGCTCAAGGCTGCCGGCGAGGCCAGCGTAGCTGTCGGCAACATCGGCGAGCCGCCGGTCAACGAGATTGACGGCCGAGCCCACAACGAGTGGTTTGTGGCTGAGCTCTCGAGCTATCAGATTGCTACGACCACCGAGCTCCACCCTCGTGTGGCGGTGCTGCTCAACATCACTCCCGACCACTTGGGCTGGCATAAGAGCCATAAGAACTATGCGCTTGCCAAGATCAAGCTGTTTGACAATATGGTCGATGACGATCTGGTGGTTGTCGACGTCGAAGACGCCGGCATTCACGAGTTCGATGAGTACATCTATACGCCGGGTCGCCGCATCTGCAAGGTCGCTTTTGACGAGCCCGAGGGTGCAGACGCCGCCTTTGTGCGCGACGGCAAAATGGTCGTGCGCCTGAAGGGCGTCGAGACTCAGCTTGTCGCCACGTCCGAACTCAAGATCTCGGGCCATCACAATGTTATCAATGCCCTGTGCGCTGCCACGGCTGCCCTGGCAGTCGGTGCCGATGTCAATGGTGTCTGCCGCGGTCTGGCCTCGTTCCAGCCGCTCGAGCACCGCGTGGAGCCGTGTGGCGAGATTGACGGCGTGCGCTACGTCAACGATTCCAAGGCGACCAACACCGATGCGGTCGAGAAGGCGCTGACGGCATTTCCCGATGACGACGTGATCTTGCTGCTCGGCGGCCACGATAAGGGCACGCCGCTCACGGACTTCGCGCGCGTTGTTATGGATAACGTACGCTCGGTCGTCTGCTTTGGCGATGCGCGCGAGCGCTTTACCGCCGCTATGGACGAGGCCGATGTCGATGGCGATGTGGATATTGCCCAGGCGGATGACCTGCGCGATGCCGTGGACGTCGCCCGTTCGCTGTCGAGCCGTGGCGACGTGATCTTACTTTCTCCTGCCTGCTCTTCGTTCGATGAGTTCTCGGGCTATGAGGAGCGCGGCCGCGTGTTTAAGGACTATGTGGCGCAGCTTGCCGCTGCGGCGAAATCGCAAATGGAATAGGGGTTGCCGGTGAGAGAGGAGAGCCCCCGACAAGGTATGAGGAGGCCCGACTCGGACCGTGCTTCCTCGCGGCGTAGCACACCGCGTTCCGGTCGCGGCGGGCAGTCGTTTAGCGAACGCTATATTGCCGGCGTTCCCGCCCGCATCATGCGCCCCCGTCTGATATTTATGGCCTGCCTGTTTACTTTGGTGTGCTTTGGTCTGCTGATGGTGTACTCGGCGTCTTCGGTCGAGGCGCTGCACGAGAATGGCTCGGCGACGTTTTTCCTGGGTCGACAGGCCGCGTTTGCCGTGGTTGGTGTTCTGGCGCTGATTGCCATCGTGCGCGTTTTGCCGGACAGCTGGTTTGGGGAGGATGTGCTTAGGATCTTCCTTATCGGCATGATAGGGCTACTGTTTCTGGTGTTCTTGGTGGGCAGCGGCAGCCGTGGCGCCACGCGCTGGCTCAACATCGCCGGTATTCAGTTCCAGCCTTCCGAGTTTTTAAAGCCATTTGCCATTGCGTATTCGGCCATCATGCTTGATCGCTTCTTTTCGCCCGGTGGCAACATAAACGAATTCCTTCGCAAGATGGGCATCTACCTGGGTATTTCGCTCTTTCTGATCTTTATCCAGCCCGATTTCGGTACTGTCCTGATCATCCTGTTGACCCTCATGTGCATGGCGTTGTTTGCGGGTCTCGACCCGAGATTTATCATCGGCGTGCTAATCTTCGGCATTCTCGTGATCGTGATTGCACTTGTCGCAGAGCCGTACCGTATGGTGCGTATTCAGGTTGCCTTGAACCCTTGGGCTGACGAGTATGGTGACGGCTATCAGGCCACGCTTGCCATCATGGCCTTTGCCTCGGGCGGTCTGTTCGGCCGTGGCATCGGCAACTCAACCATGAAGTACTCGTATCTGCCCGAGGCGCACAATGACTACATCCTGGCCATCATTGGCGAGGAAGTCGGCTTTGTCGGAACCGTGCTGTTCTTCTTGGTGTTTGCGATGCTGATCTACTCGGCGTTTCGCATTGCCGAGCAGGCGACCGATCGTCGGGGCGCGCTTATGGCGTCTGGCTCCGCGGTCATTCTCGCGGTGCAGTTTTTGATTAACGCGCTGGGCATCCTCAACGTGTTTCCCATGACGGGCAAACCGTTGCCGTTTATTAGCTACGGCGGTTCGTCGATTATTGTGTCGCTTATGCTTGCCGGGTTGATCCTGCGCGTTTCGTACGAGAGCGCCCGCCGCGATGAGTATGACCGCCGCCGTGAGAGCTTTGCCGTTATGGACGAGAGCACCGCCGGCGTGGCCCATGTGCGCGGTGAACGACCTTCGCGTAGCGGCTTTACCGTTCTGGATGGTTCTGCATCCGAGCCGGCAGCTCGTCCACGCTCGCGAACGGCTCCGCAAGGTCGTCCGCAGCGCCCCAGCCCTCGCAACGCGGGCGGCGGATATAATCGAATCGATTTGAACTCGGACCCGTCGGCGCGTCTGCGCACCGACGACCAGGGACCGCGTGTACGAAGGGACTACCATGACCGATAAAATGACCGTTGCTATTGCAGCCGGCGGCACGGCAGGACACATCAACCCCGCGCTCGCCTTGGCCGAAGAACTGCGTGACCGTGGCCACCACGTTGTGTTCGTGGGCCAGTCGCGCAAGCTCGAGGGTCGTTTGGTCCCCGAGGCTGGGTTTGATTTTGTGCCCATTACGGTCACGGGCTTCGACCGCTCCCGTCCTTGGACGGCGCTGACCTCGCTGTGGCGTGTCAATAAGGCCAAGCGTGCGCTCGCCAATCATTTCTCAAAGGTCGGCAAGCCCGATGCCGCCATCGGTTTTGGTGCCTATGTCGAGGTTCCGCTGTTGGGGTGGTGCAAGGGCGCAGGCGTTCCGTATCTGCTGCATGAGCAGAACTCTGTTCCGGGCCTGGCCAACAAGATGATGAACTCCCACGCCGCCCGCGTGTGCATCTCGGTGCCGGCAGCGCGTTCGGTCTTTGAGCGCGAAGGTGACCCTGACCACGTGCTCATGACCGGCAACCCCGTACGTCGCTCGGTGATCGAGGGCGATCGCGATCGTGGCCGCAAGGCACTTGGCGTTCCCGAGGACGCTACGCTGCTGCTCGTCTTTGGCGGTTCACTTGGCGCCCAGCACCTCAACGAGCGCGTGACTTCGCTCAAAAACGAGCTGCTTTCGCGCAAGAACCTCTATGTGTTGCATTCGACGGGTGCCGACGGCTTTGAGGAGACCGAGCGCGCTTTGGCGCTGACGCCCGAGGAGGCGAAGCGTTACCGCGTCCAGCCTTACATCGACAACATGGGCGATATGCTGGCTGCTGCCGATTTGGTGCTCTCGCGTTCGGGTGCATCGAGCGTGGCCGAGATCGCTGCGCTCGCCGTGCCCTCGGTGCTCGTGCCGTATCCGCATGCGACGGCCGACCACCAAACCACCAATGCTCGTTATCTGGTCGACGCCGGGGCCGGCGTGCTCTGCGCCGATGCCGATATCGACGGTTCTGCCTTTGCCGATGAGCTGCTGCACCTGGTCGATGACGCGGCGGCGCGCGACGCCATGCGTCAGGCGGCGCGTGGTCTTGCTCAGGATAGAGCCGCCGCTCTTCTGGCGGATGCGGTAGAGGGTTTGCGTTAGTTAGACGGGATATCTTCGGTCGCCCTCGCGCTGATGCGGTAGGTGCGGTACAGTTAACGGGTTACAGGCAGTGTTTACGCAAGGAGTACACGAGCACATGGCTGATTCCCAGACTGCAACCTCCGCGCCCGAGTTTAAGAGCGCCCACTTTATCGGTATCGGCGGCGCCGGCATGAGCGGCATCGCCCTCGTTCTGCACGAGCGCGGTTATGCCGTTACCGGCTCCGACCTTAAGACGTCACGTTATATCCGCCAGCTTACCCGCGCTGGTGTGAAGGTGCATGTGGGCCATGAGGCCGCCACGATCGACGAGGTCAAGCCCGACGTGGTTGTTGTCTCCACCGCTATTCCGGAGTCCAACCCTGAACTCGTGCGTGCTCGCGAGCTTGGTATTCCCGTGTGGCCCCGTGCCAAGATGCTCTCTGCTTTGGGCCACGGCTACACCACCGTCGCTGTTGCCGGCACGCATGGCAAGACCACCACGTCTTCGATGTGTGCCACCATGCTCGACCGCATGGGTCTGGATCCGAGCTTCCTGATCGGTGGCATCGTTGAGGGCTATGACACGAACGGCAAGAACGGCTCGGGCGACTACTTTGTCGCCGAGGCCGACGAGTCCGACAGCTCCTTCCTGTTCCTGAACCCCAACGTAGTCATTGTGACCAACGTCGAGGCCGACCACCTCGATCACTACTCGGGTATCGAGGAGATCGAGGCAACTTTCGCCAAATTCATGAGCCTGGTGGGCGAGGACGGCACCGTCATCGTCTGCGGTGAGGACCCGCATCTGGTCGAGCTCGCCAAGTCGACGGGCCGTCACGTGCTTTCCTACGGCTTTGCCGAGAGCAACGACATCGTCTGCATGCACCCGGATGTCAAGGGCATCCAGAGTGACTTTATCGTTCGCTTTGAGGACGGCACTGAGCGCGCTGTGGAGATCAAGAGCAATCCCGGTCGCCACAACATGCTCAACGCCACGGCGGTGCTCACCGTCGCCCATGTCCTGGGCCTTGACATCGACGCCGCCGCCAAGGCGCTCTCGAGCTTTGAGGGCGTCCGCCGTCGCTTTACCCACGTGGGCGATATCGATGGC
The DNA here is from genome assembly GCF_040095305.1 of Collinsella sp. CLA-AA-H167. Classification (NCBI taxonomy): domain Bacteria; kingdom Bacillati; phylum Actinomycetota; class Coriobacteriia; order Coriobacteriales; family Coriobacteriaceae; genus Collinsella; species Collinsella sp. CLA-AA-H167. Next base: position 135,635 of record NZ_JBBNGA010000001.1, read on the forward strand.
ATCACCGTGGTCGATGATTACGGCCATCACCCCACCGAGATCAAGGCGACGCTTGCTGCCGCTTCGTCGCTGGGTTACAAGCACGTCGACGTCGTGTTCCAGCCGCACCGCTATTCGCGCCTGCAGGCCCTGTGCGACGACTTTGCCGATGCATTTGCCAATGCCGATAAACTGCTGCTGATTGATGTGTTCTCGGCTGGCGAGATGCCCATTCCGGGTGTCACCTCTAAGATGCTCGCCGATACCGTGCGCGCCAAGCATCCTGGCAAGGAGGTCGTGTACTGCTCCAGCCGTCTTGAGCTCAATCAGGAGCTCGAGCAGATGGTGGGCGAGGGCGACCTGCTGCTCACCATGGGTGCCGGCGACGTTACGACCGTCGGTCCCGAGTTCATTGAGTATCTGACTGCCAAGAAAGACGCTTAAGTCTAATGGGTCTGTTTAACGCCGTCATGGCGCTCTCGGGCATGATCGACACGGATGTGATCGAGGACGAGCGCCTTGCGCGTCATACGAGCTATCGTATCGGCGGCAAGGCCGACCTCTTTGTGACGTGCCATAGCTATCATGCCCTCCGCCGCGCCGTGGCGGTGCTCGATCGCGAGCAGGTGCCGTGGGTCATCATCGGCAAGGGCTCCAATCTGCTGGTTGCCGATGGCGGTTATCGCGGTGCCGTCATTTCGCTCGGACGTGAGTTCCAGCGCACGGTTGTTGCCGATGACGGTTGTACGCTGACGGTCGGTGCGGGCGTGATGTTTGCGCGCCTGGTCAACGATGCCCTGTCGCGTAGCCTCTCGGGCCTTGAGTTTGCCGTTGGCATTCCCGGTTCGGTCGGCGGTGCGATATCTATGAATGCCGGCACGCGGACCGAGTGGATTGGCTCGCTGGTTGAGGATGTCGTAACGTTTGACCCGGCATCCGGTATCAAGCATTATGCGGGGTCCGAGATCTCTTGGGGCTACCGCGAATGTAGCCTTCCCCGCAATGAGATCATCCTCGAGTGCGTGCTCAAGCTTAAACCGGCGCCCAAGGCCGACATTCGCGAGCGCATGGAGCGGTACCTTACAAGGCGCAAGCGTACGCAGCCCATGGGTCGCGCATCCTGCGGGTCTGTCTTTCGCAACCCGCCCGATGCGAGTGTGGGCAAGCTTATCGAGGATTGTGGATTAAAGGGTTTTTCGATTGGCGGCGCGGAAGTTTCGCCCGTTCACGCTAATTTTATCGTTAATAACGGAACTGCCTCGGCCGATGACGTTGCCGCGGTTATCAGACATGTGCACGGAAAGGTGAGGGAGGCGTATGGCATCGAGCTCAGACCGGAAGTTAAATTCCTCGGCTTCTAGAGCATCGAAACCCACCTTCCGCCGCGCCGGAGGGCGTTCCGGCGCGCCTGCCAAACCTCAACGCAATACCGTCGCGCACTCTAAGTCTGTCGGGCATGCTCGACAGACCAGTCGTCCGGTCGTCGGCTCGCAGCTCGGTAATCGTCCGGCCGCAAAAAAGTCCTCGCGTCCCTCGGTGACGTCAAAGCCTGTTATGGGCGCCAAGCCTGCCCGTCCCATGGCAGCTCCCAAGCCCTCGACGGGAACTAAAGCGGCGCGTCCAGGTCTCACGCTGGGCGCATTGAAACCGCGCTCGCTGACATCGGTGCCGGCTACCGCCAAGAAGCCTTCGAGTAAAAAAGGTTTCAACCCGTTATCTTCACTTGGAGCGATGGCAAATAAAACATCAGACGCCGCTTCTGTCGTTACAGGCAAAGGCAAAATCGTGGGCGGCGTTCTGGCCGTCTTGGCCGTGCTCGTCGTCGTTGCCATCGTGGTGATCAACTCTGGACTGTTTACTGCCACTGATATTCAGATTCAAGGCAGCGAGCATGTGACGAAGCACGATGCTATCCAGCTGATCGACTTGCCCGAGGGAACGTCGCTTTTTAACGTCGATCCCGACCAGATTACCGAGGATCTCAAGCAGAACCCGTGGGTTTCGGGCGTGGATGTCCAGCGCCAGTTTCCCCATACGCTTATCATCACGCCGACGGAGCGTAAAGTTATCGCCATTGCGTATATCAGCTCCGACGACCTTGCCTGGGCTATCGGAGACGATGACACCTGGATCGCCCCGCTGTCGACGTCGGTCGAAGTGGACGACCAGGGCAACGTCATCACGACAGGGCAGGGCTCAAATACCTTGACCGGAATCGATGCCGCGCTGGCGCTCGCCAAGCATTATGGCGCGGTGTTGTTGACTGATGTCTCGGCGGATGTCGCTCCGGTTTCCGGCCAGGCGGTGAACTCCAAAGCCGTTAAGGCCGGCCTGGATTATGTGCGTGGTTTTTCGAGCGAGTTCTTGGGACAAGTCAAGGATATTTCCACGCCTTCGGTCGAAGCCATCTCGGCAAACCTCAATAACGGCATTGAGGTGTCGCTGGGCGATTCGGACGATATCGCCAAGAAGGAACGCGTAGTCACCAAGTTGCTTTCGCAGGTAGAGGGCGTAACGTATATCAATGTGCGCTCTCCGGGCAACTACACATTTAGGAATGCTCCGACCTCGTAGCGCTGGTTGATGCTTTGTTGAGGGGCCATACCACGCCGTTTATCTGGTTTGTTTGGTTTTCACGGTCAATTATTTGACTGATACGTTCATAATGTGCAAACATAATACGGTTTACCTTTGCATTTACTTTCAACCTGAAGGTTAATGTGCGCAGGGGTCGACCCATGCTATGGCTATAACCTTTGTTCGGAGGACCGACATGCACGAGACAGAGATCAACAACTACCTTGCCGTCATTAAGGTGGTCGGCGTCGGCGGCGGCGGTACCAACGCGGTCAATCGAATGATCGAAGAGGGCATCCGCGGCGTCGAGTTTGTTGCCATCAACACCGATGCTCAGGCACTCGCGATCTCTGATGCCGATATCAAGGTGCACATCGGCACCGACCTTACCCGCGGTCTGGGCGCCGGCGCCAATCCCGAGGTTGGCCGCAAGGCTGCCGATGAGTCCCGCGACGACATCGCCGAGGCGCTCGCTGGCGCCGACATGGTGTTTATCACCTGCGGCGAGGGCGGCGGCACCGGTACCGGCGCTGCTCCCATCGTTGCCGATATCGCGATGAACGAGGTCGGCGCACTGACCGTCGCCGTCGTGACCAAGCCCTTCACCTTCGAGGGCCGCAAGCGTAAGAAGAGCGCCGAGGAGGGCATCAAGACCCTCTCCGATTGCGTCGACACCATGATCGTCATTCCTAACGATAAGCTGCTCGACATCGCCGAGAAGAAGACCACCATGCTCGAGGCCTTCGCGATTGCCGATGGCGTCCTTTCCCAGGGCACCCAGGGCATCACCGACCTCATCACCGTCCCCGGTATCATCAACCTGGACTTCGCCGATGTTAAGACCATCATGAAGCAGGCCGGTACCGCCATGATGGGTATCGGTACCTCTTCTGGGGATACTCGTGCCGTCGACGCTGCCCAGCAGGCCATCTCCAGCCCGCTGCTCGAGAGCTCCATCGATGGTGCCACGCGCGTGCTGCTCTCCATCGCCGGTTCCAAGGACCTGGGCATCCAGGAGATCAGCGACGCCGCCGACGTTGTCGCCAACGCCGTCGACCCCGAGGCCAACATCATCTTCGGTACCGTTGTCGACGAGTCCCTGGGCGATCAGGTGCGTATCACCGTCATCGCTACGGGCTTCTCCGACTCCAACGTCAACCGTCAGGATGAGCTCTTTGCTGCTCAGCAGTCTCAGAGCAAGGCCGCTGCCTCCGCTGAGCCGCAGCGCACCGCTCCGGCTGCCAGCCCGGCTCAGGCCGCTCCGACCCGCAACGTCGGTGGTACCGAGCTGCCCAACTTTGGCAACGACCAGTTCGAGCTTCCCGACTTCCTGAAGCGCGGTAGCTTCTAGTTCGTTTTTCTCAACGACCTGCACGGGGTGTGTCCATTTGGATGCACCCCGTTTTGTTTCTCGTTTGTAAACGAAAGCCTCCAATCTCCTTACGTTCCCTTTACGTTTGGTCCCTACCGCTGCGGGTATCCTTTTAAGGAAGTATGACAGCCGTATAAACGCGGACTGCGCGGCGACGCCGCGGTACTTGTGTTATTAGGAGGCTTTAGTATGGCAGCACGTGCGGACAACGTTTCGCGTGTCGACCATGATGGAGTTACGTTGGTGGAGGGCGCGACATCCGATGTCCGCTTTGCCTTTACCGAGCGCACCGGTGGCGTTTCTGAAGATGCGTACTCCTCGCTCAACCTGGGCTCGCATGTAGGCGATGACCCCTTTGCTGTTCAAGAAAATCGTCGTCGAGCGCTCGAAGCTATGGGCGCCACTGAGTGCGAGCATAATCTGCTCGTGCCCAATCAGGTACATGGTGACCATATCGTTACGGTGACTTCGAACGGCGCCGACGATCTTGAGGCTGTTCGCGAGCAGATTGCCGAGGGCTGCGATGCCATCGTCTGTACGGCCCATGACGTGCCCGTGCTGCTCTGCTTTGCCGACTGCGTTCCCGTGGTGCTGGTGGCCCCTGGCGGATTTGCCGTGGTGCACTCCGGTTGGAAGGGCACGATTGCACGTATTTCTGCCAAGGCGTGCCAGGCGCTTTGCGATGCTGCCGGCTGCGATGCGAGCGACGTTTCCGCCTATATCGGCCCCCATATCTTGGCTGACGAATATGAGGTATCCCAGGAACTCATGGATCGCTTTGCCGTCGAGTTCTCTTGCATCGATGCGAGTGCCTCTCGCATGCTCGATCTTTCCGCTGCCATTTGTGAGGCGCTGGTAGATGCCGGTGTGGACGCGGATAATATCGTGGATACCCAGCTTTCGACTGTGCGTCAGAACGACCGCTTTTATTCCTACCGTAACGAGGACGGCACCTGTGGGCGCCATGCTGCGATCGGCGTGATGCTATGAGAAAGATCGTATCGGTCCTGAGCGCCGCTGTGCTTACGCTTACGCTGTGCGCCTGTTCTTCGGGATCTTCTACCTCTTCCATTACCGTGGCCGGCTCCACGACCTGCCTTCCTATCGCCGAAATTGCGGCAGAGGGCTTTAAGGAGGAGACCGGCATCGACGTGCTCGTTTCCGGTTTGGGCTCTTCCGCTGGCATCGAAGCCGTCAGCGCTGGCACGGCCGATATCGCCAGCTCCTCCCGTGGACTCAATGCCGACGAGCAGGATCTGGGCCTGACTCCCATCGTCATTGCCCACGACGGTATCGCGGTCATCGTGAACGAAGACAACCCCGTCGATAACCTCTCGACCGAGCAGCTCCGCGATATCTATGCCGGCAAGATCACCAACTGGAAAGAAGTCGGTGGCGAGGACCTGAGGATTCAGGTTATCAACCGAGATGAGGCGTCTGGCACGCGTGAAGCCTTCCGCACCATCGTGATGGACGGCACCCCGTTCGATCGCCGCTCCGCCGTTCTTTCGGGCACGGGCCAGGTGCGCGACGTGGTATCTCGTTCGCGCGGGGCTATCGGCTACATTTCGCTGGGCTTCGTCGATAGCCTCAACGCCAAGACCTCGGTCAAGGCCGTCTCGGTCAATCATGTTGAGGCGTCCGAGAAGACGGTTGCGAGTGGCGGCTATCCCATCTCGCGCGACCTTTACTTCTTTGTGAAGGGTGCGCCTTCGCAGCAGGCGCAGGATTACATCGACTACGTGACGTCCGAAAAGATGGACAAGCAGATTCGCGAGGCGGGCTTTATCCCCGTCACCAACGACGAGAAGGGGAGTGAGTAGCATGGAAGCACAGGAAAACTCCCAGACTGAGCGGAATGTTCAGACGCCCAAGAAGCGCGAGCTGGCGCTCGTATCGCGCAGTACCTATATCAAGGAGAAGGCGCTGCAGTGGATTTTCTTTGCCTGCGCGTTCTTGGCGGTCGTTACCGTCATCCTGATTTTTGTCTTTACCACGTACTCGGCGCTGCCCGTCTTTACCGACATCGGTCTGGCGGACTTCTTTAGCTTTACGTGGGCGCCCTCTGAGGGTCACTACGGCATCGTGTCGCTGCTTGCCGGCTCGGGTCTGGTGACCGTCGGTGCACTCGCCATGGGTGTGCCCCTAGGCGTGGGCACGGCCGTGTATCTGGTCGAGATCGCCAGCAAGCGCGTGCGCAAGCTCATCAGCCCTGCCGTTGACCTGTTGGCCGGCATCCCTTCTATCATCTATGGCTTCTTTGGCATGATCATCATCCGCCCGTTTATCGCACAACTGACCGGCGGTCTTGGTTTTGGCGCGCTGACGGCGTGGTTCGTGCTCGCCATTATGATCGTGCCCACCATCACGACGCTTACCATCGATGCTCTCAATTCCATTCCCATGGGCATTCGCGAGGCATCGTATGCCATGGGCGCCACCAAGTGGCAGACTATCTATAAGGTCGTGTTACCTGCCGCCAAGCTGGGTATCGTGGATGCCATCGTGCTGGGTATGGGCCGTGCCATCGGCGAGACCATGGCCGTGCTCATGGTCGTGGGTAACGCCCCGGTTATTCCCGACAGCATTGCGAGCCCCATCTCGACGCTCACGAGCCAGATTGCGCTCGACATGAGCTATTCCTCGGGTCTGCATCGCTCGGCGCTGTTCGGCATGGGCGTGGTCCTGTTTATCATTTCCGCCACGCTGGTGGGCATCGTCCGCCTGGTTTCCAAGAAGAAGAGGGGGTAGGCTATGTCCGATTCCGTTGACACGACGGTCGATACGACCTCGTCGCGCGAGCGCATCAAGCGTGCCCTTTCCCACGGCAAGAAGGGCCGCATCAACAAGGACCTGTCCAACAAGATCATGCTTGGCGTGTTCCGTGCCGCGGCATACATCACCACGCTGGTGCTGGTCGCTATCATCGCCTACGTGGTCATCAACGGCCTGCCACACATCTCGCTCGACTTTATCTTCGGTTGGCCCCAGGGCGTCAACGCCGAGGGCGGTATTTGGCCCACGATCGTCTCGACCGTCTATGTGACGGCGCTCGCCATGCTTATCTGCACGCCGATCGCTGTGCTGGCAGCCGTCTATCTGGCCGAGTACGCCAAGCAGGGCAAGGTCGTCGAGCTCATTCGCTACGCTGCTGACGCTTTGGCCTCGGTGCCCTCCATCGTTATGGGCCTGTTTGGCTACGCCTTGTTTGTCGAGGCCATGGGCCTGGGCCTTTCGATGGTCTCGGCCGCTCTGGCGCTCGCGCTCTTGATGCTTCCCATCGTCATGCGCACCACCGAAGAGGCCATTCGCGCCGTCCCGCGCTATATCCGTTGGGGCGCGTACGGCCTGGGCGCCACCAAGTGGCAGGTTGTCTCCAAGATTGTGCTTCCTTCTGCCTTTGGCCGTATTGCCACGGGCATCGTCCTCGCCATCGGCCGCGCCATTGGCGAGACCGCGGTGGTGCTCTACACCATGGGCCAGGCCATCAATCTACCTATTTCGCCGCTCGATTCCGGCCGCCCCATGACGGTTCACCTGTACCTGCTTGCCAACGACGGCATCAACATGAACGCAGCCTACGGCACCGCGCTCTTGCTGATGGTGATCATTCTGGCCTTCAACCTGTTTGCGCGCTTCCTGTCGCGCAAGCGTCGCTAGTTAAGGAGTCCCATGTCCGTTTATCAGTCCGCTCCCACGCTGGAGCAAGCGGCCATTACGGCCAAGGATTTCAACTTTTGGTACGGTGACTTTCATGCGCTGACGGGGCTTGACCTCAACATCGCCAAAAACGCCATCACCGCCTTCATTGGCCCTTCGGGCTGCGGCAAGTCGACGTTTTTGCGCTGCATCAACCGCATGAATGATCTGATCGAGGGTACGCGCGTCGAGGGCACTATGACGCTCGACGGCAATGATATCTATGCCGAGGGCGTCGACCCGGTCGACCTCCGTCGTCGCGTGGGCATGATCTTTCAGCAGCCCAACCCGTTTCCCAAATCCATCTACGAGAATGTCGCCTTTGGCCCTCGTCTACAGGGCGTGACTAGCAAAAGCGACCTCGATGACATCGTGGAAGAATCGCTCAAGCGCGCCAACCTCTGGAAAGAGGTATCCAATCAGCTCAACAAGGATGGTTTGGCGCTCTCGGGCGGTCAGCAGCAGCGTCTGTGCATCGCGCGCGTGCTTGCGGTGCAACCCGATGTTCTCCTGATGGACGAGCCCTGCTCCGCCATCGACCCCACGTCCGTCTCTAAGGTCGAGGATCTGATGGCCGAGCTGGCGCCCGAGATGACGATCATCATCGTCACGCATTCAATGCAGCAGGCAGCTCGTATCAGCGACTACACCGCATTCTTCTTGCAGGAAGTTGCCGGCGAGCCCGCCACGCTCATCGAGTATGGTCAAACCGACGCGATCTTCACCAGCCCGGTGGACTCGCGGACGGAAGACTATATCACCGGCCGCTTTGGCTGATCGGTGCGACTAGTCCCAAGCCGATCGGACCTAGTCCGGTGCGTATTCACTGTGCGGGCGGCATGACCGCACCCAACTGATTGGAGTGAACCATGCGCAAACTGTTTTCCCGTCAGCTCGTCGAGGCCCGTCACGAGATGCTGAGCATCTATGAGGCCGTCGATCTGGCCCTCCACGATGCCGTGAAGGCCTATGTGACCGACGACCGCAAGCTCGCCACCAAGACCAAGAAGCGCACGCTTTCGATTGACGCGCGCTGCGCCAACCTGGAGGCCGTCTGCTACAACCTGATCGCCACGCAGTCACCGGTCGCCTCCGACTTCCGCCTGCTTCAGACGATCATCTACGTCGACTTTAACCTGCAGCGCATGACCGATAAGGTCCGTCAGATCTGCCGTGCCACGCGTCATATGATCAAGGCCGACATCTCGCTGCCCAAGGAGCTTGTCGGCACGGTTGAGGCCGAGGCTGAGGCCGTCTACCAGGTGCTAGGCTCGTCGCTTTCTGCGCTCGTCACCAACGACATGTCCATCATTTGCAACCTGGCCGTCGAGGACGAGCCGGTGCACGCCGCCTACGAGAAGTTCTTCCGCACCTTTAACCGTATGGATACGGGCGACTATATGGACGACGACAGCAACTATGACGACCTGCGCCGCGCCATCATGGTTTCGCGCTACCTCGATCGCATCGCTTCCATTTCCATCGATGCCGCTTGCCGTCTGACCTTCCTGTTGACTGGTCAGCGTATGAACGCCGGCGATATCGCCCGTGTGGACGAGGATGAGCTCGAGAGCATGCGCGTGCCTTCGGGCGAGGGTGTTATCATGAGGCCCGCCGTCGACGCGCGTTACGTTGCCAAGGTGCCCGCCAACGAGGTCAGCGAGGGTCTTCGCTACCTGCTCGATCATCTTGAGGACGAGGACGATGGCGAGGACGACGAGGAGTAAGTAGCCCCGTTCGTCGAAAGATTGTAAATACCTAAGTGAGCGCGGCCTTGCACATGCGGGGCCGCGCTCTTGCGTTAGCATGGGACTACTTGTTTGGCTGTCAGCGGAGGCGATTGGCAATGGATAACTATTTGGATTTGATGCGCGCTCGCCGCGAGCAGATTCTGGAACGTTTTTATGCGGCGCTCGATCGCGCGGGCCGCCCCCACGACGCCGCGCGCCTCATTGCCGTGTCCAAGACCGTTGGTGTCGATGAGACTGTTGCTGCCATCCAGGCGGGGTATCGCCATTTTGCCGAGAACCGCCCGCAGGAGCTGGTTCGCAAGCTCACGGGTCTGGCGGAGCATCAGGAGCTGCCCGAGGTGCGCTTCGATATGATCGGCAACCTGCAGACCAATAAGATCAATGCGGTGCTGGGCTCAGCCGAGCTGATTCACTCGGTGGGTTCGCTGCATCTGGCACAGGCGATCTCGAGCCGTGCTGTCCGCAAGATTGAGGCAGGCGAGCTCGCCGGCCCCCAGCGTGTGCTCATCGAGGTCAATGTGAGTGGTGAGGAGTCGAAGGGAGGCTTTTCGCCCGATGAGATTCGCGCCGCCGCGGGTGAGCTTGCGGAACTTGAGGGAATTTGCGTACAGGGGCTTATGACTATGGCGCCCCGGGGGAATAAGGATGTGGCACGCCGCACCTTTGCGGGGCTTCGTGAGCTGAGGGATGAGCTGGAGGCGGCGCATCCCGATTTGAACCTGCCTGAGCTTTCCTGCGGCATGAGCGAGGACTTTGAGCCTGCCCTTGAGGAGGGCTCTACGCTCGTTCGCCTGGGCAGGGTAGTATTTAGCCCGGAGTTTGCAGTAAAATAAGGCTCTGAAGTGCGCACTGATTATCGGGGCGCCTGCACTAAACCGCGAGAGGACACAACCATGGGCTTCCTTGACGAGATTAAAAATAAGATGCACCTGGGCGGCCAGCAGGGTTACGACCAGGGTTATGGCCAGGACGACGACTACGGCTACGATGACGGCTATGACGATAGTTATCAGGGCAACGGCTACAGCGGTGCTTCGGGCGAGGGCTTCTACACCCAAGACGAGCCGAGCAACGGCCTGCTTGGTCAGACGCGCCGCGGTGAAGCTGAGTCGGTTGCCGTGTATACGCGCTCCGGTCAGCTGGTCGGCGATGACTCCCGCCATGCCACGACGTATAACCCGCCTTCGCGCTCGCAGGACAGCGTTGCGAGCGGTTATCGTCCTGGTGCCTATGACACGCCGTCGAGCTACGCCGAGAACACCCGCGCCCGTGCCGCCGCTGCACCCGCGCCTGCACCGAGCGATGCCTCGGCCTATGCGAGCAATATCATCAACGCCACGCCGCAGCTGCCGGCCTATGTCCTGCGCCCCGAGAGCTATGACGACGTGGAGACCGTGGTGCGCCGCGTTCGCACCAAGCAGCCTGTCGCACTGATTTTTGTTGGCGTTCGCACCGAGGTCGCCAAGCGCGTCCTGGACTTTAGCTATGGCTTTGCCTGTGGCCTGGGCGCCACGGTCAAAGAAGTGGGCGATCGCGTATTCATGGTGCTGCCCGCCGGCTGCGAGGTTAAGGATTCGGACCTCAAGAAGCTTCGTGCCGACGGCTACCTTAAGTAAACCCAAGACGAGGAGATTCTCATCAACATCTACACCATTGTCCAGCTGGTCAACACGCTGTTCAACTTCTACTCCACGCTCATCGTGGTCTATTGCTTTATGACGTGGATTCCCATGAAGCAGGGCGGCCTGCTGCAGGATATCGCTGCAGTGCTCGATAGCGTCTGCGGCCCGTGGCTCAACCTCTTTCGTCGGTTTATCCCGCCGATGGGCGGCGTTGATTTTTCGCCGGTCGTTGCGATTATTGCGTTGCAGTTGGTGCAGAGGCTGATTCTGCAGCTTCTTATAGGTATACTCGTATAGAACTGACTTAGTAACTTACGTCGGGCGTGTAGCGCCGAGGCGATGAAAAAGGAGACTTGTTATGGCTATTACCCCTGCAGACATCCAGGCTCAGACTTTCTCTGAGGCCAAGCGTGGCTACGATCCCGCCGAGGTCGACGTCTTCTTGGAGACGCTGTCATCCGAGGTTGACGCTATGCTCGCTAAGATCGTCGACCTTAAGGGTCGCCTGACTGCTACCGAGCAGCAGCTTGCCGATGCGCAGGCTCAGCTTGCCCAGGCTCAGGATGCCACCGCCCAAGCCGTTCCTGCCGCCCCCGTGGCTGCTCCCGCCCCTGACTTCTCCGCTCAGGAGCGCCAGATTTCCGCTGCCCTGATTGCTGCCCAGCAGACCGCTGAGACCATCGTCAACGATGCCAACGAGAACGCTGAGCGTATCCGCAACGAGGCTGACGCTAAGGCACGCGAGGTTATCCGCCAGGCTCTGACCGAGAAGCAGGCCGAGCTCGAGGAAATCGATCGTCTCAAGGCTTCCCGCGAGGAGTTCAAGGCCGAGTACCTCAAGCTCATCCAGCACTTCATGGACGATGCCCAGAACTCCTTCCCGGCCGACCTCATGGCCTCCACGCCGGTCGGTTCTGCCGCTTCTCCTGCGGTGACTGTTCCCGCCGAGCCGCTGCCCGTCGCTGACCCGGTTGTCCCCGTGGCCGATCCCTTCGCCCCGATCGACAACTTTGCCGCCGACGACCTGGACTAACATTCGGCCTACAATTTAGTGCCTAGAAAGGACCCGCAGCTTGCGGGTCCTTTTTTATGACTGTGCCGGGGCGCGCATCATAAAAAACCGAGCCCTGAACATAGTGGCGCAGAGCTCGGCGAACGGGTGAGCGGTCAAGGGTAGGTTTTAAGGCATGTCCTAAAAATCTACTTGAGGAGGAAGTCGGGGAGGGGAATGGTGCGGGCCTCGCGATGCTCGGGATCGGCGATGTGGTCGGCAGGATAGCCACAGACGAGCATGTGATAGGGATAGACGCCCTCGGGCAGGTTGAACTGCTCCTGTGCCACCTCAGGCTTAAAATGGCATACCCAGCACGTTCCCAGGCCCTGCTCGGTGGCCTCCATCATCATCTGATCGCACACTATGGACGTATCGATTTCACTGGAATTCATCTGGTCATACGGGCGCACCCAAGCGTCTTCGGTAACGCTACAAATAAGGAAGACAAGCGGAGCGCCAAAGATAGATCCATCACGAGCAAACCGAGGCTGACAAGCAGCAGCCTTCTCCAGAAGCTCAGGCGTATCCAGCACCATCACACGAGAAGGATGATTATTACAAGCAGAAGGAGCAATCCGCCCAGCCTCAACAATGGCATCCACCACAGCCTGCTCCACAGCCCGATCTTCAAACTCACGACAAGAATACCGACCCCGAGCCAGATCCAAATAAGACATACAAGCCCTCCTATAATTAAAAATCAAACAAACCAAAAGTAACCCAAAGAGTACCCAAAGCAGCAATCAGCCAAACGCTCATCAAGGGCCAAAGTGTCCGAACGGATACCAAAGGTCCCTTCAGCCAAACCCCCATCGCGCTAAATCTATCAGCCAAAGTTCCCAATGGTGGTGCATAAGGGAGCGGGCCCGGCCACTAATAACCTTTTGAACGACTCTGCTTGCAGCCGGAGTGAAAAAGGTTATTAGTGGCCGGGCCCGCGACCGGTGGGACATGTACCCCCAATTAACTGTTCTTCATGACGATCGAATCCACAACATCGGCCACATTCTCGCAGCAGTCGGCGCAGTACTCCAGGAAGGCGTAGACGTCACGCCAAGCGATGACCTCGAGCGGATCCTTGCCGTTAACGTGCAGGTTGCGCATGGCGTTGATGTAGAGCTCGTCGGCCTCGGACTCGATGGTGTTGATCTGGATGACGAGCTCGCGCAGCGTTTTGGACTTGCGGTAGTTGGGAAGCTCGACCATCAGGTCTTTCATGGCGCGGCAGGCGTCAGTCACCTTGTGGGCGATGACGATGGCGTCGGGATGGATGCTCTGAATGTTGGTGAAGTAGACGCGCTGCACGACGCCCTCAATACGGTCGAGCACGGTGTCGAGCGCGCAGCTCATCAGATCCAGATCCTCGCGCTCGAGCGGGGTGATAAAGGCGGTGAGCAGGGCGTCTTCGAGCTCGTGGTGCTTCTTGTCTGCCGCATGCTCAATCGCATGCATCTCCTCGAGCATGTCGTGGATCTGCGCGGGATCAAAGTTCTCAAAAATCTTGATGAGCAACTCTGCGGCCTGGACAGCAAGGTCGGCGCAGGCGACGTAGTTGTCAAAGTAGAACGAATCGGGTTTCTTTGCCATGGGTGGGTCCTTTCGAGGTGAAGACGGGTGGGCGAAGTGTTGCGGTCCAGATGGACGTTCGGTTTGACTAGAGGAACATCATGAACAGCTTGGCCATGACAAAGCTGATGAGTCCGCAGGCGGGGAAGGTGAAGAACCAGGTGAACATCATGTCCTTGACGACGCCGAAGTTGATGGCCGAGAGGCGCTTGACGGCACCGACGCCCATGATGGCGCAGGTCTTGATGTGTGTGGAGGACACGGGGATGCCGGTAAGGGTGGCAAGCAGCAGGTTCGCGGCGCCCGCCAGGTCGGCGGAGAAGCCCTGGTACTTTTCGAGCTTGACCATGCTCTGGCCAACGGACTTGATGATGCGCTCGCCGCCCACGCTGGTGCCGATGCCCATGGTGGCCGAGCATAGCAGCATAATCCAGATGGGGATGCCGGCATCGCCGACGCTCGTCTGGCCGCTGGCAAAGGCCACGCCTAAAAAGAGCACGCCGATGAACTTCTGTCCATCCTGCGCGCCGTGCATAAAGCTCATGGCCGCAGCGCTCGCGATCTGAGCGTATTTAAAGAAGACATTGGCACGTCGCCTGTTGGCGGCGGCGAAAAGAATCGAGACGAGCTTGCACAGGACCCAGCCCATGACAAAGCCCAGACCGATGGAGAGCGCCAGGCCGTAGATGACCTTCATCCACTCGTGGACGTTGACGCTGCTCGCACCGCCGAGGGCGATGGCGGCACCGGTCAGGCCGGCGATAAGGCTGTGGCTTTGCGAGGTGGGGATGCCAAAACGCGACGCTGTGGCGCCGTAGACGACGATGGAGAACAGCGCCGCGCACAGACAGGCGAGCGCCATGGTGCTGTTTCCTCCAAAGTCGACAATATGGGAGATGGTGTTGGCGACGCTCGCGTTAAAGTGCGTCATGATGAGCACGCCAAGGAAGTTGAATGCGGCACTCATGAGAATAGCGGCGCGGGCGGGCATGCAACGCGTAGTGACGCAGGTCGCGATGGCGTTGGGTGCGTCGGTCCATCCATTGACGAAGATGGCGCCGAGCGCGAGGATCACGGTGACGGCAAGGACTGGGTTCGACACAAGTTGGCCGAGGAAGGTTGAGAACGTTACGTCCATATATGGGCTTTCTCGAAGTTTGCAGGCACGTTACAGAAACATGATAAATCGTATCACCTCCTGCGGGTTTCTTTACCGAGTTCTGATGGGAGCAGTGAATTTTTTGGCACTAAAAATGAATATTAGCCCTGTTGACCGTGGGTGTTCTTTTTGCTAACACACCATGAGGACACGTGCGCGCGCCCCAACACCCCAAAACCACAGCCTGTTCGCTTTACAACATGCAAACATGCGTTCGATAATAGGAGGCATGGAATATCGACAGACAGATGGCAAAACTCGGCGCGTGCACAAGCAGTATGTGGACGTCGTGGCTCGCATCCTCGCGGGCGGACAGGTCGTGCCGGTCACCGTCTGCTGGGTCGACGGTCGTTGCTTTACGATTGACGAGATTGTCTCGACCACTGGGTTTGGCCTGACGGTTCACGGCATTCGTACGGCAACCTATAAGGTGCGTTTTGGCGGGCACGCGACCGAGTTGTATCTGGAGGACCAGACGCGCGAGCGGGCGGACGGCTCGCAGGCACACGTGATGCGTTGGTGGGTGTGGGCGTTCGACCGAACACTCGAGAGCGGGCGCCGCAGGTAAGAACGCGTGGCGTTCGGGTACAATGGCAGGAAACTTGTCAGCTACGGCGCCGTCGCGGTGCTTTTTGAAAGGACGAAATTATGAACGATATCCAGGGCTATCAGAATGGCCCCATCGAGACCGGCGCAAGCCGTGCCAAGGAGATGTCGCCGCGCGCGTGCAACCTTGTCATGTCTGCTCTGATCTTTTTGGGCTTTTGCGCCATGGGCGCCGGTGTTTACTTTACGAGCACCATGTCGTTTGCGCGCATGATGATGAGCGGCGCCGCTTTGCCGCTGGTCTTTGGCTCATTTATTTTGACCATCGTCGGCATGGTCATGATGTCGGCTGCTGCCAGCAAACAGTCCGTGGGCCTGTCACTCGTGGGCTACGTGGTCTTTGCGAGCACCTTTGGCCTGACGGCGTCGTTTGGTCTTGCCAACTACGACCTGCCTACCATTAACACCGCCTTTATCGCCACGGCCGCCATCACCTTTGTCTTTGGTGCGCTGGGCGTGACCTTCCCCAAGTTCTTCCAGCGTGTGTATGGCATTGGTTTTGGCATCCTGCTTGCCACGATTCTGGTCGAGATCGTGCTGATGTTCATGGGCGTTTCGCAGTCCATCACCGACCTGATCGTGATCGTGGTGTTCGCCGGCTTCATCGGCTACGACACCTATGTGGCAACGACGGTGCCGCCCACGCTGCCCAACGCCGTGCTCATGGCATCCAACCTGTTCGTGGACATTATCAACGTGTTCCTGCGCATTCTGAACATCCTCGGCCGTCGCGATTAAAGCGCGGCATTGCGATGCTTCCTGCCGGACACGGTAAAACGATGCGAAAGGCGGTCCTTCGGGGCCGTCTTTTTTGTGCGCGGCGGGGTATCATGGATGGGAAAAGCCGATAGCGGCAGCGACAGGAAAGGTGGCCACGTATGGCAGACGTCGACAACAGGAACCGTAACCGCAGGTCCAACCGAGCGGGTCAGCCCAATCCCAAGCGCGAGGCCCGTGCCAAGGCCGCCGAGCGTCACGTGGCAACTGTGTCCGAAGCGTGCGCCAAGGATATCGAGCGTTCGCTTGCCGGTGTTCGCGAGTTTGACGGTATGCCTGCCGGCTTTGTCGCGGCGATGAAGGCCAAGGTTCAGAGTGCTGTGGCCCCCGAAGAGCAGGTCGCCGAGGACGTCGAGAACGCGGAGACTGCCGAGGTCGAGGCAGCGCCCGAGACCGAGGCGGCGCCCGAGCCCGTCGAGGAGCCTGCCGAGGAAATCGCCGAAGCTGAGTCCGCGCCTGCTGAGGAGCCCGCTCCGGTCCTGCCCGAGGTCACTGTGCTTGATGCCTCCGCCACGCAGGCAATCCTCGATAACGGTCGCGGCTATGCGCAGTTCTGCGACATGGCCGTGCTCGCCTTTGCTTCGTTTACCAATCCGGGCGGTGGATATATTCAGGGTTATCTGGGCCAGGAGGCCACGCTGTGCGCCGATTCGTATCTGTACAACGTTCTCGATAGGCAGCGTAAGTGGTACGGCGAGAACCGTCGCCGCAACATCAACTGCGAGCTCTATCGTAACCGTGCCCTAGTGGTGCCTGCGGTGCGCTTCGACCGCAACCACGTGCATGCATACGCCGACGTGATCGTGGCCGCCGCGCCCAACGTTAAGCGCGCCCGCCAGGAGTATCGCGTGAGCGACGATGCTCTGCTGGATGCCCTGCGCGACCGCATTCGCTTTGTGCTCGCCATCTGCGACGAGTTGGGTCGCGAGAAGCTCGTGCTGGGCGCATGGGGCTGCGACAACAACGGCTTTGATGCCGAGGCCGTGGCCGAGCTCTTCCGCAAGGAGCTCGCATCGGGCGACTTCAAGGTCAAGCAGGTCTTCTTTGCCGTGCCCTCTACGCGCTGGGACGAGGACTTCGCCAAATTCGAGCACGTGCTGGCAAACTTCCCCGAGCGAAACGAGGAGTCCTATGCCCAGGTTGCCGCCCGCGCCGCAGCCGCCCGTGCCGCCGAGCAGGCTCAGGCCGCTGCCGAGGATGACGAGGATGACGACGACTGGCGCAAGTACCTGTAAACGGTGCTCGTGATGCGATATACCGAGCCGACGGGAGAGGCTGCTCCTGTCGGCTTTTTATTGAGTGGGGAGCTTACGATGAAAAACGTTCTGTGCTTTGGTGACAGCAACACCTATGGTTACGATCCGGCGGGCATGCGCGACGGTACCGCGGTGCGCTATGCGCAGGATGTGCGCTGGTGTGGCGTGGTCCAACGTGACTTAGGCGAGGGCTGGCATGTAATTGAAGAAGGCCTCAACGGCCGCACGACGGTACGCGACGACATGTGCCATCTGGACACTAACCTCAACGGCATTCGCGCGCTTCCGATGCTGCTCGAGGCCCATAAGCCGCTGGACGCCATTGTGATCATGCTGGGCACCAACGACTGTAAGACGGTCTTTAACGTGACAGCTTCCGATATCGCCCGTGGCGCCATGGCGCTGATTCGCGCCGTCCGCGCGTTTCCGTGGACCGACGCTGCGCCTTGCCCGCGCATCCTGTTGATGGCTCCTATCAAGATCAAGCCGCAGATCGCCGATGTATATATGACCGATTTTGACGAGCGTTCCGTCGAGGCATCTGAACATTTTGGCGAGTACTATGCGCACGTGGCCGAGCAGTTTGGCTGCGACTTTTTGAATGCCGCCGAGTTTGCCGAGCCGGGCGATATCGACTATCTGCATATGATGCCCGAAAGCCACGAGAGCTTGGGACATGCCGTGGCAGCCAAGCTCCAAGAGATGCTCGGTGAGTAGCACGGCCCCAAACCACCACAGAGTTCCCCTTGCGGGGGCTTGTTTCGTTTGTTTGTCTTGATCTGTAACAGTTCCAAGGCCGAAAACGGGCTAGATGTTACAGATTAAGATTATTTAGGTCGATATCGATTGTTTGTCTTGATCTGTAACATCTAGGGTCGATTTTGCCGAGTTACTGTTACAGATCGAGATGTTTGTGGGAGCCACCGCAAAGGTGCCTGTCCCCTTTGCGGCGGTTTTGGGCTGCGAATCTTAATATTGCCACATGTGGTTGACGGGGCCGGAGCCTTTGCCCATGTTCAGGCCGGCGGCCAGAGCGCCTGTCAGGTATGCCTTGCCGGCGTTGACGGCATCGGCAAGATCCATGCCCTGGGCCAGCGCGCAGGCGATGGCGGACGAAAGCGTGCAGCCGGTGCCGTGTGTGTTGTCGGTCTCGATGCGCTTGTGGCGGAACCACGTGGTGAGCGGATCGCCCAGATGGTTGCCCTCGTCATCGAGTGGCGCGGGTTCGGCCAATACATCGTTGGCCTCGTTGACAAGATGCCCACCCTTAACGAGGGATGCGCAACCAAAGCGGCGGGTGAGGAGCATGGCAGCATTTTGCTGTGTGCGCTCGGAGTCGACCTCGTAGTCAAGCAGGGCCATGGCCTCGGGAATATTGGGCGTGATGACGGTTGCTAGTGGGAACAGGCGGCGGGTGAGCGCCTCGGCGGTATCATCGGCAATCAGCCGTGCGCCCGAGGTGGCTACCATGACGGGGTCGACGACCACGTTTGTCGCGTTCCAGGCGCTCAGGCGGTCGGCGATAACCTCGATAATCTCGGCAGAGGAAACCATGCCGATCTTGACGGCGCTGGGGCGGATATCGTCAAATACGGCGTCGATCTGCGCAGCGACGATATCAGGGGAGATATTCTGCACGGCGGTGACACCGAGCGTGTTTTGTGCGGTGATGGCGGTGATGGCCGTCTCGGCATACAGGCGGTGTGCCGTGATGGTCTTGATGTCGGCCTGAATGCCGGCGCCGCCGCTGGAATCGGATCCTGCGATGGATAGAACGGCAGGTACCTTACTGCGATCCATGTTCGCTCCCTTGTTCGGTCGGAATCAAATGGGTCTTTAAGCCAGCATTATAAAGATGCCCGGGCCGGCTCTATGACGAACCCGGGCGAGCGATGCAATCTTTACGCAAATGTAAGCAAATGTTCACACGTCAACAATTGACGAACACCATGTTACCGATTGTGGCTCCGGTGACGAGTTAGTCCTCCATGCCGAGGTCGATCGTCGTGCCTTCGAACACCTTGTTAACGGTGCGGACGGCGCACATCTTGCCGCACATGGTGCAGGTGCCCTCGGTGGCGGCGGGGGATTCTTCGTAGCGTTTCTTGCCGGTGACCGGGTCGAGAGCACACTTCCACATGGCATCCCAGTCGAGCTTGCGGCGTGCCTGGCCCATCTTGTCGTCCATGTCGCGGGCGTGCGGCACCTTCTTGGCGATATCGGCGGCGTGCGCGGCGATCTTGGTGGCCATGAGGCCGTCGAGCACGTCCTTGGCGTCGGGCAGGCACAGGTGCTCGGCGGGCGTCACGTAGCACAGGAAGTCGGCACCGGAGCTGGCGGAGATGGCGCCGCCGATGGCGGCGGTGATGTGGTCGTAACCCACGCCGATATCGGTCACCAGCGGCCCGAGCACATAGAACGGGGCATTGTGGCACAGGCGCTTCTGCAGTTTCATGTTGGCGGCGATCTCGTCGAGCGCCATGTGACCCGGGCCCTCGACCATGACCTGGACGCCGGCGGCCCAAGCGCGCTTGCACAGCTTGCCCAGCTCGATCATCTCGGCGGTCTCGGTGGCATCGTTGGAGTCGTAGAGGCAGCCCGGGCGGCAGGAGTCGCCGAGCGAAATCGTCACGTCGTACTCGTGGCAAATCTCGAGCAGCTCGTCAAAGTACTCGTAGAAGGGGTTTTCGTTGCCGGTGACCTCCATCCAGCCAAACAGCAGCGAGCCGCCGCGGCTCACGATGTTCATCAAGCGGCCGGTCTCCTTAAAGGTCTTGGTGACCGACTTGTTGATGCCGCAGTGGATGGTCATAAAGTCCACGCCGTCCTCGGCGTGCGCGCGCACGACCTCGAACAGGTCATCCTTGGTCAGCTTGACCAGCGGCTTTTCCATATAGCCGATGGCGTCGTACATGGGGACGGTGCCCACCATGAGCGGTGTCTCGTCGATGAGCTGCTGGCGGAACTGGCGCGTCTTGCCCGAGTTGGAAAGGTCCATGATGGCGTCGGCGCCAAAGTCCTCGGCGATCTTGACCTTCTTCCATTCCTCGGCGGCATCGGCTTTATCGCCCGAGATGCCCAGGTTGACGTTGACCTTAGTAGACAGGCCCTCGCCGACACCAAAGGCGCGCATGCCTTTTTTGATGTGCACGATGTTGGCGGGAATGGCGATGCGGCCGTCGGCCACGCGCTCGCGGATGTACTCGGGGTCGCGATGCTCGCGCTCGGCGACTTCCTTCATCTGCGGCGTGATCTGCCCGGCGCGGGCGAAGTCGATTTGCGTGACGAGCTTGGGCTCGGTCTGTGTGCTCATTGGCACAGCTCCCTTCGTTGGCATTACCCATATCAGGTTTGCGGGTCAGGGCGGGCGCGCCCAGTCTCAGCCTGCCGTCTTGTCCTGCAAGCTCCCCGTTTATGTAATGGGCTCAAGTATAGCTCGAATGGGTACGATTGGCCTAACGAGCGTGCCTGTGGGGAGGCGAACATGGAAGACAAGCATCTATATCGAGAGACGCAATGGGATGTATCGGCCGAGGAAAGCCGTGCGCACCATGGCCTTGTCGCGATTGGTTTTGCGGTGCTTGCCGTGCTGGTGATTGCCTTTTGTATCTGGACGTTTGGCGGTCACGGCGGCGCTGCATGGGAGTTCGAGGCCGACGATGCCCTGCCGATCATGACAGTGAAGGTTACGGGCGGCAATACCGTTGCCGCGCCGGGCGACTATTGGTATCCGCGCGACGAGTTTGTGCAGCTGCAGTTGAGCGGCGGGTCTATTCCGGGCGAAGAAATCGAACGCGTGACGTATGATGCGGCGCTCAAAACGCTGGCGGTGAAGCTCAAGAATCAGGGCGACGTGCCTACGACTATGGATATCGCGCTGACGGAATGGCGCTTGGAGCCCCCATCGGGTGTTGCGGTGTCCGAGGTAGAGCACGTTAAGATTACCTACCAAAATGGCTCGACAAACGAAGTTGCCAAAGCCGACGGCTTGGCGGAGTAACGGGGGGGGGTTGGAAACGGCGGGCCTATTGTGCCTGCGCGTTCATGAAAACCAGAGTGTTTTCGTCTGAAAGCTCGGGGATGTGACGATAGCCGATGTTGAATGCGGTAAGCCCGCTTGCATCCTCGAGCTTGCTTTCAGCCATCCACCGCACCATGGAGCCGCGCGCCTTTTTGCTGGCGGTCGACCGTTGGATGGGCTTCCCGTTGCGGATACCCTCGCCAAAGAGGCATGTGACGGCCGTAGCGTCGCCCGCGAGATGGGGCAGAGCGGCTTTGGCATACTCTACGCTGGCGAGGTTGACGATCGTAGTGTTTGAGCCCGCCGGGGCGATAGCCCGCGCGAGCTTGTCGCTCCAAAACGCGTAGAGATCTCGGGCATCGTCAACGGCGAGCTTCGCGCCCATCTCCAGCCGATACGGTTCAACGGCATGAAAGGGGCGTACGCATCCGTAAAGGCCCGAGAGAATCCACAGATGGTCTTGCAGCCATGCGAGCTGCGCGGAATCCATCACCTCTGGTGCCATGCTCTGGTACTGAATGCCGTGATAGGACATGATGGCAGGGGAGATGCGGTACGCGATACCGGAATCGGCAAGATCGTCGTTTCCCAAGATGGGCTCGAACTCATGCAAAATGTCGAGACAAGGGGCCAGCAGCTTGTCGCTGACGTTCCATAGAGCTTGTAGGCCGCTGTCGCCTTCGGTTCGTTCGATGTCCAAGAGCGCATGGTGCAGCTGGGCGGTCTCGCGCGCAAAGGGCGGAATCCCCTGAACTTCAAAAGCATCTTGTGCCGCGCGCATTTGCTTGGCGGGTGAAACGATGACCTGGAGCATGAACTCTCCTCTGCCAAAAAAGAAGTTGCGGTGGAATACAGTCTGTTTTGGCCGTTTATGGGCCAGTTTAGTCCGTATTTCACCGCAACTGATGAAGGGTTGGTTAGGCGCGCTCGAGGAAGGCCTTGTAGCCGCGGTAGGCCTCGTAGATGTCGGCCTTGTTGGCGACCTCCCACAGGGCGTGCATGGATAGGACGGCAACACCGGAGTCTATGACGTTCATGCCGTACTTGGCCATGATGTAGGCGATGGTGCCGCCGCCGCCCGCGTTGACGCGGCCGAGCTCGCAGGTCTGGAAGTCCACGCCGGCCTCGTCCATGATGTCGCGGACGAGGGCCACGTACTCGGCGTCGGCGTCGTTGGAGCCGCCCTTGCCGCGGCTGCCCGTGTACTTGTTAAAGCACAGGCCGCGACCCATGAAGGCTGCGTTCTTGGTCTCGAACTTGCCGGCGTAGCCCGGGTCGAAGCCGGCGGACACGTCGGAGGAGAGCATGCGGCTGCGGGCGAGTGCGCGGCGCAGGGCCAGCGGGCTGTCCTCGCCGGCGAGCGTCATGATCTCGGCGACGGTGTTCTCGAAGAAGCGGCTCGTCATGCCGGTGGCGCCCACGGAGCCGATCTCCTCCTTGTCGACGATGAGCGTGATGCTCGTGCGCTCCACGTTGGCGACGTTGATCTGGGCGAGCATGGAGGGGTAGGCGCAGACGCGGTCGTCGTGGCCGTAGCCCAAGATCATGGAGCGGTCGAGGCCCATGTCACGGGCGGGGCCGGCGGGCACGACCTCGATCTCGGCGGAGAGGAAGTCCTCCTCCTCGACGTCGTACTGCTCCTTGAGGATATCCAGGAACATCTGCTTGACGGGCTCCTTGGGAGCGTCCTTGTCGTCCTCGTCAAACTTGACGGGGCGGCCGCCCACAATCACGTCGAGGATCTCGGCGTCGACGGCGTCCTTGGCGGGCTTGGCCATCTGCTCGCTCGAGAGGTGGATCAGCAAGTCGGAGATGGTAAAGACCGGGTCGTCAGCCTTGTCACCGATGTTGATGTCGACGGTGGTGCCGTCCTTTTTGCAGATGACGCCTACGAGTGCGAGCGGGGAAGCGACCCAGTGGTAGCTCTTGACGCCGCCATAGTAGTGCGTGTCGAGGTAGGCCATGTCGCCGGCCTCGAAGGCGGGGTTCTGCTTGAGGTCCAGGCGCGGCGAGTCCACGTGAGCACCCAGGATGTTAAAGCCCTGCTCGAACGGGGCGGTGCCCAGGTTGACGAGCATAAGGTCCTTGCCGTGATTGGCGGCGTACACCTTGTCGCCGGCCTTGAGCGCGCGGCCCTCGGAGATCACGGTCTCCAGATTGACGTAGCCCGCCTCCTCGGCCATCTTGATACCGGTCTTGACGCACAGGCGCTCGGTCTTGTTCTCACTCAAAAACTGCTTGTAGCCGCGGCAAAGCTCCTCGAGCTCCTCGATCTGCTGTGGCGTGTACTTTTTCCATGCGCAGGGACGCTCCATGACGCAGGCTCCTTTCGGATCGATCGTGCTGGTTGATGTACCGTGAGCCATCGTATCACGCGCGGGCCCGCGGCGGCAGGGAAGCCTGATGTGCGGTGGCCGTGGGGCGGGGAGCGTGTAAACTGGTGTGAGCAAACCGTGCCCAGCCCAAAGCGAGGTATTCAATATGTCTGACAAGCGCCGTACCTTTGCCGTTATCGACGGCAACTCGCTCATGCACCGCGCCTTTCACGCCGTGCCGCCCACCATGAACGCGCCGGACGGTCGCCCCACCAACGCGATCTTTGGCTTTTTGAATATGTTTCTCAAGATGATCGACGCCTTTAACCCCGATGGAGTCGTTGTGGCGTTTGACAAGGGCAAGCCGCGCGTGCGTATGGAGATGCTGCCGCAGTACAAGGCGCAGCGCCCACCCATGGACCCCGATCTGCACGCGCAGTTTCCGATGATCAAGGAGCTGCTCGGTGCGCTCAATGTGCCGATTCTGCAGTCCGAGGGCTGGGAAGGCGACGATATCCTGGGAACCATGGCGCGCTTGGGTGAGGAGGCCGGCTGCGACATGCTGCTGGTGACCGGTGATCGCGATATGTATCAGCTCGTGACCGAGCACGTCAACGTAGTCTCGACCCGCAAGGGCCTGTCCGACGTGGCGATCATGACGCCCGAGAGCGTGGACGATCTGTATCACGGCATCACGCCGGCGCTCGTGCCCGACTTTTACGGCCTGAAGGGCGATACGTCGGATAACATTCCCGGCGTGCCGGGCATCGGCCCCAAAAAGGCGAGCGCGCTCATTGCGCAGTACGGTAGCCTGGACGAGGTCATCGCACACGCCGATGAGGTCAAGGGCAAGATGGGCGAAAACCTGCGCGCACACATCGACGACGCGCTGCTGAGCCGTAAGGTGGCGACCATCCGCACCGATGCGCCCGTTGAGCTCGATTTTGAGGCGACGACTTTCCCGGCGTTTTCTGCCGACGAGGTGTCTGCGGCGCTGGGTACGCTTGGTATCACCGCCATGCAGAACCGTTTCTTGGCGCTGATCGGCGGCGAGGGTGGCGCTGCTGCCACTGCCAGCACGTTTGAGATGCCCGCCGTTTTGCGCGCAGCCGCCGGCGATACTGACGCGCTTGGTGCCGTTGCAGATGAGGTCTCCCGCGCGATTGATGCCGGCGAGTGGGTCGCCGCCGTGGTGGACGACGACAAGGAAGAGGGCGCGCTCTTTGGCCTGACGCGCACGCTGTGGTTGGCGACGTCCAAGGGCCTGTTCTCGCTCGAGGAGGGCGACGGCGGTGCGGCGGCTGAGGTTGAGGGCTTCAACCTCGTCCACGGCGTTATTGCCGGCGTGCTCGCACATCTGTTTATGGAGGGCCGCGTGGCGAGCCCGGATATGAAGGCACTCCTGCATGAGCTTTCGCCCATCGATTCTTCTGAGCTCGAGCTCATGGATCCGCTCGCTGTCGATTCCACGCGTATCTTCGATACCGTGGTCGCTGCCTATCTGCTGGATTCCGACCGCTCCGAGTTTGACGAGGTGTATCTGGCCGATACGTATCTGCAGATGGCGCTGCCTGCGGCGCGCGGCGCAGAGGGTGCTGGCGAGGACGCTCCTGCGCCCGCCGCTCGCACGGCGGCCTTGACGCTGGCGCTGGTTGCACCGCTGCGTGACCGCATGGCCCGCGAGAACGCCGCCAACGTGTTCGATGGGATCGAGATGCCGCTCGTGCCGGTGCTTGCCAAGATGGAGCGCGCGGGCATGCTCGTGGACCCCGACCGCCTGCACAGTCTGTCCGAGGGCCTGGCGACCCAGATTGCCGATGTCGAGCGCAGCATTCGCGACCTGGCCGGCGACGAGACCTTTAACATCGGCAGCCCCATGCAACTCTCGCACGTGCTGTTTGATGTTATGGGACTTCCGACCAAGGGCCTCAAAAAGACCAAGCGCGGCTACTATTCGACCAACGCCAAGGTGCTGAGCGACCTTGCCCGCGACCACGAGATCGTGCGCCTGATTTTGGACTGGCGTGAGAAGTCCAAGATTAAGTCGACCTATCTGGACACGCTGGGCCCGCTGCGCCGTGGTGACGGGCGTGTGCACACCACGTACAACCAGACCATCACCGCGACGGGGCGTTTGTCTTCGAGCGACCCCAATCTGCAAAACATTCCGACGCGCTCGGAGCTGGGGCGTACCGTCAAGACGGCGTTCTCGGCGGGCGAGGGCAGCGTCTTTTTGGCGGTGGACTACTCGCAGATCGAGCTGCGCCTGCTCGCGCATCTTTCGGGTGACGAGCACCTGGTGCGCGCCTTCAACGAGGGCGAGGACTTCCATGCCGAGACGGCCGCGCGCGTATTTGGCGTGCCGGTGTCCGAGGTGACACCCGACCTGCGTAGCCGCGCCAAGGCCGTGAACTTTGGCATCGTGTACGGTCAGCAGGCCTATGGTCTGTCGCAGTCGCTGCACATCTCGATGGCCGAGGCGCGCGATATGATCGATCGCTACTACGAGGCCTACCCGGGCGTGCGCACGTTCCTCGACAATGTGGTGGCGCGAGCCAAGCAGACGGGCTATGCCGAGACCATGTATGGCCGCAGACGCCATATTCCCGAGCTCAAGGCCAAAAACCCACAGCTCCGCGGCTTTGGTGAGCGCACGGCCATGAACCACCCCATGCAGGGCACCGCCGCCGACATCATCAAGATCGCCATGGCCCGCGTAAGCCGCCGCCTGGAAGAAGAGGGTTTTGCCGCCCACATGATCTTGCAGGTACACGACGAACTGGACTTTGAGTGCCCCGTCAACGAAGTCGAGCGCCTCACCGCCATGGTCCGCGACGTCATGGAGCACGTCGTAGACCTACGCGTACCCCTCATCGCCGAAGCCAGTACCGGCATAACCTGGGCCGACGCGAAATAGGGAAGCACTCCGTAAGGCAAGCTCGTCCAAGACGCAAGCCCCCACATACTTAAGATTTGGGACAAACACTACTGATTAATTTGTCCCACAGTAACCAAAGCAGAGGGGAGCCCCTCCCAACAAGGAGCTCCCCTCTGCTCAAATCATTTCAGCTAAGTATCTAGACACTCAAGACGCCATCTTGGCGGCAGGAAAGTAAACCTAGGGCCTGGCCGGGCGGCACGGGTTAACTTTTCGTAGATTCCGCACGCAAAGAAAGCCACTTAATGTGGCTTTCGTCTTGCGCAGGACCTGACCGAGCGAAAAGTTATCCCGTGCCGCCCGGTCAGGCCCGATGGGACGGCTACCGAGCCGCCAGGATGGCGTCGATGAGCGTCAGTACGCCCCCGTCGTTGTTGCTCGGAATGCGCCATTTGGCATGCGCGTTCATGTGCTCCTCGGCATTGTCCACGATAAAGCTATGCCCGACGCGCTCCAGCATGGGGATGTCGTTGTACGTATCGCCCACGGCAGCGGCGTCGGCGATATCGATGCCCAGGCGCTCGCAGAGATGTGCTACGCCCGACCCCTTGTCGACGCCCAGGTTCATAAAGTCGATCCACTCGCGGCCAGCATTGGTGACATAGAGTCGGTCCGAGAATGCCGGGCTGTAGTCCTCGCGAAACGCTGGCTCGGCATCGTAGGCGGGGAAGAAGATCGAAATCTTGTTAGACTCGATGTCAATGCCCTCAAAGCTATCGACGTAGTTGATCGTGTTGTAGTAGACGCTGATCTCGTCGTGGTATTGATGATCGCGGGCAAGTACATAGAACT
Organism: Collinsella sp. CLA-AA-H167; assembly: GCF_040095305.1. NCBI lineage: Bacteria > Bacillati > Actinomycetota > Coriobacteriia > Coriobacteriales > Coriobacteriaceae > Collinsella > Collinsella sp. CLA-AA-H167. The sequence goes on from NZ_JBBNGA010000001.1 coordinate 163,119, forward strand.
CGTCGAAGCAGCACAGGACGGGGACAGCGCGCGAATCCTCCGAGGCGCGGCTCAAGACCTGCTGATACAGCGCCACGTCGATAGTGCTCTTATAGATATAGTTGCCGCGGTAGATAACGCACGCGCCGTTATCGGGGCAAAAAGCGATGCGGCTCTTGATGTCCTCAAACATCTCCTCGAGTTTGGGGGCGGGGCGTCCGCTGGCGGGGCAGAACACGATGCCAGCCTCGGCGAGCTTGTCCAGGCGCTCGTCGAGGCCCTGAGGCAGCACGCGCTCGTCGGTCAGTAACGTCTTGTCCATATCGACAGCGAGAATCTTAATGTTGCCGATGTTGGCGTCTGATTCGTAAGTCTGCATAAAACGCGCCTTTCGGTTTCCAGAATGTTTCGGGTGATTGACCCTCTACTTGATAGTCGGGCGTATTTTCGCAGGATTGGCGCATATTTGCATCATCATTCACAAAGTAATGAAAAAACTTTTCAGAAATTTGAATTTGTCGCTTGTACAGCAGGCACTTTAGCGTAATATAGCGACCATCGAAAACGGAGACGGCAAAAGCACCGCTTACCGAGGAAAAGGTACCGTTTGCGATATTAGAATTGCGCCCGGCGATAGGTGAAAGGAGAGGCAGATGCAGTTCGTAAAGATCATCACCACTGCAGACAATGCCATCCGACGCCAGCGCGCAATTTCCCGACGACGATAACAATCGTCTCTGTCCGCATGGGGCGAATTGCCTCAACAGAGTCATTTTGAGGTCGTTGGGTTTTAGCACGACATTGCTGCATGTTTCTAGGGCATGTATGTGCTGATTTTTGCTATTTAACCTGATATTGCACGGTATATGACCTTGAAATGACTTGCAACTGACCGATGTTCTAATTAGCTACCAAGGGCGAAAGGAAACAGCCATGAGCAAGGAAAAAGTCGTTCTCGCATATTCCGGTGGTCTTGATACATCCGTATGTGTCAAGTGGCTCCAGGACGAGAAGAATCTCGATGTCGTTTGTGTCTGCGGCAACGTGGGCCAGGAGGAGACCGGCCTGGACGCCAAGAAGCAGAAGGCGCTCGACCTGGGCGTTCTTGATTGCCAGGTGCTCGACCTGCGCGATGAGTTCTCCGATGAGTTCCTGACTAAGGCCATCGCCGCAAACTCCATGTACGAGAATAAGTACCCGCTGCTCTCCGCCCTGTCTCGCCCGCTGCTCGCCAAGAAGCTCGTCGAGGTCGCTCACGAGTTTGGCGCTACCTACGTCGCCCACGGCTGCACCGGCAAGGGTAACGACCAGGTTCGTTTTGAGGCTGCCGTCAAGGCCCTCGACCCCGAGCTTAAGGTTATCGCCCCGGTTCGCGAGTGGGATCTGAAGTGCCGTCCCGACGAGGTCGCCTATGCTCACGCCCACAACGTGCCGGTTCCCGAGGGTGCCAACGACAACCCCTATTCCATCGACGACAACCTGTGGGGTCGTGCCATTGAGTGCGGCCACCTGGAGGATCCCTGGAACGAGCCGCTCGATGACGCCTGGGTTATGACCAAGAATCCCGAGGACACGCCGGACACCCCGACCTACACCGAGATTGAGTTTGAGGCGGGCAAGCCCGTCGCCGTCGATGGCAAGAAGATGAAACTCTCCGAGATCGTCATCGCCCTCAACAAGATTTCGGGTGACAACGGCTTTGGCCGTCTCGACCTGGTCGAGGATCGTCTGGTGGGCCTCAAGAGTCGCGAGTGCTACGAGGTTCCTGGCGCCCTGACGCTCATCACCGCCCACAAGGCGCTCGAGGACATCTGCGTCGAGGGCGACCTGCTCAAGACCAAGATTAAGCTCGAGCAGGATTGGGCCACCGCCGTGTACAACGGCCAGTGGTACAGCCCGCTCAAAAACGCGCTCGATGCCTTTATGGCCGACACCCAGAAGTTCGTGACCGGCACCGTCCGTCTGAAGTTCTTTAAGGGCAACTGCCATGTCGTCGGCCGCAAGAGCCCGTTTAGCCTGTATGACTACGGTCTGGCTACCTACGACCGCGACACTACGTTTGACGAGAAGGCCAGCGCCGGCTTTATCGAGATCGATACGCTGTCGCTCAAGACGTGGGCTAAGGTCCAGGGCCCCAGCTCTGCTGCCGCCCAGGCCTAGCGCCTCCTTCCTTTGGTATCCGCGCGGCCCATCCGCGTGATACATAACGGGCGCATGGGGTCCCTACCTTTCGTTATGCTTGCTGACACTTCTTAACATCGGTGGCCCCTACGTTCCGCCCGCATATATGATGCCGCGTCTGCGGCTGAGTCCGAGCCCCGCCGGGGTTGTCCGGCGGGGCTCCTCCTATCAATTTGACGGCCCTGCGCCTATATATATGGGGAGTATCCATTATGTTCAATGCTATCGCGCATGCTTTACTTGCCCTCGCGCCCGAGTTCGATGCTGCAAAGGTCGAGGACGTTCCTATGAGCCTAAAGGCCTGGATCGATGGTTCGCAGGGCAACATTCGGAGGGAGACGTTGGGCGCCAAGTGCATGGCGCGTCACTTCTTTGCAAATTAGCTATATGGCCTCGCACATGGTGGGGAATATGCAAAACTAGCGGTTGAGAAATCGCTTTAGCGACAGGGCGCATTGCTTTGGGCGCTTGTTTTGGGATTTGATGAAAGGGGACGGTTCCATGGCTCTTTGGGGCGGTCGTTTTGAGGCGGGCGTGGCCGAGGTCACGCAGGAGTTTGGCGCGTCGTTGCCGGTTGACAAACATCTCTATAAGCAGGATATCGCCGGATCTAAGGCACATGCCAAGATGCTGGCGGCCCAGGGCATTATCAGCGCCGAGGACGAGCAGGCGATTGCCGAGGGCCTGACCGGAATCGAACAGGATATCGATGCCGGCAACTTCACCTTTGATATCAACGACGAGGACATTCATATGTCCATCGAAAGCGAGCTGACGCGTCGTATCGGCGAGGCTGGCAAGCGCTTGCATACTGGGCGTTCGCGCAACGACCAGGTGGCGACCGATACGCGCCTGGGCGTCAAGGCGCTGGCCAAGGAGCTCATGGAGGCCAATCTTGAGCTGCGCCATGTGCTGGTGGATGCGGCCAAGAAGTACGACAAGGTGATTCTGCCGGGCTACACGCATATGCAGCACGCTCAGCCCGTGCTGCTCTCGCATCATCTGCTGGCGTATTCCTGGATGTTCGCGCGTGACTTTACGCGCCTGAAGGCCGCCTTTGATGCCGCTGACAACTGCCCGCTGGGTGCTGCCGCGCTTGCCGGTACGAGCTATCCGCTCGATCGCCAGATGACGGCTGCCGAACTTGGCTTTGCGGGCGTGATTCCCAACTCGCTCGATGCGGTTTCCGACCGTGATTTCCTGCTCGATCTGCATTACGCCGGATCCGTCATGGCGATGCACCTGTCGCGTCTTTCCGAGGAGATCGTGCTGTGGTCGAGCTCCGAATTTGGCTTTATCACGCTTTCAGACTCCTACTCCACCGGCTCGTCTATCATGCCGCAGAAGAAGAATCCCGACTTTGCCGAGCTTATCCGCGGTAAGAGCGGTCGCGTGTACGGCAACCTGGTGCAGCTGCTGGTAACCATGAAGGGCCTGCCGCTCGCTTATAACAAGGACTTGCAGGAGGACAAGGAGGGCGCGCTCGATACCGCTCACACGCTCATGCAGTGCCTGTCCGTTATGGCCGGAATGATTTCGACCTGGACCGTCAACGAGGATGCCATGGCGCGCGAGTGCGGCGTGGGGCACCTTGCCGCCACCGATGTTGCCGATTACCTGGCAAAGCGCGGTCTACCGTTCCGCGAGGCACATGCCGTGGTGGGGCACCTGGTCCTGATGTGTGAGAAGCGCGGCTGCAATCTTGAGGACCTGCCGTTTGAGGTGTTCCAGGAGGCAAGCCCGCTCTTTGAGCGCGATATTACCGAGGCGCTCGATATCCCGTCGATTGTCGCCGCGCGCACGACCGAGGGCGGTACCGCCTCTGCCGCCGTTGCCGTGCAGCTGCAGCGTGCCGAGGCGCAGCTCGTGGCCGACGAAGGCGTGTTTGGATCGCTAACCAAGGTTGTCGAGATGGGTCACGGGGCAAAGTAGAGGTTTGGCTGAAGACGTATTGTCCATTTATTGATAAATCGTTTTAGCTTTACGGGCGTCTGCTGATGCGGGCGCCCCTATTTTGCTGCTATGGGGGAGGGGCTTGTCGAGAACTTCTGTAGGACCTTTGGGCAGGTTGTGAAGGGGGTACGTTCGCGGGTGGCAACCGACCGCCCGCTCTGTTCCATGTGGTTGATGAGCGGTCGGATGGTACTCTAATCGGGCTTCGAAACAGAAGTGACACATATGGAGCGCTTTAATAAATTGCAGCGTTTCAATAAACAGCTTTTTGTTTAACTGCAGCTAAAACTCTGTTACGATGCAGTCCAGGCGGGTGCCGGAATGGGACTTGGGCACGCGCGAACCTACTTGAAAGGCTACCTTATGGCTATCGAGAAGACCTTCATCATGATTAAGCCCGACGCGGTGCGCGATCGCAAGATCGGCGAGATCGTTGCTCGTATTGAGCGTAGCGGCCTTGTCATCGAGCGCATGGAGATGACCACGCTCGAGCGCGCTACCGTCGAGGAGCACTACGCCCATCTGGCCGACAAGCCCTTCTTTGGCGGTCTCTGCGACTTTATGACGAGCGGTCCGGTCGTCAAGATGGTCGTTTCCGGTCTCTCCGCTGTTTCCAAGATGCGCACCCTTATGGGCGCTACCAACCCGCTTGATGCTGCGCCCGGCACCATTCGCGGCGACTTCGCTGTCGATGTCAACGCCAACGTGATCCACGGCTCCGACTGCCTGGAGAACGCCGAGATCGAGATCAAGCGCTTCTTTGGCTAAACCAGCTTTGACTCCTTAAAGCTGTTAGCGTGTGGCTTGGGCGCCGCGGAATTCCAACCGCTGCGCCCTTTTATTCCGGTAGATTTTTGGTAAACGCATAGAAAACTACTAAAGAGCCCCCGTCCGGATGTTTCTTCCGGGCGGGGGCTGACGCTAGCGTATGGCTTTGTAAGTCTTTAGGCCTCGTCGACGATCTTAAGGCCGCGCGTGTGGTCGATCTCGTTGAGGAGGTTAACGCGACGCTCGTGACGGCCGCCCTCAAACTCGGCGTCGAGCCACTCGTCGACGATCATCTTGGCGAGCTCGGAGCCAACGACGCGGGCGCCAAAGGCGAGCACGTTGGTGTTGTTGTGCATGCGCGAGAGCTTGGCGCTGAAGGGCTCGGAGCACACGACGGCGCGTACGCCCTCGACCTTGTTGGCGGCCAGGCTGATCCCGACGCCGGTGCCGCAGATCAGGATACCCAGGTCAACGTCGCCGTTGGCAACGGCCTTGCCCACTTTGTAACCGGCGATGGGGTAGTCGAAGCTCTCGGAGGTGTCGGTGCCAAAATTCACGACCTCGCAGCCGCGCTCCTTCAGGTGCTCGGAAATGATGTTCTTGAGCTCGACGGCGGCGTGGTCGTTACCGATACCGATCTTCATGGATGGTTCCTCTCTGGTCTGTGCGGCGCAAATGCTAAAGGTGTTTACCGCGTTCGACTGCATGATAGCGCGACTTTTGCGTAAACGCTCGGACGTTTTTTGGTCAAACGCTTTAGCAGGCAACAAGACTAGCTTTTCATGAATGAATGCCGTCAGATTGCGCTTGAACGCCGTCCGCCGGAACCGTGGTTGCGGTTTTTGATGCATTGTTATCAAATAAAGGAGCCAACTTTTTTGAGAGTCCAGCCCGTTATGCAAGCAGGAGATACCTATGCCTACCGATTCCATCCGTGATGCCGCGTTTTGCGATGTTTTGAACCGCGAGCTTGTCTGTGCACTCGGCTGCACCGAGCCCATTGCCGTTGCCTATGCAGCGGCGCTGGCGAGCCAGACGCTCGGTTGCGAACCCGATCATATGGATGTTGCCTGCTCGGGCAACATTATCAAGAACGTTAAGAGCGTGACCGTGCCCAACTCGGGCGGTATGCACGGTATTGAAGCCGCGGCCGTGCTGGGTGCCGTGGGCGGCGATGCTAAGAGCGCGCTCGAGGTGCTCGAGAGCGCTAACGATGAAGACCGCGCTCGCGTGGCCGAGCTCCTCGCCGACGCTGGCTACTGCGATGTGTCGCTTGTCGAGGGTGTGCCCAACCTCTACATCAAGGTGACTGCGACGGCCGGGGGCCATACCGCGGTCGTCGAGATTACCGATCACCACACTAATGTCACGTGCCATACGCTCGATGGTATTCCGGTATGCGGCAAGTCGGCGGGGGAGTGCGCCGCCTGCGCCGAGCGCGTGGTGGCCGAGCGTGCGGCAGATAACGCCGATACGCCCATGTCCATTGATTCCATCATCGACTTTATCGAGGACGGTGACATTGAGGGCGCCCGCGCTGCCGTTGAGCGTCAGATTGAGCTGAATGGCGCAATCAGTGCCGAGGGCCTTGCGCACGCTTGGGGCGCCGAGGTGGGTCGTACGCTGCTGGGTGCTCGTGCCGATGACGTCGCCTGCCGTGCCCGTGCCCGTGCGGCCGCCGGGTCCGACGCCCGCATGAACGGTTGCGCGCTGCCGGTCGCCATTGTGTGCGGCTCGGGCAATCAGGGCATTACCTGCGCACTGCCCGTCATGGAGTATGCCGAGTACCTGCGCTGCGACCACGAGCGTCTGGTGCGCGCCGTGATGCTGTCCGATCTTATCGCCGTGCATATCAAGAGCTATATTGGTGCGCTTTCGGCGTTTTGCGGTGCTATTTGCGCCGCGTGCGGCGCCGGCGCTGCGATTACCTGGCTGTGCGGTGGCACGCGCGAGCAGATTGGCGCGACGGTCTCGAATACGCTCGGTAACGTGGGCGGCATCGTGTGCGACGGCGCCAAGGCGAGCTGTGCCGCCAAGATCTCGGCTGCCGTCGATGCAGCGATTCTGGGCCATGATATGGCCATGCAGGGTCGCGGCTTCCGCGCCGGCGAGGGCCTGATCCAAGATACCGTTGAGCAGACAATCGCCAGTATGGGCTACGTAGGCCGTGTGGGCATGAAAGATACCGACGTCGAGATCCTCAACATCATGATCGGCAAAACCCAAGTGTGCTAAGACAGTTCGTCGGCTACTTGGTGTTCGTAGAAGGCTTCTACTACGGCGTTAAAGTCGCGGGCGAAGCCTTCCATGGTTCCGCGCCAGGTGACTCGGTTGGGCTTGCCCTGGCCTACATAGGCAGTCTGAATGCCGCAGGCGGGACTAGGGAAGTCGCGTTTGGGATCGTTGCCCACCATAAGGACCTCGTGCGGTTCGAGTCCCATCACCTGAAGCTGCTCTAGATAGTAGGTGGCATCAGGCTTGCAGCGGGTGGCGTTTCCCATGTGCGTGACGAGCTCAAAGGGGGCGTCGGCCAGGTCGCCCCAACCCATGCGGCACTCGATGGCCCCCTGCGGAAAGCTGGGGTTGGTAAAGAGCGCGCAGCGCAGCCCTGCGTCCTGTACGGTCTGAAGCGCGGCGTGTGCGCCCGGCATGGCATGGGCGTTGATGAGTTCGTCATTCTTGTACGGAAGAACTTCGCGGTCGTAGTAGGTAAACGCCTCGTAGATAAGTGGGTCCGAGAGGCAAATGCCGCATCGGCGCTCGACCTCTTCTTGGTAAAACTCAAGATTGGTGCGATTGTCCGTGCTGCTGCGGCGATTGGCGTTGAGGTCGACCAGGATGGTGCCGAGGCGTGCCATCGTGCCACCGCGGCTGCGGCGACCGATATCCGCGAGCATCGAAGAGACATCCTTAAAATATCGAAGGATGAACGCGTTGAGGTTGATGCTAAGAAGCGTTTCGTCCATATCGAAAACGACTGCTTTGAGCACGCGGGCACCTTTCTCGAAAAATCGATCTAGAATCGTTGGCTCCGGATACTTTACCCCAAAGCCGAATGCCTGGCTGGTTATCGTCAAGTTGCGGAGACGTGTGTTCATAAGATTACGAAAAAGTCTCCACACGAGTAAAAAATCGCAGTTCACGCTTGAAATCGAACTCATTTCCCCGTAACCTATACGAACGTGATTGCATAAGCGTCACATTAGTATCTGTCGGCTCCCGAGTGTTCCTAAACGTTGTGTGCTTGTCGCACCCTTCTGTAGGTCCTAGCAATCGGGGCCCCGTAGTTCGAAAGGGGTCCACCTTTGAGTGAGATTCAGAACTCGTCCATTTTCTCTCTTGACGATGTCAACGAGGAGGAGATGAACAACCTCATCGACGGTACGATTACCGACTTTGATGAGGGCGATCTCGTTAACGGCACTGTCGTTAAGATCGAGCATGACGAGGTGCTCGTTGACATCGGATTCAAGTCCGAGGGCGTTATCCCGGTCCGCGAGCTGTCCATCCGCAAGGACGCTAACCCTGCAGACATCGTTGCACTCGGTGATCCCATCGAGGCTCTGGTTCTCCAGAAGGAGGACAAGGACGGTCGTCTGGTCCTGTCCAAGAAGCGTGCCGAGTACGAGCGTGCTTGGAACCGCATCGAGGAGAAGTTCAACTCCGGCGAGAACGTCGAGGGCGAGGTTATCGAGGTTGTCAAGGGCGGCCTGATCCTCGACATCGGCCTGCGTGGCTTCCTGCCCGCTTCCCTCGTCGACCTCCGTCGCGTCAAGGACCTCACCTCTTACATGGGCACCCGCATCGAGGCCCGCGTCATCGAGATGGACCGCAACCGCAACAACGTCGTCCTCTCCCGTCGCGTCGTGCTTGAGGAGTCCCGTAAGGCCGAGCGCTCCGAGATCCTGTCCAAGCTCAAGTCTGGCATGCGTCTCCAGGGCACCGTTTCCTCCATCGTCGACTTCGGCGCCTTCGTCGACCTCGGCGGTATCGACGGCCTCATCCACATCTCCGAGCTCTCTTGGAACCACGTCAACCATCCTTCCGAGGTTGTCAAGGTCGGCCAGGAGGTCGAGGTCGAGGTTCTCGACGTCGACCTCAACCGCGAGCGCATCTCCCTGGGTCTCAAGCAGACCACCGAGGACCCGTGGCGCGCACTGGTCAAGAAGTACCCCGTCGGCGCTATCGTCGAGGGCACTGTGACCAAGCTTGTCCCGTTCGGCGCTTTCGTCGACCTGGGCGAGGGCATCGAGGGCCTGGTGCACATCTCCGAGATGGCCAACAAGCACGTCGATCAGCCTTCTCAGGTCACCCACGTGGGCGACAAGGTTCAGGTCAAGGTCATGGAGATCGATCTCGACCGTCGTCGTATCTCCCTGTCCATGAAGTCTGCTGCTGAGACTCTGGGCGTCGAGATCGAGGTTACCCCGCTGCCTTCCGAGAAGAAGGACGAGGAGACCGACGCCGAGTAATTCGGTTTGACGATCACTTGTTTTAAGGGATCCGTCCGTAATGGACGGGTCCCTTTTTCATTTGGCGCCGAGATGCGCAATGCTGCCGGGCTGTCCACAGGCTATTGGATTGTCGGTGCATGAAAAAAGCCGACATCCCGCCTCGGGGAGGAGGCGGGAACACACCTAGTAGACGGAGGGGTGCGGAGCGCGGTCGCGTCTCGACTGACGACGTTGCCCATCGACAGGACCATTGTAGTGCATGGCGGTTCTTGGTTTATCGTGTCGAGCGTTTGCGTTGTGCCATTGCCTACGGTAACGGTGTGCTACACTCTTGCACTGCTGAGTGGGCCAGACGGTCGCGCGATGTGCTGCTTGCAGTACGCGTGAGGAAAGTCCGGGCTCCAGAGGGCGGGATGCCGGCTAACGGCCGGGCGGAGTGATCCGACGGAAAGCGCCGCAGAAAAGAAGACTCCCACCTGCGCCGCAAGGCGTAAAGGGAAAAGCTGAAACGGTGGTGTAAGAGACCACCAGCGTCGTGGCAACACGGCGGCTTGGCAAGCCCCATCCGGAGCAAGCGCGAATAGGAACGCTATGGGCCGGCCCGGTCCGCGTTCGGGTAGCGTGCGTGGAGCTGCATGGCAACGTGCAGACAAGATAAATGACCGTTCACGACAGAACCCGGCTTACAAGCCCACTCAGCAACTATGTTGACGCTGCGACGGCGTCAGCTGGCCGATTTGGCGCTCATTCGTCGGTCGCCGCCATAAGGCGTGCTCCCTCCTCTTTCGGGCCAAATCGACTCAGCTGACGCCGTCTCGCTGTTTTTGCCTGGTCATCGGCGGCCCCATTTTTGTCGCAAACTTGTCTTTCAAGGCACCTTGCTCGTGCTGACGGGTTCTCGCTGTTGGTGACGGATTCATCGGCGTTGCCATTCTTTTCGCCGGGGTTATCGGTGCGGGCTTTGCCGTATTATTGAGACTGTTTGTTGCTTTGCTTGTTGTTGAGGGGCTTTGTTGGACAGCTATTTTACTCTGCAATCGAATATTGAGGCTACGGGTGAGTTCGTCGATCGTAAGAGTCGGTTTATTGCCCAGCTGGTCCATATTGAGTCCGAAGATGAGGCAAATGCCTTTATCGAGACGGTTAGAAAGCGCCATTACGACGCTCGACACAATGTTCCCGCGTGGATTTTGGTCGATGGACGCGAGCGCCAGAGCGATGACGGTGAGCCGAGCCGTACGAGCGGCATGCCGACGCTCGAGGTGCTGCGCGGCGCAGGACTCAAAAATGTTTGCTGCGTGGTGACGCGCTATTTTGGTGGCACGCTGTTGGGGCCTGGTGGTTTGGTGCGTGCCTATACCGCGGCGACGCAGGCGGCGTTGGCCGCGGCTCAGGAGGCCGGGCAGATCGTCGAGATGACGAGCGTCGTGCCGGTTGATGTGCATGTGGCCTATCCACAGTATGAGCAGGTGCTTCGCTTGGCGCAGGATTCGGGTGCCAAGGTTTCGGATACCGATTACGCGGATGCTGTGACACTTCACTTGGTGTTTAAAGCGGGGGAGCAAGAGCCGTTTTGCGCTAAGATGCGCGAGCTTATGGCGGGGCGCGAGGAGATTGAGGTCAGCACTCCCGAATTTGCCGAGTTCTAACGACGACGGCCGGCGTGCTTTTGGATGAATCCCAAGCGCGCCGGCCGTCGTTTTATGTTGTCGCCGTTTACTCGGCGAGCTGCTTTAGCACATCGCAGGCGATGTCGACGGCGTCGTCGATGCAGCCGGGGCAGCTGCGGAGCGGACCCTTGTCCGATCCGATGCCCTTGAGCGTGCCGCAGACGGTCGTCGTGTTCTTCTCGCCAAAACGCTTGGCGATTTCGCGCGACAGCTTGTAGGTCTGACCCTTGGTCTTGGGGTTCTCCATGCCGTCACTCATTACAAAGCCCATGATGGCCACGGCACCCGAGATGGCGCCGCAGGTTTCGGTCATGCCGCCCATGCCGGCGCCAAAGCCCTCGGTGAGGGTAAAGGCGACCTGGGGGTCGAGCCCGACGGCGGGCGCGAGCGTGCAGGCGACGGCCTGCGCGCAGTTAAAGCCGCGGGCGTGGTACTCGGCAGCCTGAGCCTGACAAGCGGTGGTGTCGAGCTGGGTCGTATCGATGTGCTTCATCGTTGTCTCCTTGGTTGCGGTGTACCCGCCTATGGTACCCTTGCCGACGCATTCGTTCATCGAGAGCTTTGTGCATATCTCGCCGTTATTGTCGTACCAATACCTAAGTGTGGGGCAAATGAGCCCGATGCATCTGTCCAATAACCTACCTTGAGGATGGGTTGAGAGGGGTGCGGGGTAGCGGTATCGTGAACCGAATAAAAATGTAACCCAGGCAAGGGAGCTAAATATGAGCGAGCAGACCATCGGTACCACGTGTGTTCAGGGCGGCTATCGCCCGGGCGATGCGGAGCCGCGCCAGGTGCCCATCTACCAGTCCACCACGTGGAAGTACGACACGTCCGAGCACATGGGCAAGCTGTTTGACTTGGAGGAGTCGGGCTACTTCTACAGCCGCCTGCAGAATCCCACGTGCGACCTGGTTGCCGCCAAGATCTGCGAGATGGAGGGCGGTACCGCGGCGATGCTCACGAGCTCGGGCATGGCTGCGAACTTCCTGGTGATCTTTAATGTGGCCGGTGCCGGCGATCACGTGGTCGCAAGCTCCGCTATCTACGGCGGTACCTACAACCTGCTCGCCCACACCATGGGCCGCATGGGCGTTACCTGCACGTTCGTTGCCCCCGACTGCACCGATGAGGAGCTCGAGGCAGCCTTTGAGCCCAACACCAAGCTCGTCTTTGGTGAGACCATCGCCAACCCCGCTCTTGCCGTGCTCGATATCGAGCGCTTTGCCAAGGCCGCGCATGACCACGGTGTGCCGCTGATGGTCGATAACACCTTCCCGACGCCCGTGATGTGCCGTCCCTTTGAGTGGGGCGCCGACATCGTTACGCACTCCACCACCAAGTACATGGATGGCCACGCGGCCTACCTGGGCGGCGTGATCGTCGACCACGGCCAGTTTGACTGGATGGCCCATGCGGACAAGTTCCCGGGTCTCACCACGCCCGACGAGAGCTATCACGGCGTGACCTATGCCGAGAAGTTTGGCCGCGAGGGCGCCTTCATTACCAAGGCCACCGCACAGCTCATGCGCGATCTTGGCCCCATGCAGAACCCGCAGGCGGCGTTTTTCCTGAACAGCTCGCTCGAGAGCCTGCATGTGCGCATGCCGCGTCATTGCGAGAACGGCCTGGCGGTCGCCAAGTTCCTGCAGAGCCATCCCAAGGTGCGCTTTGTGAGCTATCCGGGCCTGGAGGGCGACAAGTACTATGACATGGCTCAAAAGTACATGCCCAACGGTACGTGCGGCGTCGTGAGCTTTGGCTTTAACGGTGGTCGCGCGGCGGCCGAGACCTTTATGAAGAGCCTCAAGCTCGCCCAGATCGCCACGCATGTCGCAGATGCCCGCACCTGCTGCCTGCATCCTGCTAACGCCACGCACCGCCAGATGAACGACGAAGAGCTCATCGCCTGCGGCATCTCGGCCGACATGGTGCGCTTGTCGTGCGGCCTCGAGGACACGGCCGATCTGATTGCCGACCTTGAGCAGGCGCTCGAGCAGTGCTAGGCTAGCTTTCGCACAAGGCGCCGATACGGGCAGATTGCCTCGGCGACCTTTAGTTCCGATTCCGTAGGCGGGACCCCGATCGCGACTGTTTGTAGGCGATTGGGGCCCCGTTTTTGCGTTATGCCACTCGAAAGGATGGATATGGAGAAAACTGCAGAGCAGCTGCGCCGCGAGCACATTGCCCTTGAGGGCGATACCCATGGCAAGAACAAATGGGCGATTCTGTTTACCGTGCTCATCATGACGTTTATGGTGTGTCTGGATTCGACCGTCGTGACCGTGGCGCTGCCCGTGATGCAAAAAGAGCTGGGTGTGGGCCTCGATCGCATTCAGCTGGTAAGCTCTGTGTATCTGCTTGCGACGTGCGTGGCTATGTTGCCGTTTGGCCGTCTGGGCGACGTGCGCGGCAAGGTGAATGTGTTTCAGCTGGGCGTCATCGTCTTTTCGGTCGGTTCGCTGCTGTGCGGCCTTTCGGCCTCGCTCGAGGTTCTTATCCTGGCACGTATTGTTCAGGGCGTCGGTTGCGCGGCGGCCATGGCTAACAACATGGGTATCATCACCGAGTCGTTTCCGGCGCGCGAACGAGGCCGTGCCATGGGCATTCTCGCGACCTTTGTGGCCCTCGGCATGATGTGTGGCCCCGTGCTCGGCGGCATGCTGGTGGCAAGCTTTCCTTGGGAGAGTATCTTCCTCATCAACCTGCCCATTGGCGTCATCTCGTTTATCGTGGGGCTCTACACGCTGCCGCATGTTAAGCCGGAGGCCGGCGAGCGCTCCATGTCGCTGGCGGAGGCCGCGCGTCGCTGCTTTGCAAATTCGGCCTTCACCATCAATCTTGCCTGCATGCTCATCGTGTTTGTTGGCATTGGCGCATCTGAGTTTATCCTGCCGTTTTATTTTCAGGACGCCCACGGCTTTGGTTCCGACATTTCCGGACTGCTCTTTTTGGCGCTTCCGATGGTGAATGCTTTTATCGGCCCGCTTTCGGGCACGATTTCCGATCGTATTGGTTGCGAGGGCCCCACGGCCGTTGGCCTGGGCGTGTACGTGTGCGGGCTCTTTGCAGTGAGCACGCTCGACGAGCATTCATCGATCCCTGTGATCGTGTGCTGCGTCGCATTTATGTCGTGCGGTACGTCGATTTTCCAGAGCCCCAACAACTCGCTGTACATGGGCTCGGCTCCGCGCGAGGCACTTGGCTTTGCAGGTAGCTTGGGCAGCTTGGCGCGCTATGCGGGCATGGCGCTGGGTATTACGGCAGGTTCGCATATCCTCTATGGGCAGATGAGCGTGGCGATGGGCGAGGCCGTGACCAGTTTTGTTGCAGGCCGTCCGGATGTATTCCTATTCGGCTTTCGCTCGGTGTTCTATGTGTTGATGGCCGTGGCCGCTGTGGGCTTTGCGCTTGCCATGGTGCGTTTGGTGAAGATGCGCGCCCGTCATTAGCGTGTTGGGAGGCTGTCTGCCACGAATCGCGCCGTCCCAAAAAGACTGGTTTGTGGTGCGATGCGGCTTGTGGGGCGGGCGGGGGTCGGTCCGTGGTAGACTATCGAACAACGTTTATTAATCGCGCGGTATCGTTGCCGCGAGAAGGGGTTGCGCCATGCAGGAGCTTGAGGATCGTATTCGCCATGACGGCATCGTAAAGGCCGGTAACGTCCTTAAGGTTGATGCCTTCCTCAACCACCAGTGCGACGTTGAGCTGTTCGACCACATGGGCGCCGAGTGGGCCCGTCTGTTCAAGGATGTCGAGATCAACAAGATCCTGACGATTGAGGCTTCGGGCATTGGTATGGCTTGCATTGCAGCCCAGCACTTTGGCGGCGTGCCAGTGGTCTTTGCCAAGAAGGCACAGTCCATCAACCTCGACGGCGAGCAGTATGCCACGACCATCTACTCCTTTACCAAGCAGAAGGAGTACCCGGTCATCGTTGGCAAGCGCTTCCTGTCCGAGGGCGACAAGGTCCTGATTATCGACGACTTCCTGGCCAACGGCTGCGCACTCGAGGGTCTTATCAAGATCTGCGAGGCTGCGGGTGCCGAGGTTGCCGGCATTGGCATCGCGGTGGAGAAGGGCTTCCAAGGCGGTGGCGATAAGCTCCGCGAGCGCGGCTTCCGCGTTGAGAGCCTGGCCCGTATCGCCGATATGGACTGCGAGAACGGCGAGATCACCTTCGCCTAAGCGCGCAACACAAGCGATTGGTATGCGATGTGACAAAGGGACTGTCCCTTTGTCACATTTTTTTGTATGAGGGGAGGTGCTGATATGGACGAGAACAAGATGGAATGGCGCGAGTATGCGCGCTATGCCGAGATGTTGGCCGAGGAGTTGGCGCGCGATTGCGAGGTGCAGGTGTTTCGTGCGACGGGTCCGGGCGGGCAGGGCGTGAACACGACGGACTCGGCGGTGCGTATGAAGCATGGGCCCACGGGGATTGTTGTGACGGCGCGCGAGAGTCGTAGTCAGTTTCAGAATCGCGCGAGCTGCCTGCGTAAGCTGCGCGCAGAGCTTGAGCGTCGTGGCCGTCCGCCGCGCCGTCGCGTCAAGACCAAAGTGCCCCAGCGATCGCGCCAGCGCAGGCTCAACGACAAGCACTTCAATGCGATTAAAAAGGCTAACCGTCGCAAGCCGGGGAGCGACGAGTAGCCGATTGTTTCGCTGGTCTTGCTAGCGGGTGGGGTGCCAGACTTGGAGGGCGCCGGGTAGGATGTCGACTTCGATGCGCGAGGCGACGATGGGCTCGCCGTCGGCCTGGATGGGGTAGTCGGGCTCCTCAAAAGTTAGCTCGGCATGGCGGCAGCGGCGCATGCGAACCGGTGGCAACTTGGTATGGTGGCCGTCCTTGGCCGAAAGGAACATAGGCAGGGCTACCGCGCGAGGGACGGGGCCGCAGGCGTAGCAGACGTCGAGCATGCCGTCGCAGGGGTCGGCATCGGGGCAGATGCGATAGCCCGAGCCATACGTGGGGCCCAGCTGTATCGCCATAATGATCGCCCTCACGCGCTCTGTGGGCGCGCCGTCAAAGCTGACTGTCATAGGATAGTTGCGATAGCGTAGGCCAAACTGCTCAAGTCCCGAGAGGGTGTAGAGCGGCGCGCCCGTCAAGCCGGTCTTTTTGCGCAGCTCGGTGGTGCTAAGGCCGATGGCAGCATCGATGCCGACCGAGAGCGTCTGGTCGTAGTACTCAACGGTAGCCTCGCCGCTGCCGCTCGCAGGGCTCCACGAGCGAATGCGCCCGATATCCTGACGCTGCAGCTCGCAGGTGAGCAGCGCGCCAAAATCCTTGCCGGAGAAATCGTCGATGCCGAGCGTCTGGGCAAAATCGTTGCCGGAGCCCACGGGCAGGACGGCAAGAGCGGGGCGGGCGTTCTCCTTTTGCGTCATAAGCCCGTTGACGACCTCGTGAATCACGCCGTCGCCGCCGAGTGCGATAACGGTGCGATAGCCCTGAGCCTGTGCGGCCAGCTCCTTGGCGTGTCCCATACGCTCGGTCAACACCAGGTCAAACTGGGATGCGCGTGCAGTCATGTCCAAAAAGCGTTGCAGGCGTTCGGCAACTTCGCGTGCCGCACCCGACTGGGCGGCTGGGTTGGCGATGATGAGCGTGCGACCAAAATCAGTTGCGTGCATGGGGCGACTCCCGGCGTGTGACATGACGGTGCGGTCGCGCTCAGGTCGAATTGCCCCCGATTGTGGCTGCACGGCGATTATTACATCTACTCTATCAGGTCGTTGTGGCGCTCGATAGCATCCGCTACCGTACCGCCCTCATCCACAATAAGCGAACGGCGCTTGGGTGAGATGATGCGCTGGGCGGGGTACACGCCGCGGTGTCCGCCGGTTAGGTAGCTGATAAAGGCCACGATGACAAAGAACCCGGCGGCCGTGCCGTGGAACAGGTCGATGGCCATCATGCAGGTGGTGATGGGCACGTTGAGGCCGGCGCAGAACACGCCGAGCATGCCGAGAGCCGCCAGAAAACTGGGGTCAAGCCCGGTAAGGCAGCCGATCCAGCCGCCGAGCGCCGCACCGATGCCAAACAGAGGCGTGACCTCGCCGCCTTGGAAGCCGGCGCCCAGGGTAAGCGCTGTGACGACCAACTTGATGGCTGCGTCCGCCAGGGTGGTGTTGCCTGCAAACCCGGCGCCGGAAAGCCACGTGGAAAGGCCGGCGTAGTCCCAGGCGTCGAGGAGGGCGTAGGCGGCCAAAACCACGAGTGCGCCTATGAGTGCGCGAACGAGGTAATTGGTGATAAAGCGGCCGTACAGGCTCTTGACGGTACGAACCGACCAGGCAAAGAGACGTGCGGTGAGACCAAAGATGATGGCGCTGATGACTACGATGACAACCGTCCGTGGTGTCATGTTGGGAACGCTGGCGATGACATTCGCCTCGTACTCGGTTCCCAAGGCAAGCGACGTAAAGTAGCCGGTAAACGAGGCGACCAGGCAGTAGATGCCCGCGGTGTAGTCGATCTTGCCGATAAAGCACATCTCCATGCCAAAGAAAGCTCCAGCAAGGGGTGAACCGAATACGGCGCCAAAGGCCGACGAGATGCCGGCGAGCATGAGGTCATGGTGGTCATGCTTTTTGAGGTGGGCGAGGCTCGAGATGTTGCTGGCGATGGTGCCGCCAATCTGCACCGCAGCTCCCTCGCGACCGGCCGACCCGCCCGTTAGGTGCGTGAGCGTGGAGCAGACGAAGGTGAGAACGGCCATGCGCATATGGATGAGGCGTGTGCCCAGAGCGGAGTCGATGACCAGGTTGTTACCGCGTTTGGCGGCAAGGCCGTGGTTTTTGTACACCCATGCGGTGGCAACGCCCACAACGGGAAGCAAGGCGTAGACCCATGCATGGTGCTCGCGATAGTCGGTCGCGATATTCAGCGAGGTCAAAAACGCCCAGGCGGCAACGCCCATGGCGAGCGAGACGATGACGACGAGTGTGAGCAACTTGGCGCTCGCGAGTAGGTTGCGGGCGTTGCGGCGCGTGTCGGCGGCCAAGAGATGCTCGGAGCGGGTGAGCTGATGCCTGCCGGCCATGATGACGTCGTTCAGGGAGAAAAAGCCGCCGTCGTCGAGCGACTGAGAATGATCCTGCGCTTCGTTTGCGCTTTCGGGTTTGTCGGTAAAAGTCATACGTTCCTCTTTTGGGTTGCAACACGAGCATTATAAAACGCGGTAAACGCGACGAGCCGGTGGGTTGGTTTTGGTTTTGTTTCGCGGCTTGCGGCCGACAGATGTATTCGCGGCCGCGGGCCAGGTCTTGAGCAGGCGGCGAGGGATTATACTGAGAGAAACATAAAGAATCGGCGCTTTTGTTGCGCGCCGCAGCATGCTAGAGGTGTATATGGCTGAGAAACTCATTCCGTTGGAGGACGCGCAGGCGATCGTCTTGTCGCACGTGAATCGCACCGAAGTCGTCGAGATTCCCGTGTGGCAGGCCGCCGGTCTTCCCTTGGCAGAGGATGCGGTGGCCGATATCGACATCTCACCGTTTGCCAACAGCGCTATGGACGGATATGCCGTGCGCTCGGCGGACTTGGCGCAGGCATCTGGCGAGGCGCCGGTGACGCTCGACGTTATCGGACACGAGGCTGCGGGCCATGTGTTTGAGGGCACAATCGGCGCGGGCGAGACGGTCCGCATCATGACGGGCGCGCCGGTACCCGAAGGTGCCGATGCCGTGGTGAAGTATGAGATCGTCGATGTGCTCGTCGGTGACGGCAACGAGGGTTCGCGTGTGAGGTTCTCGGCGCCTGCCAAGGTAGGGGAGAACGTTCGCTCTGCCGCCGAGGAGGCCCATGCCGGCGATGTTGTGATGCACGCCGGCGAGGTCGTGGCTCCGGCGGGCGCCGGCTTGTTGGCGAGCGCCGGGTATGCGAGCGTGAAGGTGCATGCCGCGCCGCGTGTGGGCATTATCTCGCTGGGCACGGAGCTGGTCGCGCCGGGTGAGCTGCCGGCGCGCGGGCAGATTCGCGACTCCAACTCGTCGGCGTTGATGGCCGAAGCGCTCGATGCAGGAGCCGAGCCCGTGTTCTACGGCATTGCGCCCGATGATGAGCAGGCGATTGCCGAGCTGGTGCATCGCGCCGTGCTGGAGTGCGATTTTGTCATTACGAGCGGTGGCGCCTCGGCAGGCGACTACGACTACGTGACGGCGCTCGTCCGGCGCGAGGGCGAGGTGCTGTTCGATCGCATCTCGATGCGTCCGGGCAAGGCCATCACGTTTGGCTTGCTTGGGGGTAAGCCCTACCTGGGACTTTCAGGCAATCCGGCCGCGGCGTATGTAGGCTTTGAGATGCTTGCGCGTCCGGCGATCCGCAAGATGCGCGGCTTTGCCGAGGGTACGCGTCCCGTGCAGCAGGCGACGCTCACGCACGGCGTGAAAAAGCGACAGCATCGCCGCTTCTTCGATCGCGCCACGGTTTTGCGCGACCCCGAGACCGGTGAGCTGTTGGTGACCGAGGCCAAGACGCAGAATTCGGCGCTGCTCGGCACGATGCAGCGGGCTAACTGCCTGTTGCGTGTTGACGAAGGACCGTGCGATCTCAAGGTGGGCGATGTCGTGGACGTTGTTCGCGTCGACCTGCCCGAGGGCGCCGTGTTGTAAGAGGAATGCTATGGAGCTGAAGATATCGATCGTGACGTGCTCGGATACGCGCGATCTTGCCCAGGACGAGGCTGGAGCCGCACTCGAGGAACTTATCGAGGCGCAGGGCTGGACGGTCGCCTCGCATGTGGTCGTGCGCGACGACGTCAGCGAGATCGGTGATGCCATTGTGGAAGCCGCCGATGAGTGCCACGCCAATGTCGTGCTCACCTGCGGCGGCACGGGGCTTTCGATGCGCGATGTGACGCCCGAGGCGACGCGTACCGTCTGCGATCGCGATGTGCCGGGTATTGCCGAGGCGATCCGTGCGTACTCCATGACCAAGACGCGCCGCGCCATGCTCTCGCGCGCCGTGTGCATGCAGCGTGGGTATACGCTTGTCATCAACTTTCCGGGATCCACGAAAGCGGCCCGCGAAAGCTGGGAGGCCGTGAGCGACCAGCTGGAGCATGCGGCCCAGATGACGGCGGGCGGCGGGCACACCAAATAAGCGCACTACCTGCGGCGGAGCGACCTTGCGAGTCGCTCCGCCTTTTTATGCATCGACAGCGCGGGCCGTCTCGTGGTTATTGGTAAAAGAAAATTATCAGGCGAGAAATCTTTATCACTGATATTATTCGCACGAAAGTATAATCTAATTACAGAATAAAGCTCGCGGTGGGGTACCCGGGCACAAGGTCCGAAAGGGTTGAACATGTTCGATATGGTTTCTCGCCGCGGATTCGTCTCGCTTTCTGCTGTCGCCGCTGCCGGCCTTGGTCTTGCCGGCTGCTCGGGCAACAATACGTCCGAGCCGGCCGGATCCGATGCCGGTTCTGCTAAGGCATCTTCCAAGAAAGCTGTCGAGCTGCAGGTCTTTGCCGCCAACTCGCTCGAGAAGGCTCTGCCCGAGGTTCAGGAGCTTTACACCGAGCAGACCGGTACCACGTTTACCGACACGCAGTTTAAGGCGTCTGGCGACCTCGTTGAGCAGATGCGCGCCGGTGCCACGGTCGACGTGCTCATCACCGCTTCCAAGGGCACCATGGACGACGCCGAGACCGCCGGGCTCGTCGACACCGACACCCGTGAGGATATGTTCGTCAACGACCTTGTAATCATTCGCGCCGAGGGCTCCGACACCAAGGTCGAGGCCATCGCCGGCGTCGCGAATCTGGACGGCAAGATCGCCATCGGCGACGCCAAGACCGTCCCCGCCGGCAAGTACGCCAACCAGGCGCTGGCCTCCGTGGGCCTCTATACTGGCACCGAGGGCGACGACGGCGAATATGCACCCGAGCTCGCCGACAAGGTGGCCCTGGCCGACAAGGTCGGCACTGCTGCGTCTTACGTCTCTACGGGCGACTGCGTGGCTGGCTTTGTCTATAGCTCCGACATCTTCCGCTACGACGGCATCGAGGAGGCCTTTGTGTGTCCCGAGGACTCGCATAAGCCCATCGTGTATCCGGGCGCTGTCGCCGATGGCTCCGAACATGCCGACGAGGCCAAGGCGTTTATCGACTTTTGCCTGTCCAGCAAGAAGGCTCAGAAGATTTGGGCTAAGTACGGCTTTGAGCTTTCCGCGTAGTGCGGCTTGGCGCGATAATTCCATCGTTTTGTGTTTCACTCCGTCCTTGTATTCGCTTGGAGCTTTTCGTGCTTAATAGATTCCGCATGCTTGTCGCCTGTGCTTTGACCCTCGCGCTTTGCTGGGTGCCGGGATTTGCGTTTGCTGGGGACGCTGAGGACGGGGGCCAGGTTGCTGCGACCGCTCATGGGCTTTCCTATGGGATCGAGGGTTTTGAGCGGCTGTCCAAGGGGACCGCTCGTGCCATGGAGGGCCAGCCTGAGGGCTACCGGTTTCCCGTTGACGAGGACGTGGACCTTGTAGTGGCGCCCGCTGCCGATCGCGTTGTGGCGTGGATATCGCCCAAGGCAGTCGAGAAGTATGGATTGGATCCGCAGGACAACGAGTGCGTATCGGGTCTCAAGGCCCTCGTCTGCGAGCTCGACAGCGCAAACTCCATGGGAGGTGCGCAGTTAGGGGACGTTGATCTTCCTTGGTATGTCACGGCGGAAACAACGTTTGATGCCGGCGGTTATACCTATGGCTTTGACGAGCGCGGTGCGGATGGGGACCGCTATGTGGTGATTGCGTCAGCCTCGGGTGATGCCAAGGGCGGCGCGCGTTGGCTTGATAGCGCTCAAATGGTAGAGGCGTCGTCTGTCGCGTTGCGGGATGAGCAGGGGCCCTTGACCTCTCTGGCTTCCTTTTTGGGCGACATCGACTATCGCCCGTTTTGGGTGTCCGTTAAAACGAGCGGCCTTGCCCTGCTGATCTCCTTTGCGCTGGGCCTGTTCGCCGCGTGGAAGACTATGGGTACCTCGAGTCGCATCAAGGGCCTGCTCGATTCGGTCTTTACGATTCCTATGGTGCTGCCGCCCACGGTTTGTGGCTTTCTGCTCCTCATGCTGTTTGGCCGCTCGACCGGGGTGGGCCAGTGGCTCATCGCGCATGGCATCTCGATCGTCTTTACCTGGCCCGCGGCGGTCATTTCGGCTGTCGTTGTGTCGTTTCCGCTGGTCTACCGCACGGCGCTCGGAGCCTTCGAGAGCCTCGACACGCAGATGCTCGACGCCGCGCGAACCTTGGGATGGTCCGAGTGTCGCATCTTTACCAAGCTCATGATGCCGCTCGGCTGGCCCTCGATTGCCGCCGGCACGGTGCTCGCCTTTGCCCGCGCGATGGGCGAGTTTGGCTGCACCCTGTTCTTTGCGGGCAACTACGCCGGTATTACGCAGACCATTCCCATCGCCATCTACTTTGAGTGGATGGGCGGCAACACGTCGGTGGCCCTCTTTTGGGTCGTCGTCGTGATCGTGTTTAGTTTCCTGGTCATTTTGTTCATCAATATGTACACGGCGCATTCGCAAAAGTATCGCGAGCGGGGCCTTTCCCGTGCGGAGCGCAAGCAGGCCAAAGATCTCGCCGGACAGGGCGATTCGCTCGACCCGGTGGGCGGTGATGCCTTGCGTATCGATCGCGAGGCGCTGGCCGAGCTTATGCGCGATGGCGCGGTCGCAAAGGGAGGTCGATAAGCCATGTCGCTCGTTCTGGATATCAAAAAGCGCTATCCGGGCTTTACCCTCGACATTCAGCTCGATGCCGGCGAGGAGCGTGTGGCGCTGCTGGGCGCCTCGGGTTGCGGCAAGAGCTGTACGTTGCGCTGCATTGCCGGCGTGGAGACACCCGACGAGGGCAAGATCGTCGTCAACGGCGTGACCTTTTTTGACTCGGCGGCGGGTATCAACCTGTCGCCCCAGGAGCGAAAATGCGCCCTGCTGTTCCAAAACTATCAGCTGTTTCCCAACATGACGGTGGCCGATAACGTATGCGCCGGTGTTAAGGATGCGGGTGACGCCGCCGCGCGCAAAAAGCTCGCCGAGCGTTATCTGGGCATTTTCGGTCTGGCCGATTTTGTCGACCGCTACCCCGTGCGCCTCTCGGGCGGTCAGCAGCAACGCGTGGCGCTTGCGCGCATGGTGGCGGCGCATCCGGGCATCTTTATGTTCGATGAGCCCATGAGCGCGCTCGACGCGTATCTCAAGAGCGCGCTTGAGCAAAACATGCTCGATCTGTTCGATGTATGCAACCGAACCGTGCTCTACGTGAGCCACGACATCGACGAAGCGTGCCGTCTGTGCGAGCGCATCTGCGTGATGCACAACGGGCATGTTGAGGAGATCGGCTCCGTCGAGGACGTGGTCCGTCATCCGCAGACGTTGGCCGCGCTGCGCTTGACGGGCTGCAAGAATACGAGCCGCGCGCGCAAGATCGGCGACGAAGAAGTTGAGGCCCTCGACTGGGGCATGACCTTCAACGTGGGCCGTGAGGTTCCCGATAACGTGGCGTACCTGGGTATTCGTGCGAGCTACTTCCATGTGGACAACCGTGCTGAGCGGGGTCGCAACAGCTACGACCTGCATGTGGCCCGCGTGAGCGATTCACGTTTTGAGCGCCTGGTGCTGCTGGACGTGCCGCGCGCCGACGCGCCGACGCGCCTGCAGTGGAAGGTCAACAAAGTGCGCATGCCTGTCGACGAGCTGCCGCAAGCAGGCGAGACGCTGCGCATGCATTTTGATGCCAGCAGGATCCATTTGGTTTGTCGATAGCGCCGGGTAATGCCGTCGGGGAATATAAGCCTCGGCGGCTTTGTTTTTGCCGTTCGCCGAATGAGGAATGACAAACTCTTATCAATCAAGATAATTATTTATTAAACGACGGCACACGACGCTGTCGTACGAATGTCAACGGTGTTCGCATGGTCGATGACCGTTGGTATAGTTGACCTCAACTTGTAAAGGAAGGTGCGCACATGCCGCAGACGACATACATTCGCCGCGTTACCGCGCGTGCCCTATATATGGCTCGGAGCCGCATATGAGCAGGTATGTTCACGGCTCCGGGAGAGACGACGCACAACTAAATAATCGACCGCAAAGCAGGTTCCCTAAAATTCCGGGTTTGAGCACGGTCGGGCAATCGCCGTCCGTCGTGCATCGATACCGCTGTTATCCGTTTTTGGTTCGAGAGGGGAACCGTTATGGCTGAAGAAATTGATTTCCATCCGATGTGGGAGAGCCTCGGCATGAATCTTGCCGACCACGACATGCTGCTGGGCACCGTGGGCCAGATGTACGGCGATATGTTCCTGACGCAGAACAATCGCCCCAAGTCCACGTCCTACCTGGATTTTGTCGCCACCAACATCCACAGCGGCCGTATTAAGGAGATGCTCGACAAGAAGGAGGCCGGCGAGGCCACCAAGATCGTGGGCAGCTTCTGCGTCTACGTGCCCGAGGAGATTGTGCTCGCCTGCGACGGCATTCCCGTTGGTCTGTGCTCGGGTGCCGATTGGGCGACCGACAAGGTCGAGGAGCACTTGCCGCGCAACACTTGTCCGCTTATCAAGAGCTTTGCCGGCTTTAAGCTGGGTGAGGTCTGCCCCTACATTGAGTCGAGCGACTTGGTGGTAGGCGAGAACACCTGCGATGGCAAGAAGAAGGCCTACGAGTTTTTTGCCACGCAAAAGAACATGTACGTCATGGATATTCCCAACGTGCACGACGAGTCGACGCTCGTGACCTGGAAGGCCAAGGTTAAAAAGCTCGCCGCCAAGATTGAGGAAGTGTGCGGCGTTACGATTACGCCTGAGCGTCTGAAGGCCGCCATCCGCGCCGTCAATGAGAAGCGTCGCGCCCTGCAGCGCCTCGCTGCCACGCGCGCTGCCGACCCAGTGCCCATCAGCGGTCTCGACAGCCTGCTGACCGTTCAGGCCGCCTTTATGGACGACACGCCGCGTCTGACCGGAGCCATCAACGATATGGCGGCCGAGTGTGAGCAGCGCGTCGAGGTCGGAGAGGGCGTGGCGCCCAAGGGGACCAAGCGCATCCTGTACACCGGCACGCCCATGGCCGTGCCCAACTGGAAGCTGTTCAACCTCATCGAGAAGGCCGGCGGCGTTGTGGTAGGCGAGGAGTCCTGCACGGGTTCGCGCTATTACAAGGACCTGGTCGACGAGTCCGGTGAGACGGTTGACGAGATGCTCGATGCCATCGCCGAGCGCTACTTTAAGATCAACTGTGCCGTCTTTACGCCCAACGACCAGCGTATGAAGGACATTGTCCAGATGGCCAAGGACCTGCATGCCGACGGCATTGTCGACGTGGCCCTGCAGTTTTGCACGCTCTACGAGATGGAGTCGTTTGCCGTGGAGAAGGCCGCCGAGGAGGCCGGCATTCCGTTTATGCACATCACGACCGACTACGCCGGCGAGGACGCAGGCCAACTGCAAACCAGGATCGAGGCTTTCTTGGAAACCATTTAGGACTATCCGTCCCGGTGGCTTCCCCAGGCACCCGATCTTGCCGTTCAAACCGTCGCTTGCGTACCAGAAGTACGCGGCGCTCCTCTTTCACGGCAACCTCGGGCACCTGGGAAAGCCGTTTCCTTGGTTGGTTAAAAGGTCTGTTAAGGAGTTATATGTCGGAAAATATTGAACAGCCGTTGCCGCGCACGTTTGAGGAGTTCAACGAGCAACGCAAGGCGGCGTTTATTCGCGTCAAGGATTATAAGCAGGCGGGTAATCGCCTGGTCGGCTTTTTGTGCGGCTATACGCCGCTCGAGATTATCGATGCCGCGGGGGCTGCGAGCGTGGCTCTGTGCGGTACGTCCGATGAGGTGATTCCCGAGGCCGAGAAGGTGCTACCGGCAAACCTGTGCCCGCTCATCAAGTCGACCTACGGTTTTGCCTACTCGCAAAAGTGCCCGTTTACGTACTTTAGCGACATGATCATCGGCGAGACCACCTGCGACGGCAAGAAGAAGATGTACGAGCTACTCAACGAGCTCAAGCGCACGCACATTCTGCATCTTCCGCAGGGTCGCGATCGTGCCTACGAGCGCGAAGGCTGGTACGAGGAGTGCCGCCTGCTCAAGGAGGAGCTCGAGAACTTCTACGGTATTACGATCACCGATGACGACCTGCGCGCCGCTGTCCGTCGTCGCAATCGCCTGCGTGCCGCCCAGCTCGAGATGTTCGCCCTGCAGGCCAACCAGCCGGCGGCTATGAGCGGCGTCGACCTGATGAGCACCATGTTTGCCGGTACGTTCAGCTTTGATATCGAGGCCTATACGCAGCAGCTGGAGCAAAAGGTCGCCAAGCTGCGCGAGGCCTACGACGCGGGCGAGCGCCCGGTTGCGGCGGGTGCCAAGCGTATTCTGATCACCGGCTGCCCGGTGGGCGGCGTGATCAACAAGATCGGCCGCACCATCGAGTCCAACGGCGGTGTGGTCGTGTGCATGGACGACTGCTCGGGCGAGCGCACGGCGGCCATGATGATCGACCCGGAGGCTCCCGATATCCTGCGCGCAATCGCCGACCGCTACTTGGACATCAACTGCTCGGTCATGACGCCCAACGACGGTCGTATGGAAAACACGCTGGCCATGTGCGAGAAGTATCACGTCGATGGCGTGGTGGAGAGCGTGCTGCAGGCGTGCCACACCTTTAACGTGGAGAGTGCGCGCATGCAGGAGGCTGTCGAGGGTGCGGGTATTCCGTATATGAAGATCGAGACCGACTACAGCAACGGTGACATGGGCCAGATCGAGACCCGCATCGCCGCCTTCATCGAAACCCTCTAGCTTCCTCAGGCACCGGATCTTGCCCCTCAAACCGTCGCTTGCGTACCAAAGTATGCTGCGCTCCTCTTTCAGGGCAACCTCCGGCACCTGAGAAACCTAGAGCCAAGGCGCCTGAACGCGCCGCTACCTTTGATGTTTAGATTGGGAGAGAGCCATGATAGGGATCGGGATCGATATCGGGTCTACGGCGGCTAAGGCTGCTGTGGTCGACAGGGAGGGTTCGGTGGCGTGGACGTGCGTGCAGCCAACCGGGTTCTCCTCGGTCGATGCTTCCGAGCGGCTGCGCGAGGCACTGGCAGCGGCCGGCTATGGCGTGACAGCCGACGACGTGCGCGTGATCGCGACTGGCTACGGCCGTGTCGCCGTGCCCTATGCGCACAAGGTCGTGACCGAGATCACCTGCCACGGCACCGGTGCTGTGCGCCTGTTTGGCGATCACGGCACGGTGATTGACGTGGGCGGCCAGGACACCAAGGTCATTCAGCTTAAGGGCGGCCGCGTGGCCAAGTTTGCCATGAACGACAAGTGCGCCGCCGGCACGGGGCGCTTTTTGGAGATCATGGCCGACCGCCTGGTCATTACCCAGCAGCAGATGGCAGACCTCGCCCGCACCGGCGAGCCTACCAAGATCAGCAGCATGTGCACCGTGTTTGCCGAAAGCGAGGTTATCAGCCTGATCGGTCGCGGTGAGCCGCGCGAGAACATTGCGCGTGGCGTGATCGACAGCGTGGTCTCGCGCGTGGCGACCATGGCCGGGCAGGCCGCGGGCGCCCCGTACTACCTGACCGGTGGCCTGTGCGAGAACGCCTACGTTGCGGAGCGGTTGGGCGCGCTGTTGGGCTCGCCGGTGATCACCTCGCCCCAAGCCCGCTTTGCCGGTGCCATCGGCGCGGCGATTCGCGCACAGGCGCTCAATTAATGCATCCGCCTTGGGCTCGTATTCATGCGTATACTGAGAGAAAATGATTGACCGATGAGAGGGGGTATCGATGCCTGACGATCAGATTAAGCTCACGTCTATGACTGCCGCGAGCGGTTGAGCCGCTAAGTTGGCTCCTGGAGCCCTCGCCCAGGTCCTGGGCGACTTACCCAATGTGCATAACGACAACCTGCTCGTGGGGTTCGATACCTCCGACGATGCGAGTGTCTTCCGTGTTGGCGATAACCTGGGCCTCGTGCAGTCCGTCGACTTCTTCCCGCCGATGGTCGACGACCCGTTCATGTTTGGCCAGATCGCTGCGGCCAACTCGCTGTCGGACATCTACGCCATGGGCGGGCGGCCGAGCCATGCCATGAACCTGCTCTGCATACCCAGTTGCCTGGGTGTTGAGGTTGCCGGTCAGATTCTGGCGGGCGGCGCCGACAAGTGCGTCGAGGCGGGCTGCTCCATCGCGGGCGGCCACACCATCAACGACGACGAGCCCAAGTACGGCCTGTCCGTGAGCGGCTTTGTCGCGCTCGACCGCATGCTCGCCAACAGCGGCGCGCGCGTGGACGATGTCCTGCTGCTGACCAAGGCTATCGGCTCGGGCATCATCACTACGGCCATCAAGGGCGAGCTCATCGAACAGGATGGCGCCAGCCCGATGTTCGACTCGATGCGTACCCTCAACGAGGCCCCGATTCGTCTGGCCGAGGGACTTGAGCTTCACGGCTGCACTGACGTCACGGGCTTTGGCCTGATCGGGCACGCGTGCGAGATGGCCGAGGGCTCGGGCGTACAGATTGAGCTTGTGTCGGGGGCGGTTCCGCTCTTTGACCAGGTGCTCGACATGGCGCGCCTGGGCATTATCCCTGCCGGCGCCTACCGCAACCAGGACTTCTTTGGTCCGCGCGTGGTGGCCGACGATGGCCTGGAGCCGGGCATGTTGGATGCGCTGTACGATCCACAGACCTCTGGTGGCTTGCTCATCGCGGCGCCTGCTTCCGATGTGGATGAGCTCGCGCGTCGTCTGCATGCCGAGGGTCGCATCGCCGCCGTTATCGGTCGCGTGTGCGAGGCGGTGCCGGGCGGTCCTGCTGTTCGCGTTGTGCGCTAACTACACGTTTATGTAACTGTTTGCCGTTCTATAGCGGTTCTTTCGAAAGGAATTTACTATGTCTACCAAGATTGAAGTCAATGCCATGGGCGATGCCTGCCCGCTGCCCGTCGTCAAGACGCTTAAGGCACTCAAACAGCTTGACGGCGAGGGTGCCGTGGTGACCTCGGTCGATAACGAGACCGCCGTCAAGAACATCTCCAAGATGGCGCAGGAGAAGGGCTGCACTGCCTCGGTCGAGAAGGTTTCTGACGCTGAGTGGCGCGTGACCGTGACGACCTCTGGCGCCATTGCCGTGGCTGATCCCGAGCAGGATGGCGCTGCCTTCTGTGGTGCCAGCACCGGCAAGGGCGAGCTCGTCATTTCCGTCTACACCGACTGCATGGGCCGCGGCGACGACGAGCTGGGCCACAAGCTCATGAAGGCCTTCATCTTTGCCGTGACGCAGCAGGAGGAGCTGCCCGCGACCATGCTGTTCTACAACGGCGGCGCCAAGCTTACCGTCGAGGGCTCACCGGTGCTCGACGACCTGAAGGGTCTGGCGGAGCAGGGTGTCGAGATCCTTACCTGCGGTACCTGCCTCGATCACTTTGGCATTAAGAACCAGCTCGCGGTGGGCGAGGTCACGAACATGTATGTTATCGTCGAAAAGATGGAGCAGGCCGTGCGCGTCGTGCGCCCGTAGCGTTTGGGCGGGATTGCCATGAGAGAAAAGCGCCCGGCGCTTGTCATCACGTTTCCTACCACGGCGGCCGCCATGGGCTGCGAGTCCCTATGCGTCGAGCGCAGGCTTCCCGGGCGCACGATTCCCGTGCCCGGGGAGGTCGCTGCCGGCTGCGGCCTGGCATGGAAGGCGCTGCCTTCGGATGAGGACCTGCTGCGCGGCGAGCTTGCCGCGTCGGGCGTTCCCACTGAGGGCTTTACCGTGATCGATATGTGGGAGGTCGTGCGATGATCTACCTGGATAACGCGGCGACGACCATGCACAAGCCGCAGACGGTCATCGATGCCGTGACGCAGGCGATGTGCTCGCTCGGCAATGCCGGCCGCGGTGCCACGTTGGGTGCGCTCGATGCGGCGCGTGCCATCCACGGCTGCCGCGCCAAGCTTGCGCGCTTGCTGGGCTGCCCGCGTGCTGACCATGTTTGTTTTACGCCCAACTCAACCGCGGCACTCAACACCGTCATCAATGGCGTGGTGCGCCGCGGCGACCGTGTGGTCACGACGGTACTCGAGCACAACTCCGTGCTGCGTCCGCTTAACCGCCTGGCGGCAGAGCGGGGCGTGACCGTTGAGCATGCGGGTTGCGACGCGAGCGGCGTGCTCGACTACGACGAGCTCGAGCAGCTGGTCACGCCGAGCACGCGTGTCGTGGTGGTGACGCACGCCTCCAACGTGACCGGCAACGCCGTTGACGTTGCACGCGTGGCGGCTGTGGCCCATGCGGCTGGTGCGCTCGTGATTGTCGATGCCTCGCAGTCTGCCGGCACGGCGCATATCGATATGCAGGCCATGGGGCTCGATGTTGTGTGTTTTACCGGCCACAAGGGGCTCATGGGCCCGCAGGGCACCGGCGGCCTAGCCGTGGCAGAGGGCATTGACGTGGCCCCTTGGGCCATGGGCGGCACGGGTGTGCACAGCTTCGATACGCTGCAGCCGCTTGGGTGGCCCACGCGCCTTGAGGCGGGCACGCTCAACGGTCACGGCATCGCCGGCCTTTCCGCTGGTCTCGACTTTATCGAGGCCCAGGGTGGGGTCGAGGCGATTGCTGCCCACGAGCGTGCGCTCGCTGATCGTTTCCTTGCCGGTGTGCGCGAGATTCCGGGGATTAAGCTCTATGGTGTCTTTGACCAGCCGACGCGTTCGGCGATCGTGTCGCTTAACTTGGGCGATATCGATTCAGCTGAGATCTCGGACGCGCTCATGCAGGGGTGGGGGATTGCGACCCGTCCCGGTGCCCATTGTGCCCCGCTCATGCACCGCGCGTTAGGTACCGAGCGCCAGGGTGTCGTTCGCTTCTCGTTTGGGTATTTCAACACGACCGAAGAAGTCGAGACGGCTATCGATGCTCTGCGCAATTTAGCCTGCTAAAGCTGCTGGACCGTTTATACTTGCGGGACGGGTATTTTGCCCGTCCCGTTTTTGTTTCGACCCGAAAGGTGTGCCTATGGCTTCATCCGCCCCGCGCGGTCTGCGCTCCGACCATGTCCTCACCGTCGGCATCGCCCTGTTCTCGATGCTCTTTGGCGCCGGCAACCTCATTATTCCGCCGCTGCTGGCGCTGCAGGCTGGTTCTGCCACCCCGGTCGCCATGCTCGGCTTTCTGATTGCTGCCATCGGCCTGCCCGTCATGGGCTTTATCGCCGTGGCGCTTGCCGGAACGGCGCGCGAGCTTGCTGGCCGCGTGCACCCCAAGTTCGGCGAGTTCTTTGTCGCGGCGGTGTATCTGGCCATCGGCCCGTGCCTGGCTATTCCCCGCACGAGCTCTACGGCGTTCGAAATGCTGGTGCCGCTGCTACCCGAGGGTGTTTCGCTCGGCACGGCACGTCTGGTGTTTGCCATCGGGTTCTTCGTCGTCGCGTTTGCGCTCACGCTGCGTCCCGGCGTCATCACGCGCGTGCTCGGCCGCATTACGGGCCCCGCGCTCATCGCCCTTATCGTATTGGTCGTGGGCGCTGCCGTGGTCTCGCCGCTGGGTCCCGCTGCCGCGCCTCAGGCTCCCTACGATGCAGGCGCCGCCGTGCAGGGCTTTCTGACTGGCTATCAGACCATGGACCTGCTCGCGTCGCTCGCCTTTGGCATTATCATCGCCGAGACCATTCACGAGCTGGGTGTTACCGATGACAAGCGCGTGGCCTTCGAGATCTCGCGCTCCGGTGTGATCGCTGGCGTGCTCATGGCCATCATCTACTGCGGCCTGGCGCTTGCCGGCATGCAGCTCGGCACGGTTATGCCCGATGCCACCAACGGTGCCGCCATCCTTGCCCGTTCCGCGTCCATGCACTTTGGCCTTGCCGGCACGGTCGTGGTCTTTGCGATCTTTTTCCTCGCCTGCATGAACGTGTGCATCGGCCTCATCAGCTGTTGCTCGCGCTATTTCTGCGAGACGTATGCGGTCGAAGGGGGAGCGGAGGCTTCCGAGGAGGCCATGCGCCGTCCCTTTGCGGTTCTCGCCTTTGTGTTCGCGGCGTTCTCGTGCGTGCTTTCCAACGTGGGTCTCGACGTGATCCTCATGTTCTCGGTGCCCATGCTCAACGCCCTGTACCCTGTTGCCATTGTTCTGGTGCTTATGGGCCTGGTGCACGGTTTTTGCGACGCGCATCCGCAGATATGGGTCTGGGTCGGCGGCGTTGTCGCGGTGCAGAGCGTGATCACCTCGGTCCGCGACGCGTTCTTTGCGGGTGCGTGGCTGCCGTTTGATGTGCTGCCGCTGGCGGATATCGGTGCCGCGTGGGCGCCGGTTGCCGTGGTGGCATTTGTGATCGGTCTGCTCCATAGTCGTTTTGTTGCACATTCGAGGAGCTAAGGCATCAATGCTTGCACAGGCGGGGAGTCTCCCCTATAATTTCCTTCGCTTTGGGACACGCAAGGTTTAGACCTTAGCTGCTCAACACCTTCGGGACGTGGCGCAGTTTGGTAGCGCGCCTGCTTTGGGAGCAGGATGTCGCAGGTTCAAATCCTGTCGTCCCGACCATATCTTGCGGGCGTAGTTCAATGGTAGAACCCCAGCCTTCCAAGCTGATGACGCGGGTTCGATTCCCGTCGCCCGCTCCATAAGAATTGTTTTAACGGCTTTGGTTTCCTTTGGGAATCAGAGCTGTTTTCGTTTACGCGCCGGGCGACGGGAATCGAACCCGTCAGGGTGCGGAGCTGAGAAAATGCGTGAGCATTTTCCAGCGCAGCACGCAAGGGCCGAAGGCCCGCAGCGAAACAAGGATTTGCGAAGCAAATCCTTGGACTTCCCGTCGCCCGCTCCAAGCTATATAATCGCAGGCCAATATGCTAATTTGGCTCGCGTTTTTTTTTATACCGTCCGACCTCGCGGGGCAAATGAACCAAGAGCGTTTGTCCCACATCGTAAGAAAGTAGTGATTGCCATGGCACAGAGTAAGGCAGAATATTCCACCCCCGATTGCCTGGCGCCCGCCGCGATCGAGGCCAAGACCGAGGCTGCCGGTGTTACCAAGGCCAACCTACCGCCCTCGAAGGCCTTTATGCTTGCCATGTTCGCCGGCGCGTTCATCGCCTTTGGCGGCCTGTTCTTCACGGTCTTTTTGAGCGATCCCACGCTTGGCTGGGGCGCCCAGCGCTTTGTGGGTGGCCTTGCTTTTTGCCTGGGTCTGGTGCTCGTGCTCATTTGCGGCGCGGAGCTGTTTACCGGCAACTCGCTTATGGTCTGCGCGCTCAAGAGCAAAAAGATCACGCTCGCCCAGATGCTCAAGGCTTGGGTCGTTGTGTGGATCGGCAACTTTGCCGGCGCGCTGCTCGTCGTCTTTTTGGTTTACATGGCAGCTATTTACAAGCTCAACGGCGAGGCCGTCGCCAACACCATGGTGAGCGTCGCCGCCGGAAAGGTTTCGATTGACGCCGTCACCATCTTCTTCCGCGGCATTCTGTGCAACATCTTTGTGTGCCTGGCTGTATGGATCGGTACCGCTGGCAGGACCGTGGTCGACAAGGTCGTGGGCATTCTGCTGCCCATTGCCGCGTTTGTGGCCTGCGGTTTTGAGCACTGCGTTGCCAACATGTACTTTTTGCCCATGGGTATTTTGATGCACTCCTGCGGCTATGGAGTTGATGTCGCCGGCGCCGACGCCCTCAACGCGGCGGGCCTGGCGCTCAATCTTTCCGTCGCCACGCTCGGCAATATCGTGGGCGGCGCCCTGATCGTTGCGCTGGGCTACTGGTTTATCTACGCCAACAGGGAGGCCTAAAGGCCCCACGGCATAACCGACCAAAGAGGGACAGGTTTATTTTGGCAGGTTTTAGACGAGGCGCTTCGACGTCTTGTCACGAGCTGCCATAATGGACCTGTCCCTTTTGCGTGCGCGCCGGTATTTATTTGCCCGATGACGATCGCGGGGGACCAGCTTTTTATTGAACATGTCGAAAGGCTTTTCATGAGCGACTGCGAATCCATGTCTGCCGAGGTGCGCGGCCGCCTGCGTTCCATTCCCGCCGTTCACGAGCTGCTTGCCGAGTGGCCGGTCATGAAGGCTGCTGGCGATGCAGGCGACACGATGGTACGCGAGGCGATTGACGCCGAGCTCGATGCCGAGCGCGCGGCGATTCGCTCCGGCGCCCCTGCAAGGAACAAGCGCGAGCTCGCCTTGGCAATTGAGCAGCGGACCCATCGCCTGTCGCTGCCGACCCTGCGCCCTGCCGTCAACGCGACGGGCGTTGTGATTCACACCAATCTGGGCCGTGCTCCGCTTGCTCCCGCAGCGGTGCAGGCGGTGGCCGATGTCGCCCGCGGCTACAGCACGCTTGAGTATGACGTCGCGACCTGTGCCCGTGGGGGCCGCAAAGAGCATGCCGCGCGTCTGCTGCGCACGCTCACGGGGGCGCAGGACGCCCTGGTTGTCAACAACAACGCCGCGGCGGTGCTGCTGGTGCTTGCCGCGCATGCAAGCGGCAAAGAGGTCATCGTGAGCCGTGGCGAGCTTGTCGAGGTGGGCGGCAGCTTCCGCATTCCCGATATCATGGCGGCTTCGGGTGCCAAGCTTGTCGAGGTGGGCTCCACCAACCGCACGCATCTGGATGATTACCGAAGCGCCATTACGCCCAATACGGCGATGATCTTGAAAGTTCATCCTTCTAACTACCGTATCGAGGGTTTCCACGAGGAGGTTTCCGCGGCGGAGCTTTCTGCGCTGGCGCATGAGCACGGGCTGTTACTGTACGAGGACCAGGGCTCGGGCGCTTTGCTTACAGATGAGGTGCTCGTCGATGCTGGGGAGAAGCCCACGTCCGCCTCGCTTTGCGCCGGCGTTGACGTCGTCTCGTGCTCGGGCGACAAGCTGCTCGGCGCCTCGCAAGCTGGCATTATTCTCGGTAGCGCCCAGGTTATCGCTGCCTGCGCCTCTCATCCGCTTATGCGCGCGCTTCGCCCCGGCAAGCTCACGCTCGCGGCGCTCGAGGCTACCCTGCGTCTGTATGTGACCGGTCCCGATACAGCGCATCGGGAGATCCCGGTGCTCAACATGCTTTCCGGCGCGTCGGCTCCGCTCGAGCGTCAGGCCAAGCGCCTGCATGACCGCATGCTGCGCAAGCTTCGTGACTCTCAGTGCGAGGAGGCGGTGGAGCTGCAGGTTGTCGAAGGCGCTTCTGCCCCGGGCGGTGGCTCGCTGCCGACCGTCGAGCTCCCAACCTTTTGCGTTGCCGTCTGCCCCGTCGATGGGCGCCTGTCCGTCGATGGCCTGAAGCGCGCTATGGTTCAGGAGCCCGATACGCCGATTGTGACGCGCGTGCAGCACGACCAGGTGCTGTTTGACGTTCGCACGCTTGTGCACGATACCGACCTTGATTTGTGTGCGTCTGCGTTGGCCGACGCCGTGCGGGCGGGTTTGCGCCGATGACTGCGCGCGAGCTTGTCGAATGTCCCGTTGTCATTGGAACGGCGGGGCACGTCGACCACGGAAAGTCAGCCCTTATCGAGGCGCTGACCGGAAAAAATCCCGACCGTCTGGAGGTCGAGCGGCGCCGCGGTATGACCACGGAGCTCGGTTTTGGCGAGCTGGTGCTGCCGAGCGGCAATCTTGTCGGCCTGGTCGATGTACCCGGTCATGCCCACTACCTACGCGCCATGGTGCAGGGTGCTACCGGCGTGGATGTTGCGTTGCTGGTGGTTTCTGCCGTTGAGGGCGTGATGCCGCAGACCCGCGAGCATGTTCGCGTACTGGAGCTGTTGGGTGTGACGCACATGGTCGTTGCGCTTACGATGCGCGATCTGGCCGATGACGAGACGGCGGAGCTCGCCGAGCTCGACGTGATGGATTTCCTCGGCGATACCGTCTTTGCCAATGCGCCCGTGGTGCCCGTTTCCTCTCGCACGGGTGCGGGTATCGAGGACGTTCGCCTTGCCCTCGATACCGCTATCGACTCTTTCCTGGCCGATGCCGCATCCCGCCCGGTGCGCCCCTGTCTGGCCCCGCGCCTGCCCATCGACCGCTGCTTCACCATCAAGGGATCCGGGACGGTCGTCACGGGCACGCTTCACGATGCCCCCGTGGCGGTGGGCGATGAGCTCGTTTCGAGTCCCGCGGGCGTGCGCTGCCGCGTTCGCGCGATTCAGGTGCATGGCGATACTCCTCGGGCGTTGCCCGGACAGCGCGTGGCGCTCAACATCGTGGGCGACGGCGCGGGCGACCTTCCGCGCGGCGAGGTCCTCTGCGGGTCTGGTGCCGAGGGCTCGACGCTCAGGCTTATCGCGCGCTTCACCTATCTGGGGCGCGAGGGCGCCAAGCCCGTGCCCTTCGAGTCCGGCACGCGCGTCCACGTGATGGTGGGCACGGCAGAGGTCCTCGGCCGTATCATGCTCATGGAGGGCGCGGGGCCGATTGCCCCGGGCGAGACGCGTACCGTGCAAATCCGCCTGGAGGAGCGCCTTCCCGTGCGCTCGGGCGACGGTCTCATCGTGCTTGCGTTCTCCCCGGTGGTACTTATCGGCGGCGGTTGCGTTCTTCTTTCGCGGTGCCGCCGCTCGCGCGACCTCTCCGCGGAAGAGGTCTCGCTGCTCAGGGCTCTGGATGCCGGCGACCGCGCCGCCGCCATTGCCGCATGGCTGGGGCTGCAGCGCCTGCCCGTGCCGGCGGCCGTTGCCGCCCGTGCGCTCGACCTTTCCGGTGCCGAAGTCGCGAGGCTCCTGCACGCCGCGGTGGCGTCGGGCGATGCGGTCGCCCTCCATCCGGAGCGCTCGACCGAGGAGCTCTATGCCGCCCCCGCTGTGCTCGATGCCGCCCTTGCCGCCCTCGCCGACACGCTTGTCGTCATGCATAAGGCCGCGCCCAAGCAAACGGGCTTCACCCCGGGCGAGGTTGCGCATGTCGCCTGGCCGAAAGCGGGCGAAGACGTCGCGTCTGCGCTCATCTTCGAGGGCTGTGCGCGCGGCATCTGCGCCCAGGAGGGGTCCGAGGTCTACGACCCACATTCCGCCGCTGCGGCGATACGTGTGGTGCGCGAGGCCGGCCGGCGCATCGCGGCCCTGCTGGACGAGGCGGGCCTCGATGCACCGACGCTTCCCGAGGTGGGGCAGCAGTTGCAACTCGATCGCGACACCATGACGCGTGCCCTGCGCGAGCTTTCGCTCAACCGCTCGATCGTTAAGGTCGAGCGCGACGTTGCCTTGTCCGCCGCCGCCGAGGCTCAGGCGCGCGAGGTCGTTGCGGCGGCTATCGAGGCTGCCGGCGGCGCTGTCACCACGAGTGTGCTGCGCGAGGCCCTGGGCGTGTCGCGCAAGCGAGCCATTAGCATCTTGGAGCACCTGGATGCGGTGCGTTTTACGACGCTCGACAAAGGAGCCGGCGGCCTAAGATCGCTTTGTTAGGGGCTGCCGTATCGCTGTTCGCCACGACGCCCTGCTAGTTTGGTAAAATACCGCCACGTTTGGGAACGGATGGGCTCCGGTGGGCCCCGCGGTCCTCAAAACCGTTGTGAGGCGTGCAAAACGTCTTGGATGTGTTCGATTCACATACGTTCCCGCCAACGCATCCTGCCAACCACCACAAAGGTGCCTGTCCTCTTTGTGGTGGTATGGACCATGTGGACGAAACAGCTTCGAAACACGCGATTTGTACGTTGGGTGCTCAAAAACGCTTCTACCTGCATCGTAATCAAAACGAAACATCTGCTCGTCGGCTTATGCGAAACTTTGCTGCAACAGTGCGATATTATCCATACTCGATAACGTTCGCGGCGCATAGGGTGCCGCGACCAACATTTTTCGTTTCCCATCATTGGAGGAAGCATGAGCTACACGCAGAAAGTTCTCGACGAGCTCAAGGCCCGCTATCCCGAGCAGCCTGAGTTCATCCAGGCCGCGACCGAGATCCTCGGCACCATCCAGCCGGCGCTCGACGCCCACCCCGAGTACGAGGAGGCCGCCCTGCTTGAGCGCCTCGTCGAGCCCGAGCGCATCGTTATGTTCCGTGTCCCTTGGGTCGACGACCAGGGTAAGGTCCAGGTCAACCGCGGCTACCGCGTCGAGTTCAACTCTGCCATTGGACCCTACAAGGGCGGCCTGCGCTTTAACCCGACGGTCACCCTGGGTATGCTCAAGTTCCTGGGCCTGGAGCAGATCCTCAAGAACAGCCTGACCACCCTTCCCATGGGCGGCGGCAAGGGCGGCTCCGACTTTGACCCCAAGGGCAAGTCCAACAACGAGATCATGCACTTCTGCCAGTCCTTCATGACCGAGCTCTATCGCCACATTGGCCCCAACACCGACGTTCCCGCCGGTGACCTGGGCGTTGGCGGCCGCGAGGTTGCCTACATGTTCGGTCAGTACAAGCGCCTGACCAACGAGTGGACCGGCGTCCTCACCGGCAAGGGCCTCTCCTTTGGCGGCTCGCTCGCCCGTACCGAGGCCACCGGCTACGGTTTGGTCTACTTTGTGGACGAGTACCTCAAGAGCCGCGGCGACTCCTTCGAGGGCAAGAACGTCGTCGTTCACGGCTCCGGTAACGTCGCTATCTACGCCGTCCAGAAGGTCGCGCAGCTCGGCGGCAAGGTGCTGGCCTGCTCCGATACCCACGGCTGGGTCGAGGATCCCGACGGCATCGACTACACCGTGCTCGAGCACGTCTACAACAAGAAGCGCTCCGGCCACGACAAGGGCGTTACGCTCGCTATGTACGTCGACGAGAAGCCCAATGCCGTGTGGCACGAGGGCGACGGCCGCGGCGTGTGGCAGCTTCCCTGCGACATCGCGCTGCCCTGCGCTCGTGAGAACACGCTGCTGCTCGAGGACGCCCAGGCGCTCGTCGCCAACGGCTGCAAGGTGGTCGGCGAGGGCGCGAACATGCCCACGACCATCGAGGCCACGACCTACTTCCAGGAGAACGGCGTCGCCTTTATGCCCGGTAAGGCTGCCAACGCCGGCGGCGTGCTCGTGTCCGGCCTGGAGATGAGCCAGAACGCCGAGCACCTGTCCTGGACCTTCGAGGAGGTCGACGGCAAGCTCGAGCAGCTCATGCGCGGCATGTTCCACAACGTGGACGACACCGCCAAGGAGTACGGCGAGGAGGGCAACTTCGTCATGGGCGCCAACATCGCCGGCTTCCTGAAGGTCGCCGACGCCATGCTCGCCCAGGGCGTCTGCTAAATCCAGCTCGACATAGCAACTGATGAGGCTCCCAGCATTTGTGCCGGGAGCCTTTTTCTATGGTGGTGAGGGCCGTGCGCCCTCGTTTGGTACACTAGAGGACACTGGACAAGTGAAGAGATGGGGGAGAACGTGCTCAAGTTCGGTACCTACGTCCGTGTTGGAAACGCGGCCGAAGCCTATGAGCTCTTACAGAAGAACCGCAACAACAAGATTGTGGGCGGCGGCATCTGGATGCGTCTGGGTTCGCGTCGCGTGGCGACGGCGATTGACCTTTCGGCCTGCGGACTCGATCAGATCGAGGAGACCGAGACCGAGTTTCGCATCGGTGCCATGTGCACCCTGCGCCAGCTCGAGCGTCATGCCGGGCTCAACGCGCTTGTCAACAATGTCTTTGAGTTCGCCGTCCACGACATCGTGGGCGTGCAGCTGCGCAATACCGCCACGGTGGGCGGCAGCATCTACGGCCGCTTTGGCTTCTCGGACGTTCTCTCGGCGTTCCTGGCGCTCGATTCGTATGTTGAGCTGGCGGGCGCCGGCCGCGTGCCTCTCGCCGAGTTCGTCGACATGGGTTACGTGCGCGACGTGATCGAGCACATCGTGGTCGTTAAACACGATTACCGTGCGAGCTACGAGGCCGTGCGCAAGGCCGCGACCGACTTCCCCTCGTTGAACGTCACCGCCGCCTGGTGGAACAACACTTGGCACGTCACCGTGGGCGCCCGCCCGCTGCGCGCGACCCTGCTGCAGAGCGTGGCGTGCGGCCTTACCAACGAGCAGCCTTCCGAGGACGAGCTTCGCGCCCTTGCTGCATCCGTGCGTGCCCTGAGCTACGGAACCAACCTGTGGGGCTCGGCCGACTACCGCCGTCGCATCTCGGCCCCGCTCGCCGTCCAGGCCGTGCGCCGTGCCGCCGGCATCGAGCTTTCGGCCGCGCTTGCCCGCGAGCTCGAGACCGTGCAGGTCCCTAAGTTTGCCACGGACGAGTATTCCTGCCGCCGCGTGCCCGGCGTCGATTCTAGCGAGGTGCGCTAATGGCTGCCAAACTCATCGATCTTTCCTTTACGCTCAACGGCCGCAAGGTCAAGGTTCAGATTGCCCCCGACACTATGCTCTTTGCCCTGCTGCGCGAGCAGGGCTGTGCGTCGGTGCGCTGCGCCTGCGAGACCACCAACTGCGGCCTGTGCACGGTGTGGCTCGACGGCGACCCGGTGCTGAGCTGCTCGGTTCCCGCCGCGCGCGTCGAGGGCCATACCATCACCACGCTCGAGGGTCTCAAAGCCGAGTCCGAGGCGCTTGCCCGCGCGATGGCTGCCGAAGGCGCCGAGCAGTGCGGTTTTTGCGCCCCCGGCCTTATCATGAACGTGCTGGCACTCGCCCGCGCCGCCAAGGAGGACCCGAGCCTCGTCGCCACGCGCGAGGAGCTCTCGCGCCAGCTCGCCGGCAACCTCTGCCGCTGCAGCGGCTATGAAAGCCAGCTGCGTGCCATCGTCCGCTTTCTCAACGAGTCCGGCGTACAGGTGGGCTTTGAGTTGCCCGAGCTGCCGGTCAACGACACCAGCTCTGACGGCGTCACCTACAAGCAGATTACTCACAAGCAGCCCAAGAAGGACTCGAAGGCCCTGCTCGAGGGCCGTCCGGTCTACACCGGCGATATGGTGCCCGCCGGCGCGCTAATCGTCAAACTCAAGCGCAGCCCGTATGCGCGCGCCAAGATCCGCTCCATCGATACGTCTCGCGCGTTGAGGGTTCCCGGTGTCGTGGGCGTCTACACCTACGAGGACGTGCCCAAGCGCCGCTTTACCATTGCCGGTCAGAGCTATCCGCAGCCGAGTCCCTACGACCGCCTGATTCTCGAGAACCTGGTGCGCTACCAAAACGAGGAGGTGGCGATCGTCGCTGCCGAGACCGAGGAGGCTGCCGACAAGGCGCTCAAGCTCATCAAGATCGACTATGAGGTGCTCGAGCCCCTGCTCGACTTTACCCAGGCACTCGATAATGACATCGTGGTCCACCCCGAGGGCGACGTGACCTTTATGTTCCCGCAGGGCGGCGACGTGCCCCGCAACCTGGTGTGCAGCGGTACCAGCGACTTTGGCGACCTGGACGAGGCCTTTGCCCAGAGCGACATCGTCTTTGAGCGCACCTATACCAGCCAGGCCACGCAGACCGCGCCCATGGAGACCTTCCGCGCCTTCGCGACGACCGACGCGTTCGGCCGCATCTCGGTGACCACTTCCACGCAGGTGCCCTTCCACGTGCGCCGCATGGTCGCGCAGTCGCTCGACATTCCGCAGTCGCAGGTGCAGGTTATTAAGCCGCGCATTGGTGGCGGCTTTGGCTCCAAGCAGACGGGCTGCTGCGAGATCTTCGTGGCGTTTGTGACCCAGCAGACCGGCCGTCCGAGCTATTGCTGCTACACCCGCGAGGAGACCATCACCGCGGGCAACTCGCGCCACCAGATGCAGATGACCGTCAAGCTGGGCGCCATGAACGACGGCACCATCACGGCCATCGATCTGCACACGTTGTCCAACGCCGGCGCTTACGGCGAGCACGCCACCACGACGATCGGCCTTTCGGGCCACAAGAGCCTGCCTATCTACAACCATGTGAAGGCGAGCCGCTTTAGCTGGGACGCCGTCTACACCAACACCAACCGCGGCGGCGCGTATCGCGGCTACGGTGCCACCCAGGGCCAGTTTGCCGTGGAGAGCGCCGTCAACGAGCTCGCCGACATGCTGCACATGGACCCCGCCGACCTGCGCCTTAAGAACATCGTGCGCGAGGGCGAGATCATGCCGCAGTACTACAACGAGAAGCTCAACGCCTGCGCGCTCGACCGCTGCCTGCTGCGCGCGATGGACATGATCGGTTGGCGCGACAAGCCGCTGGCCGTCGACCTGGGCGACCGCGTGCGTGCTCTGGGCTGCGCGCTCACCATGCAGGGCTCGGGCATTTCCAACGTGGATATCGCCGGTATCGACATGCGCCTGGAAGAGGACGGCTTCATTACCATCGGCACCGGCGCTACCGATAACGGCATGGGCGTCGACACGATCTTGGCGCAGATTGCCGCCGAGGAGCTGGGCGTGGAGAGCTCGCAGATCGTGGTGCGCGGCGTAGACACCGACGTGTCGCCGTTCGACGCCGGCTCGTATGCGAGCTCGGGCACGTATGTGACGGGCCTTGCTGCCAAGAACGCCGCGACCGAGCTGCGCGAGAAGATTTGCGCCAAGGCCGCCCAGATGTGGGACGTGGACGCCACCGACGTGGTCTTCGATGGGCAGTACGTGCGTCTGTCCGACGAG
This sequence comes from Collinsella sp. CLA-AA-H167, assembly GCF_040095305.1. Taxonomy (NCBI): domain Bacteria; kingdom Bacillati; phylum Actinomycetota; class Coriobacteriia; order Coriobacteriales; family Coriobacteriaceae; genus Collinsella; species Collinsella sp. CLA-AA-H167. The sequence continues at coordinate 205,600 of NZ_JBBNGA010000001.1, forward strand.
CGCGCCGCCCGCGAGCGCGGCCGCTACCTCACGCTGCGCGACTTTGCCAACCTGTGCGTCAAGAACATCGCGGGCGGCGACGCGCTGACCTCGCACGCCTCTGCCTGCCTGCCCGTTTCGCCTCCGCCGTTTATGGCCGGCATTGCCGAGGTCGAGGTCGACAAGGCCACCGGCAAGGTGACTGTGGTGGATTACGCGGCGGCCGTGGACTGCGGCACCGTGATCAACGAGGCGCTCGCGCGCGTCCAGGCCGAGGGCGGTATTGCCCAGGGTATCGGCCACGCGCTCTACGAGATTGTCGAGCACGATGACCGCGGCCGTCTGCGCACCGGCAACTTTATGAGCTACAAGCTGCCCACGCGCTTGGATATCGGCAGCATTCGCGTGGCCTTTGAGCCGAGCTACGAGCCGACGGGCCCGTTTGGCGCCAAGTCGATCGGCGAGGTCGTCATCAACACGCCGCTCGCCGCCGTGGCATCGGCCGTCGCACACGCCACCGGCCACCAGGTCCGCTCGCTGCCCATCACGCCCGAGAAGGCCCTGCTGGGGGAGTAGCGGGTCAGCGAACAAGTCGTAGTTGGCGGGACGGGACAACTCGCCCCGCCTTTTGCACTCGTGGTGAGGTCGTGAGCCTGTAAAACGTGTGCGTGCGCTTGTCGTTCGTATCTGCTATCATTCCTAGTCTGTGCGCTCATGCGGGCGTGGCGGAATTGGTAGACGCGCCAGATTTAGGTTCTGGTGGGATTCCCGTGAAGGTTCGAGTCCTTTCGCCCGCACCAACGCATCTGCGTCGGCTTCGGCCGTCGCGACTCTTTGTTGCATAAAGGTACCAGCACCTCAGATAAGCTGGGCAGTATGAGGAGGAACGTGTTGAACATCACCGCTTCTGACGTCAAGGACGCCAAGCTCACCGCTACGGTCACCATCCCGGCCGCCGACGTCGACGCCGCGATCAAGAAGGCCTACAAGGACACCGCCAAGAAGTACCGCTTCCCGGGCTTCCGCGCCGGTAAGGCCCCCCGTCCGGTCATCGACTCTGCTCTTGGCGCCGAGGCTACCCTCGCTCAGGCCACCAACGACCTGATCGCCGCCAACGAGCCCGCCGTCCTCAACGAGCTGGACATCGTCCCCACCAAGAACGGTGACTACAAGGAGCTTGACCTCGCCAAGGATCACGAGGACTACACCTACACCGTCGAGTTCTCCCTGCGTCCTGCTGCCGAGCTCTCCTCCTTCGACGCTGTCGAGATCGAGATGCCCCCTGCGGAGGTCACCGAGTCCGAGATCAACAACCAGGTCGAGATGCTCCTCAACTACCGTGCCACCTTCGAGGACATCGAGGGACGCGCCGTCGAGGCTGACGACTATGTGACCGTCGACCTCAAGGCCGTCGAGAACGCCGACAACTTTGCCGCCGAGGGCCGTATGCTCATCGCCGGTAGCGACAGCAACCCCAAGGAGTTCAACGAGGCTCTGATCGGCGCCAACGTTGACGACGTCAAGTCCGTCACCTGGACCGACGAGGCCGAGGAGGGCGAGGAGGCCGAGACCCACACCGTCGAGGTCACCGTCAAGGGCATCAAGGTCCGCAACACCCCCGAGCTCACCGACGAGCTCGTCAAGTCCGACTTTGGCTTTGACAGCATCGACGCTATGCGCGACGCCATCAAGATCGAGATCGAGCAGGACAAGGCTTCCCGCCTCCCGGCCGAGAAGGAGAACCGTTGCGTCTCCGCTCTCGCCGAGCGCCTGCAGCTCGACGAGATGGATGCCGACTACGAGCAGTCCGTCTTTGAGGAGCTTGGCCAGAACTTCCTGTCCAACCTCGCTGCCCGCGGCATGACGCTGGACACCTGGCTGCCCGCTTCCGGCCTGACCATGGAGCAGTTCATCGGCGACCTGCACAAGCAGGCCAACGACGTTGCCCGTGAGTCCCTGGCGCTCGACGCCCTCGCCCGCGAGCTCAAGATTGAGGTCACCGAGGACGACATCAACGCCGAGTTCGAGAAGGCCGGCGTCAAGGACGTCGAGGCTTCCAAGGCCGAGTTCATCGCCGATGGCCGCATGCCTGCCGTCCGTGAGTCTATCCGTCGCTCCAAGGCCGTCGACCACCTGGTCGAGAACGCCAAGGTGACCGAGGTCGACGAGACCGCCAAGGACGCCGAGTAATTCTCGCCACCTTGCCCGCGAGCGCATGCGTGCGCCTGTGATGGGGTAAAGTTATACACCGGTTATCCGGTTGCTTCGTACGGTGCCAGCCAATGCATAGCATGCGGGCACCGTACGTTTATCTAGAACCAATTTGGTCCGCAAGAGAGAAATGGAGATGCGTATGATCGCTAAGTTCGATTCCGCCCTCGTGCCATACGTTATCGAGCAGACGCCGCGCGGCGAGCGCAGCTACGATATCTATTCGCGCCTGCTCAACGACCGCATCATCTTTTTGGGCGAGGAGATCAACTCCGTCAGCGCCAACCTGGTCGTTGCCCAGTTGCTGCATCTTGAGAGCCAGGATGCCGAGAAGGATATCTCGCTCTACATCAATTCGCCCGGTGGCGAGGTTTACTCCGGCCTGGCGATTCTTGACACCATGAACTTCATCAAGCCGCAGGTCTCCACCATCTGCGTCGGTATGGCCGCGTCCATGGCCGCCGTGCTGCTTTCGGCCGGCGCTAAGGGCAAGCGCTTCTGCCTGCCGCACTCCAAAGTCATGATTCACCAGCCCAGCGGCGGTGCCCAGGGCCAGCAGACCGAGATCGAGATCGTTGCCGAGGAGATCAAGAAGACCCGCCGCGAGCTCAACCAGATCCTGTCCGACGCGTCGGGCCAGCCCATCGAGAAGGTCCAGGCCGATACCGAGCGCGACAACTACCTGACCGCTGCCGAGGCCCTCGACTACGGCCTGATCGACCGTATCGTTACCTCGCGCGACCTCGCCGCGAAGGACGCCTAGGATGGCAGGAAACATGCAGGACAACTTTGACGAGAACGGCAACCCCATCCGCTGCTCCTTCTGCGGAAAAGAGCAGGGCCAGGTTCGTCGCCTTGTAAAGGGTCCGACCAACATCTTTATCTGTGACGAGTGCGTCGCCGCTTGCTCTGAGATCTTGGAGGAGTCGCTGGCTTCGGACTTTATGGACGCTGCCCGCAACGGCAAGCTGCCGGGCTTCCTCAACGATCACGGCCAGGCTGCCGGGCAGCCCGCCGTGGACCCCGAGGCCGAGGGCTTTGAGCTCGAGGACGACCGCCAGGTCATCACGCACGTGCCGACGCCGCACGAGATCTATGACGAGCTTTCGGCTTATGTCATGGGCCAAGAGGACGCCAAACGCGCCATGTCGGTTGCCGTGTACAACCATTACCGCCGCGTCATCGAGGGCGGTGCTGCGCTTTCGGCCTTTGACGACGGTTTGGACTCGCAGCTTGACGATGACATGGACGAGGTGGAGCTCGCCAAGTCCAACATCCTGCTGCTCGGTCCCACCGGTACCGGCAAGACGCTGCTGGCCCAGACGCTCGCGCGCATCCTCGAGGTGCCGTTTGCCATCGCCGATGCCACCGCGCTCACCGAGGCTGGTTACGTGGGCGAGGACGTGGAGAACATTCTGCTCAAGCTTATCAATGCTGCCGATGGCGACATTGAGCGCGCACAGGTGGGCATCATCTATGTCGATGAGATTGACAAGATTGCTCGCAAGGCCGAGAACCTTTCCATCACCCGCGATGTCTCGGGCGAGGGCGTTCAGCAGGCACTGCTTAAGATTCTTGAGGGCACGGTGGCCAGCGTTCCGCCTACCGGTGGCCGCAAGCATCCCCAGCAGGAGCTGCTGCAGATCGACACGACTAACATCCTGTTTATCTGCGGCGGTGCCTTTGTGGGTCTGGACAAGATCATCGCCGACCGCGTGGGCAACAAGGGCGTGGGCTTTAACTCCGAGATCGCCGGCCCCACCTCGGTCGACGAGAACGACCTGCTGCGTCAGGTGCTCCCGCAGGACCTCAACGCCTTTGGCATGATCCCCGAGTTCGTGGGCCGTACGCCCGTTGTCACCCAGACGCAGGCGCTCGACGAGGACGACCTGGTGTCGATTCTGACCGAGCCCAAGAACGCCGTGGTGCGTCAGTACCGCAAGATGTTCCAGCTCGAGGACGTTGAGCTTGAGTTTGAGGCCGCGGCCCTTCACGAGATCGCCCGTATGGCGCTCGCCCGCAAGACCGGCGCCCGCGGCCTGCGTTCCATCTGCGAGGACGTGCTGCAGCAGACAATGTTCGATCTGCCCAGTGAGGAGGGCGTTTCCAAGGTCGTCGTAACCGAAGCCTCCGTAAAGGGCGAAGAGCAGCCCCAGCGCATCTACGGGTAAACCTGCCAAAAACGTGCTTGCAAATAGCCTCCGACCATCCGCGGTCGGAGGCTATTTTATATATACGCAATAACCCCAACTACCTGTGTTATTCTGTGTGTTTGTTTAAGCCAAAGCGAAGTCAATTCAGACTGAAGTAATCGATACCTAAGGCGCGTCCGCCTGCTTGGTTTTCGTAGATTCCGCACGAGCCGAAGAGCACTTAATGTGCTCTTCGTGCGAGCCAGGACCTGACCGAGCGAAAACCAAGCAGGCGGACACGCCGGCGGGACAGGGAGAGATATATGGAAGAGATGCCCAAGAACTACGATCCGTCGACCAATGAGCCGGCGATCCTGCAGAAGTGGCTCGACGGCGGCTACTACAAGCGCCGTGAGGGCGTGGGCGACTGCACCGTCACCATTCCGCCTCCCAACGTGACTGGCAAGCTCCACATGGGCCATGCCACCGATGACTCCATCCAGGACGCCATCGTCCGTATGGCCCGCATGCGCGGCAAGTCCACGCGCTGGGTGCTGGGCACCGATCACGCCGGTATCGCCACGCAGACTAAGGTCGACAAGAAGCTCAAGAGCGAGGGTATCAGCCGCCTGGAGATCGGCCGCGACAAGTTTGTTGACGCTTGCTGGGACTGGACCCACGAGTACGGCGGCATCATCGTCGAGCAAATCAAGCGCATGGGCTGCTCCGTCGACTTTGACAACGAGCGCTTCACCATGGACGAGGATTACGCCCAGGCCGTGCGTAAGGTCTTCTGCGACTGGTACCACGACGGCCTGATCTACCGTGGCAAGCGTATCGTCAACTGGTGCCCCAACTGCACCACCGCCATCTCGGACGACGAGGCCGAGTATAAGGACGAGAAGGGCCACCTGTGGCACCTGCGCTACCCGCTGACCGAGCCGGTCAACGGCCAGGACTACATCGTCGTCGCCACCACGCGCCCCGAGACCATGCTCGGCGACACGGGCGTCGCTGTCTCCCCGAAGGATCCCGAGAAGGCTGCCTTCGTGGGCAAGACCGTCAAGCTCCCCATCGTCGACCGCGAGATCCCCATCTTTGAGGATTGGCACGTCGACGCCAACTTCGGTTCCGGCTTCGTTAAGGTCACCCCTGCTCACGATCCCAACGACTACGCCATGGGTCAGGCCCACGACCTGCCGCAGATCAATATCTTCGACGAGCACGCGGTGGTCGTCGAGGGCTATGGCGAGTTCACCGGCATGAACCGCGACGAGTGCCGTGAGGCCGTCATCAAGTGGTTCGAGGAGCACGACCTGCTCGATCACGTCGAGGACCTCGATCACTCCGTCATGCACTGCTACCGTTGCGACTCCGCACTGGAGCCGTGGCTGTCCGAGCAGTGGTTTGTGGCCGTCGATAAACTCAAGGGGCCGGCGCTCGACGCCGTCAACTCCGGCAAGGTCACCTTCCACCCCGCGCGCTGGACGCAGACCTACACCACCTGGATGGAGAACCTCAAGGACTGGTGCATCAGCCGCCAGCTGTGGTGGGGCCACCGCATCCCCGTGTTCTACTGCGAGGACTGCGGCTGGGAGGACGCCCTCACCGAGGACACCGACGTGTGCCCCAAGTGCGGCGGTCATCACGTGCATCAGGACGAGAACGTGCTGGACACCTGGTTCAGCTCGCAGCTGTGGACCTTCGCCACGCAGGGCTGGCCGCAAAAGCCGGAGCTGCTCGAGGGGCATCACCCCACGACGGCGCTGGTCACCGCGCGCGACATCATCGCGCTGTGGGTCGCCCGCATGGTCATGAGCTCGCTGTACTTCCTGGACGAGGTGCCGTTTAAGGACGTCGTCATCTACCCGACGATCCTTGCCAAGGACGGCAGCCGCATGTCCAAGTCCAAGGGTAACGGCGTTGACCCCATGGACCTCATCGGTATGTACGGTGCTGACGCCATGCGTTACAACCTGCTCACGCTGTGCACTAACAACCAGGACGTCAAGTTCGACGCGAACATCGATAAGAAGACCAAGAAGCTCATCGACAGCCCGCGTACCGACCAGGCCAAGTCGTTTGTGACCAAGATCTGGAACGCCAGCCGCTTCCTGCTTATGAACATGGAGGGCTACACGCCCGGCGTGCCCGTCGTGGAGACGCCGGCCGACGCCTGGATGTTCAGCCGCCTGGCCAAGGCCGTCCAGATGGTCACCGAGGGCATCGAGAACTACACCTTTGGCGACATGGCCCGCGGCGTGCAGCAGTTCTTCTGGAACGAGGTCTGCGACTGGTATGTCGAGGTTACCAAGGCTCGCCTGAAGGGCGAGGGCCGTCTGCAGGCCCAGCGCAACCTGATCTTTGTGCTTGACACGTCCATTCGCCTGATGCACCCGCTCATGCCGTTTGTCACCGAGGAAATATGGGACAACATGCCGGCGAGCGTGCTCGATCTGGACGCCGAGGGCAACGTGGACCGCGCCGAGGCGCTCATGATCGCCAAGTGGCCCGAGCCCGCCGACTACGCCAAGTATGTTGACGAGGACGCCGAGCGCGCATTTGAGCTGTGCCGTACCGTCGTGTCTGCCGCCCGCGCCACGCGTTCGCGTTATCGCTTGAGCCCCAAGGCTGAGCTCGACGTGGTCGTGCGCGCCGGTGCCGAGGACATCGAGAAGCTCGAGAGCCTGCGCTCGACCATCGAGCCGCTGGCCAACACCGCCTCGCTGGTCATGGGTACCGACGTCGAGAAGCCGGCCGCGAGCATTGCCGTGGTCGACAGCGGCGTCGAGGTCTTTGTGGTGCTCGAGGGCAAGGTTGACCTTTCGGCCGAGAAGGCGCGTCTGGAGAAGGAAATCGCCGCGGCTCAGAAGGAGCTTGCCGGCTGCGAGAAGACCCTTGCTAACGAGGGCTTTGTTGCCAAGGCCGCGCCCGCGGTGGTGCAGAAGAAGAGGGACCGTGCAGCTGAGCTCAAGGAGATCCTGGCGGCTTTGACTGCTCAGGTTGCTGACTTCTCGTAGGCGTTACTGGGGGACGCGGTTTGGGGCATTGCTCGCTACTGCGGACACCTATTCCGCCGTTCTAACGAACGGCGGCTGACTCGACGCTGCAAACGCCTCTGATGGCCAATCTGCCGTTCAACTTCGGGCGCATTGGCATAAGCCCTATGCGCCCTTGTTTCACGGCACCTTGGCTCATCAGAGGCGTTTTCGCTGACTATCCTCAACCTATACTGTTTTCTTTTTCTATGAATGGCGGTTCTAAAAATGCCTAAGCGTTCCGGCTTGTATACCGTTCCTTTTGAGTTTGATTTGCTTTCGTTTGGTGAGGCTGTTGCTTTGGCTGCTGATACGGGGCGGATTTCTGGGGATGCTGGGCCTCTGCTTGAGACGGTTGTCGATATGCTCGATGAGTTGGGGCGTCCGGATGAGTATTTCGATTGCATCCAGGTTGCCGGTACCAATGGCAAGACTTCGACTACGCGTTTTTCGGCTGCCATTCTTCGTGGCGAGGGGCTCAAGGCTGCGTTGTATACGTCGCCGCAGCTGGTGCGCTATCCCGAGCGTATGGAAGTTGACGGGCGCGTTGTGAGCGACGAGGCCTTTGCCCGTGGCGTTTCGGCGGCTGTCGAGGCGGGACATCGCGTGAATGCACGCCGTGTGGCGGCGGGGGAGCGTGCCTATACTATCACGCCGTTTGACCTGCTGACGGCTGCTGCACTTGTGGTGTTTGCCGAGGCTTGCGTGGACGTGGCCGTGCTCGAGGTTGGCATGGGCGGGCGTTGGGACGCCACGAGTGCAACCGATCCCGTCGCCGTTGCCATTACGGGTATCGGGCTCGACCACACGCGCATCCTGGGCGATACGCTCGAGGCCATTGCGGGGGAGAAGGCTGCGGTTATTAAGTCTGGACGCCTGGTTGTTTTGGGCGAGGGTACGCACGAGGCGAGCGTTCAGCGCGTGATGGATGTCCGTTGCCGTGAGTGCGGTGTGGTGCCGCTGGTGGTGAGCCATGCCACGACCAAGGTGCCGGCGCATGTGGGCGATACGGTGGAGTTTAGCTGCACCACGCCGCGTGCGATCTATACGTCGAGCATGGTCAAGCCGGCGTATCAGCCGCAGAATGCCGCGTGCGCGATTATGCTGTGCGAGGGGTATCTGGGCCGCGAGCTTGACCACGATGCGCTGGATGCATCGCTTATGGGTTGCCCCACACCGGGTCGTTTTGATGTGCTGGGAACTGATCCGCTCAAGTTGATCGACGCCTGCCATAACCCTCAGAGCTGCGAGAACTTTGTGAGCGCGCTGGACGAGATCGATCCGTGCGTGGAGAATCGCCCCACGCTGTTGTGTGCCGCGCTGGCCGATAAGGACGTGGCGGGTATCGTTGACGTTCTGGTTCCGGCGTTCCCCCGCGTGGTCGTGACGCAGACCGATTCCGACCGCGCCCTGCCGGCAGAGGAGCTCGCCGCCCTGGTGGACGTCGATAAGCTCGCGGGTTTATACCCGAGCGTGCCCGAGGCCCTTGCCGCCTTCGATACCGCGGGCGAGTCTTTCGTAGCAGCCGGTACCATCACCCTAGCCGGCGAAGTAGCGGGGCTGCTCCGTTAACCCATCCCCTCATCAGTTGCGGTGAAATACGGACTGTTTTACAAGCCAGAAGCCTCAAACGGTCCGTATATCACCGCAACTCAAAAGTAGTCAATTTGGGACGGGGCTTTTTTGGCTGCCCTGCGCCTCGAGTTGACTTGCTCGCCACGAAATGGGCCTATTTACTACGTTTGACCGGTAACCCTCGACCATACCGAGAATTGCGAAATCAAAACCGCAGGTAAAGGGCTTGCCATTTTTAAAAAAAGACCCGCATGGTCGACCCATGCGGGTTAAACGTAGTAGATAGGCCGTTTTTGTGGCGGCATTCATGTGATGCGGCAAAGGGACAGCCCCTTTGCCGCATTGCCTAGTCTAGGCGGACCGGATCGTGGGGGTAGGCATTGAGGATCTCGACGCCGGACTCGGTCACCAGGGCCAAGTCCTCGATGCGGACGCCGGTGCGGCCGGGGAGGTAGATGCCCGGTTCGATGGAGAACGTCATGCCTGGCTCTACGACTTGCTCGTTGACCAGCGAGACGTCGCCCGGCTCGTGGTCCTGCAGGCCGATCGAGTGTCCCAAGCGGTGCGTAAAGTACTGCCCATAGCCTGCGTCCTCGATCACATCGCGTGCGGCGCGGTCCAGGTCGCACATGCGAACGCCCGGTGCGATGAGCCCCTCGGCGGCTTCGTTGGCGCGGCGCACGATGTCGTAGATGCGTACGGTTTCCTCGTCCGGCTCACCCCAAAAGAACGTGCGCGTCATGTCCGAGCAGTAGTTGCGATGGCGTCCGCCAATGTCGAACAGCACCACGTCGCCGCGCTTGAGCACGGTATCGTCGGGTTCATGATGCGGGTCGCCGGCGTTGGCGCCAAAGCTCACGATGGGCGGAAAGCTAAAGCCCTCGCAGCCGTGCTTGCGGTACAGACCGAGCATCTGATCGGCAATTTCGCGCTCCGTCACGCCTTCATGGACGAGCTTGATGGCGTCGGCCATCACGGCGTCGTTGGCGGCCGAGGACGCGCGCATAAGCTCCTGCTCGGTAGCGTCTTTGTAGGTGCGTGCGGCGGTGACGGCAAAGTCACTCAGGAAAAACTCGCTTGCGGCCTGGCGTTCCATGAGGGGCATTAAGAAGCCAGAACGCATGACAGTGTCGATGCCAAGCGGCTTGGTCGGATCGATCTCGCGAGCGATGGCATCGGTCACGATATCGGTATCGGTGTGGTAGGCAACGCGGGCATTGTCATACTCTGGCAGCTGGTGCAGGGCGTTGACTAGGATCACCGGCTCGGCACCGCGCGCGAGCAGCACGCCGCAAAAACGCTCGAACATATCGGCATAAAAGCCGGTTAGGTAATAGATCGACCACGGGTCATTCACGAGCAGCTGCGCACCGGGGTGCTGAGCCTCGAGCGCATCGAGCACGCGCGCCACACGCTGGTCATCGACATGTGCCATGAAACATCCTTTCGCTAGTGTGCCACCATGGTATCCCAAGCCCGGCAGTTAGGGACGTTCCTTTTATGCCGGCACCTGGGGACACTCCTTGCAAAAGCAGCTAAAAGAGCCCGTCCCAAATTTGCTGCTTAGGCTGGGCTGATGTCCATGCTGGCGATGAGGTTAATGCCCGTGTTGAGGAGGTTCTCCAGCACGATGTCGCCCATGCGGATGGGGGCGTTGACGACTAGGCCTCGGATGAGGGCCATGGCTTGGGCGTGGAGTTCTAGCGGGATGGCTTCGGCCGTGCGGACGGGGAGTAGGGCTTCGTCGCCGCCGGAGACGGTCACGGTCGTTGTGAGCACGCGCATGGGGCAGGTGAGCTCCTGGTGTGCGAACTTGTCGCCGCGTGGGCAGTTGTTGCCGGTTACGGAGCGCACCTCTGCCACGGCGCCGTCTGCTCCGCGTTCTACCTCCACGGTCAGGAGGCACTCGGACGGGCAGGTGGTGCAGTTGAACTGCAGCGTTTCGATCACGTTATCGCTCATAGTTTATGCCTCCTCGATGGGGTCGACGGATAGGACAATCTCGCTGGCACCCAGGTCGAACGCCTGCTTGATGACCTTTGCCGGCAGCGGGAAGCTTTCCATGACGCTCGGTTTAAACGGGCGGACTTTGCCCGCAAACAGTTCTTCGCCGTTGGCTAAGATGCGCACGCGGGCAGCATCGACCGGTCGGCGCACGCGGAAGTTGAGCTTGGTAAGCGCCACGGCCGTAATGCGTCCCGGCAGCGCGTAGCCCGCAATGCCGGCAGGGGAGACCGTTAACTCGCGGCCCGTGCCCGAAGCGCTCGCCCCGGCGTCGCCGCCCAACGCCCACGCCGCCGCGGCTGCACCGGCGCGCTCGGACTCGGTCGTCACGTTGTCGGCCAGGTCGTGCACGTGCAGCACGTTGCCGCAGGCAAAGATGCCCGGCACGCCCGTCTGCAAGCTCTGGTCCACCACGGCGCCGCGCGTGCGCGGGTCAAGCTCCACGCCTGCGGCAACCGAAAGCTCGTTCTCGGGAATCAATCCCACCGAAAGTAGCAGTGTGTCGCACGGAACAATGCGCTCGGTCCCCGGAATGGGCGCCAGGTGCTCGTCGACCTGGCTCACCTCGACGGCCTCCACACGGTCGTGCCCGATCACGCGCGTGACGGTGGTAGACAGGTGCAGCGGAATGCCAAAGTCGTCCAGACAGTTCTTAACATTGCGGCGCAGTCCATTGGCGTACGGCATGAGCTCGTACACGCCCTCGACGGAAATCCCCTCGAGCGTGCAGCGGCGCGCCATGATAAGCCCGATGTCGCCCGAGCCCAAAATGACGGCGCGCGAGCCGGGCTTGAGGTTTTCGATATTGATGTATCTCTGCGCCAAGCCGGCCGTAAACACGCCGGCGGGACGGCTACCGGGGATCTTGATTTCGCTGCGGGTGCGCTCACGGCAACCCATGGCAAGAACGATCGCGCGACCGGTGAACTGCAGCATGCCGGCAGGGCTCATGAGCGTGACGGTGTGGACCGCGGTGTCTTCCGCAGACTCGCCTGAATCAATCCCAAGCACCATGCTGTTTAGGAACACCGCAATGTCGGTTGCGTGCACCTGGTCGATAAAGCGCTGCGCGTACTCGGGACCGGTGAGCTCCTGTTTAAAGTGCGACAGACCAAACCCGGGGTGGATGCACTGGCGGAGGATGCCGCCCAGGTGCTGCTCGCGCTCCACGATGGCCACGCGTGCGCCCGCCTTATGCGCGGCCATCGCGGCCGCCATGCCGGCAGGTCCGCCGCCGATAACGACCACGTCGAAGGCCTGCGTTTGCACGGGCGCTGCAGCTCCGACCTCTGCGCGTCCGTCGCGCATATCAAACGTCGCCATCCTAGCGCACCCCCTTCAGCGGACCCTCGACCAGCCAAGATCCGGCATCCTCCAACAGCACCTCGCTGGGGTCGCAGCTCAACTCGCGCGCTAGGATTGCCACCACACGGCTCTGGCAAAAGCCACTTTGGCACCGACCCATGCCGGCGCGGCAGCGGCGCTTGACGCCCTCCACCGAAACCGCGCCCGGCTGGCGTCGGATCGCGGCCACGATCTCGGCTTCGGGCACCGTCTCGCAGCGGCAGACAATCTGTCCCCACGCAGGATCGGACCCGATCAGCTCCTCCTTGCGCGCCAGCGGTGCGCGGTCAAAGTCGTCCGGGGCGCGGCGAATTGGGTTCCAGTCGTCCCGTTCGCGCAGGGCCACGCCGGCATCGCGCATCACGTGCTCCATGCGCTCGGCAATGGCCGGCGCGCTCGCCACGCCCGGCGACTGAATGCCCGCCGCCTGGAAAAGCCCTGGCACCACGGCCGACTGTCCAATAAAGAAGTCGTTCGTACCCTGAATAACCGGACGCCCGCCGGCAAATGCGCGCACCACGCGGCGCGTGTCCAGATCGGGCACCAGCTTGCGCGCGCCGGTCAACAGCGCGTTCACATCGCTCGCATAGGTCTGCGTGTCGCCCGGTTCGCGCACGGCAGCCGTGGCGGTTATCACAGTGTTGCCATGCACAGTGCCTGTCACGATAACGCCCTTGGACACCGGCGTGGGTACGGGGTAGAGCGGCATGAGCGTGCGCGGCTCCTTATCCAGCACCACGATGTTGCCCTGGCGCCAGACCATCTGAAACTCTTCGGCCCCCGCCATATACGAGATGTCGGCGGCGCCGTTGCCCGCGGCGTTGATCAGGTAGCGGCAGCGCACATTGCCAGCGGGGGTCGCCAGCGTAAAGCGCGCGTCGTCGCCCGAGTCCGCGACTTCAATCGCTTCCACCGGCGCTGACCGCATAAACGTCACCGCGTTGGCCACGGCGTTCTCCAGCGCGGCGATGGCAACCTCAAACGGGTCGACAAAGCCCGTCGAGGGGCACCACAGCGCGCACGTGGCCTGGGCACTCGCGCGCGGCTCCAGCTCGTGGATGCGCTCGGGGCCTATAATCGCCAGCTCGGGCACGCCGTTCGCCAGGCCATTCTGGCGCAGCTTCTCCAGGTGCGCGCGGTCCTCGTCGCTAAACCCCAGCACCATCGAACCGGTGCGGCAAAACAAAAAGCCTAGCTCCTGGGCCCACGTGCCATATAACTCGCAGCCACGGGCGTTGACCTGCGCCTTAACCGTGCCCGGTGCCGGATCGTAGCCGGCGTGCACCAGGCCGCCGTTGGCCTTCGACGCGCCCAGCGCGATATCGTTGGCCGCCTCGACCACGCAAATGGACAGGTCAAATCGCGCGAGCTGCCGCGCGATGGCACACCCGGTAATGCCCGCGCCCACAATTGCGATATCAAACGTTTCTGCCACGGTGCCTCCAAGATAAGTTGACAGGATGTCAATAGGACTATCCTACGGTCTGCGCATCCCCAGCGCGGCGGCAATGCGGCGAACAGCCCCGCAACACCCGCCAACGGCAGACGAGGGCCGCCCAGCACGGATGCCGGCTACGTTGGACCGCGAGTTCCTTCCACCCAACCTCACGGTCCGCGCCGTTACCAGTTTCAGATTGAGATGTTGAGACCACGGGCGCACGTTCGTCTCGATCTGTAACAGTAGGAGGGGAATTGCGGTCCTACGTGTGGTACAGATCGAGACGTTAGCCCGTCGGGTTATTCGTATGTCTCGATCTGTAACAGTAAGAGGGGTTTTGGGGCCCCAGTTGTTACAGATCGAGATTGAACTCGGGGAGGGACCCCTGTGTCTCGTTCTGTAACATCTAGACCCGGATTCCGCCTCTACCTGTTACAGATTGAGATGTTTGTGTCCGCGCCAGCCCCGCCCCTAGCCGTGGTCCCATATAAACAAACCCCGTGGTAAACTTGACCGGACTATAAATATTCCGAAAGGTACACCTCAATGTCCAAGTACATCTCTGAGCTCATGTCGCCGCAGCTTATGGGCGTCGTCTATGCCTTCGTTGGCTTTATCATCGCCCTGTATGTGCTGTCGGTCGTCTATGTGTTCATCGACGCTCGCCGCCGCGGCGCCAGCGCCTACGTGGCATGGGGCATCATCGCCCTCATCCCGTTTGTGGGTCTCATCGCCTACCTGGTCCTGCGCCCGCACTCCTACGCGTCCGACCGCGAGGAGCAGGAGTTGGACATGGCCCTGCGCGAGCGCCAGCTTGCGCAGTACGGCACCTGCCCGCAGTGCGGCGCGCCCATCGAGAAGGACTTCGTCGTCTGCCCGGTGTGCGACACCCAGGTTCGAAACGTCTGCCCCAACTGCCATCGCCCGCTCGATGCGCACTGGAAGGTCTGCCCCTACTGCCGAACTCGCATCCAGTAGCGCATCCATCGCCGGGCCGGCCGCAAGCCACGGGCACCGCACGCGCCACAAGCCGCACGCACCCCGCCCCCACACGATGAAGCATGCGTAGAAAATCGCCCGCCGTGCCATTAAGGTGCGGCGGGCGCTTGTATACCAAGGCAACCTGCCTATAATGATGCAAGTCAAAAACGCCGAGCGCATCGCACGCACTTGCACCAGGCATCCGAGAGGAGAAAACATACCCATGAAGGCACTCTACAATGACGGCTCGGTGGCCGAGCTCCCGCAGGACGAGGTCACGCACGTCATCCGCCACTCCGCCGCGCACATCATGGCGCAGGCCATCAAGCGCCTGTACCCCGAGGCCGATTTTGCCTACGGCCCCGCGACCGACAACGGCTTCTACTACGACGTCGACCTGCCCGAGGGCGTCAAGATCAGCGAGGATGACTTCCCCGCGATCGAGGCCGAGATGAAGAAGATCGTCAAGGAAAACCTCAAGTTCACCGTGTACGAGAAGCCCCGCGCCGAGGCCATCGCCCTTATGGAGGAGCGTGGCGAGAAGTACAAGGTCGAGCACATCGGCGACCTGGACGACGACGCCCGCATCACCTTCTACCAGCAGGGCGACTACATCGACATGTGCGTCGGCCCCCATATCTGCTACACCAAGGCTCTGAAGGCCTTTAAGCTCACCGGCGTCTCGGGCGCCTACTGGAAGGGCGACAAGGAAAACAAGATGCTCACCCGCATCAACGGTGTCGCCTTTGCCACCAAGGAAGAGCTCGACGAGCACATGCACATGCTGGAGGAGGCCAAGAAGCGCGACCACCGCAAGATCGGCCGCGAGATGGACCTCTTTATGATGCGCGACGAAGCCCCCGGCTTCCCGTTCTTCCTGCCCAACGGCATGGTCCTTAAGAACACGCTGCTGGACTACTGGCGCGAGATCCACCACAAGGCCGGCTACGTGGAGATCTCCACGCCGCTCATCATGAACAAGCAGCTGTGGAAGACCTCGGGCCACTGGGACCACTACAAGGACAACATGTACTCCACCGTCATTGATGACGAAGAGTACTGCATTAAGCCCATGAACTGCCCGGGCGGCGTGCTGGTGTACGCCTCCAAGCCGCACTCCTACCGCGAGCTGCCCATCCGCGCCGGCGAGATTGGCCTGGTGCACCGCCACGAGCTGCGCGGCGCCCTGCACGGCCTGTTCCGCGTGCGCTGCTTTAACCAGGACGATGCCCACCTGTTTGTGCGTCCCGACCAGCTGACCGACGAGATCGTGGGCGTGGTCAACCTCATCGACTCCGTGTACCAGAAGTTTGGGTTTAAGTACCACGTTGAGCTTTCCACCCGCCCCGAGGACTCCATGGGTTCGGACGAGGACTGGGCTCGTGCTGAGGAGGGCCTACGCACCGCTCTGGAGCAGCTGGGCATGGACTACGAGGTCAACGAGGGCGACGGCGCCTTCTACGGCCCCAAGATCGACTTCCACCTGGAGGATTCGCTCGGCCGTACCTGGCAGTGCGGTACCGTACAGCTCGACTTCCAGATGCCGCTCAACTTTGATCTGGAGTACGTGGACGCCGACGGCACCAAGAAGCGCCCCATCATGCTGCACCGCGTGTGCTTTGGCTCCATCGAGCGCTTCATCGGTATTCTGATTGAGCACTTTGCGGGCAAGTTCCCCACTTGGCTGGCTCCCGTGCAGGTCAAGGCACTTCCCGTCTCCGAGAAGAGCCGCGACTACGCCCACGAGGTGTGCGCCAAGCTGGAGGAGGCCGGCATTCGCGTGGTCTGCGACGACCGCGACGAGAAGATCGGGTACAAGATTCGCGAGGCCCGCAGCATCGACCGCGTGCCCTACATGCTCATCCTGGGCGAGAAGGAGGTCGAGGCCGGCAACATCTCCGTCCGCGATCGCTCCAACGAGACCGTTCAGATGAGCGTTGACGAGTTTGTGGCCAAGGTGCTCGAGGAGATCAAGACCCGCGCCTAAGGCAAGCAACACAACAATTAAAAAAGGCGACCGTCCACACAGGGCGGTCGCCTTTTTTCATACCGAAATACGAAAAGCCGCTGGTTGAGCGGCTTTTTTTGTTGCACAAAAAGGTACAGGTTTTTGTATCTTTCGACAGACGACATTATACGAGCAATTAATCAGCGTTTGCCCAGATTACGCAAAATGTACTGCTAGTAGGTACATCTCCATACCCCTCTATAAAAACCTGTACTTTTGCGACTGCGCCTAGCTGCGAGCGAGAAGCCTGTTCTAAACGCCCCTGCATTTGCGTGCATCGCAAAGCAAGAGAAGGGGGCGAGAACATGGAACAGACGGCACGGCGCCAAGAGCAGCTGCCGGGCGCATTTAACGGCGTCACCACCAGTAGCCAGCACGGCCGCGTTCGCTGGTATCTGGTCCACACCCCCCATGGAAAAGAGCGCGAGACCTGCGAAAAGGTCCGTTGCATTATCCCGCACAACCTGTTGCAGGACGCTTTTGTGATGCAAAAGGAGTTCTGGTTTAAGCGGGACGGCGCATGGTCGCTCCAAACCAAACCCATGTACAAGGAATATTTTTTCGTCGCCACGCACGATGCCGCCGCGCTCGATAGGGCTTTGGCCCAGTTGAGTTTTGGCTGTCGCATCGCCGGCAGTAGGGAGCGGGCGTACATGCCCATGCCGGACAATGCGCAGGATTGGTACCGCAGCGTGCTCGATGACGACGGCGTGGTGCGTAACAGCATTGCACGTATAGAAGACGGCGTGCTGCATATAGAGCAGGGGCCCTTGGTGGGGCAAGAGGCCCGTGTAAAGAAGATCGACCGTCATAAACGCTGGTGCCTGGTGGACGTGGGCGAAGGCGACTCCGCATTTAGGGAGTTACTTCCGCTCGACGTGCCCAGCAAAACGTAAGGGAGACGTTGCACCGGCAAATCATTCGTTTTTTGAATTCATGGACGGGGGGGGGTTCCTGGGGACAGGGACGTAAGTTTTATCGTGACTGCTAATAAAGAAGTGACAGAGAGCAATGCGCCCGTAGGGGCGGCGCTGATTGCTCAGGCCATGGACCGGCGTGAGGGCACCGGTCGCTACAAGGCCATGCAATCCATTATGGACTGGGATTGCTCGCGCCTGGCCTACCGGGCCATAAAGCGCACGTTCGACATCGTGTTCAGCGGTGCTGTGCTCGTCGTAATTGCGATTCCCAGCTTGGTGCTGGCGGCGCTCATCCGCCTGGAGAGCGAGGGCAACCCGTTCTACAGTCAAATTCGCGTGGGCCAGACCCACCGCGACGGCAGCCTGTCCACCTTCCGCATGTGGAAGTTCCGCAGCATGTACAGGGACGCCGACGAGCGCCTCGCCGAGCTCAAGGGGCAGAACGAGATCGCCGGCGCCATGTTCAAGATGAGGGAGGACCCCCGCGTCACCAAGATCGGCAGGTTCATCCGCAAGCATTCCATCGACGAGTTTCCGCAGTTCGTCAACGTGTTCCTGGGGCAGATGTCCGTCGTGGGCCCGCGCCCGCCGCTGCCTAACGAGGTGGCCGAGTACACAGAATTCGATCTGCAGCGTCTGGCCGTCAAGCCCGGCATCACCGGCTGGTGGCAGGTGACCGACCGCAATTCAACGGGTTTCGACGGAATGGTCCAGCGCGACCTTGAGTACATAGCCAAGCGCGGCGTCATCACGGATCTCAAGATCGTTCTACTCACTGTCGTCGAGGTAATTACGGGAAGCGGGGCGTGCTAGTGTCAGCCGGCAATCGTTATCCAATTCTGAACACGTATGTAAACGCCATCTCGCTTGACGAGACGGTGGATGAAATCGAGAAGATCATCGCGAGGGGCGTACCGACCCAGCATGTCGTAATCAACGCCTCCAAGGTCAACCTGATGGAGGCGGATCCCGAGCTCGCGTCAATCGTCAACGAATGCCCCCTGATCAACGCCGACGGCGCCTCGATCGTCTGGGCGGCGAAAAAGCTGGGGGTTCCTCTCGGGGAACGCGTCACGGGCATCGACCTGTTCCAGAGGCTTGTCGGGCTGGCGTCCGAGAAGGGCTACCGCATCTACCTCTTCGGGGCGAAGGAAGAAGTGGTCACCAAGGTCAAAGCGATTTTCGAGGACAGGTACCCGGGCATCCAGATCGCAGGGTATCGCAACGGCTACTTCACCGAGGCGGACGAGCCCCAGATCGTATCCGATATGGCCGCCTCGGGAGCCGACATGATGTTCGTCGCTTTCTCCTCTCCCAAGAAAGAGTACTGGGTCCACAAGTACATCGACCAGATCGGAATCCCCTTCGTCATGGGCGTCGGCGGCAGCTTCGATGTTGTTGCCGGCGTAACCGACCGAGCTCCGACGTGGATGCAGAAGCACGGCCTGGAGTGGTTCTACCGCTTCATCCAGGAGCCCGGAAGGCTGTGGAAACGCTACATCATCGGCAACCTAAAATTCGTCGCCCTCACGTATAAATACAAGTTCGCTAAGAAAGGTGAATAGCAATGGTTAACGTTATCGGTCTCGGCTACATCGGCCTGCCCACCGCCCTCATGATGGCATCCCACGGCGTGGAGGTCGTGGGCACGGATTACAACGAGGAGCTCGTCGCCACGCTCAACGCCGGCAAGACTACCTTCAAGGAGGAGGGCCTGGACGAGCTGTTCGCCGACGCCCTGAAGTCCGGAATCAAGTTCTCCACCGACTACCAGGTCTGCGACACCTACATCGTCTCGGTCCCCACTCCCTACGACAAGCTAGACAAGAAGATCGACCCCTGCTACGTCGTGGCGGCCTGCAAGACCGTCCTCGAGGTCGCGCCCGAGGGCGCCGTGCTCGTAGTCGAGTCCACCGTCTCGCCCAACACCATCGACCGCTTCGTTCGCCCGCTACTCATAGAGGCCGGCCGCGAGGACGTCAGGCTCGTCCACGCCCCCGAGCGCATCATCCCGGGCAACATGGTCTACGAGCTGCTGCACAACAACCGCACCATCGGCGCCGACGACCCCGAGGTGGGCGAGGCCGTGGCGAAGGTCTACGCCAGCTTCTGCCGGGGCGAGATCTCCGTCACCGACATCCGCACCGCCGAGATGACCAAGGTCGTCGAGAACACCTTCCGCGCGGTGAACATCGCCTTCTCCAACGAGCTCGCCAAGATCTGCCGCATCGGCGGCATGGACGTCGCCGAGGTCATCCGCATCGCCAACAAGCACCCGCGCGTGAACATCCTCAACCCCGGCCCGGGCGTCGGCGGCCACTGCATCCCGGTCGACCCGTGGTTCCTGGTCGGCGACTACCCCGAGACGGCCAACTTCATCCGCCTCGCCCTGCAGACAAACGCCTCCATGCCCGAGTACGTCATGCACCGGGCCCACGAGGTCATGGTCGAGCGCGGCATCACGGACGCCTCGAAGGTCGGCATCTACGGCCTCACCTACAAGGAGAACGTCGACGACGTCCGCGAGTCCCCGACGCTGCAGATGCTCGAGTCCATGTCCGAGCACCTCTGCGCCGGCTCCGTCAAGGTCTACGACCCGTGGGTCGAGCGCGACGAGGTTCCCGGCCAGGTCCACTCTATGGATGAGTTCCTGGACGGACTGGAGATGGTGATCGTGATGGTCGGCCACTCCCAGGTCACGGACAACCCCGGCATCTTCGGCGAGCGCGTCCTCATCGACCCGCGCAACGTCTGCGGCGACGGAGAGAACGTCTACAAGCTGTAAGACCATGTGACTCTTCAGGAGAAATCGTTTTGAAGAAGGTAATGCTCGTCTTCGGCACCCGCCCGGAGGCAATCAAGATGTGCCCGCTCGTCAACGAGCTCAAGGCGCGTACGGATGAGTTCGAGACCGTTGTGACTGTGACCGGCCAGCACCGCGAGATGCTGGACCAGGTTCTGCGCGTCTTCGATGTGACTCCCGACCACGACCTGGCGATCATGAAGCCGGGCCAGACGCTGTTCGACGTGACGTGCGACGTGCTGCTTAAGCTCAAGGCCGTCCTCGAGGACGAGACGCCCGACGTGGTCCTGGTCCACGGCGACACCACGACCAGCTTCGCCGCGGCGCTCGCGTGCTTCTACCTGCAGATCCCCGTGGGGCATGTGGAGGCCGGCCTGCGCACGCACGACATCTACAGCCCCTGGCCGGAGGAGTTCAACCGCCAGGCGGTCGACATCGTGAGCGAGTACTACTTCGCGCCCACGGAGGCGAGCAAGCAGAACCTGCTCGGCGAGGGCAAGCTCGAGTCCGGGATCTGGGTCACCGGCAACACCGGCATCGACGCACTGCGCACTACCGTGCGCGAGGGCTACTCCCACCCCGAGCTCGATTGGGCCGAGGGCTCCCGCCTCATCCTCATCACGGCGCATCGCCGCGAGAACTTGGGTGAGCCCATGCACCGCATGTTCCGCGCCATCCGCCGCGTGATGGAGGAGCATCCGGACACAAAGGCAATCTACCCCATCCACATGAACCCGCTCGTCCGCAAGGCCGCCCACGAGGAGCTCGACGGCTTCGACCGCCTGCACATCATCGACCCGCTCGAGGTGCTCGATTTCCACAACTTCATGGCCGCGAGCCACCTCATCCTCACCGATTCCGGCGGTATCCAGGAGGAGGCCCCGAGTCTGGGCAAGCCGGTGCTCGTCATGCGCGACACCACGGAGCGCCCCGAGGGCGTGGCGGCCGGCACGCTGAAGCTCGTCGGCACCGAGGAGGACGTGATCTACCGCGAGTTCAGCCGCCTGCTCAGCGATCAGGCCGAGTACGAGGTCATGAGTCATGCGTCGAATCCTTACGGTGACGGACATGCGAGTGAGCGAATTGCGGACGTTATTGGAGGTAAATAGTGAAGCTAAAAAAGAGGTTTACTCTTTCTCTTAAAAACAACCTGCGCTTCATTCCTGATGAGGCATATATGCGTCTCTACTTCAAAGCCAAACTTCATTACGAGCCTGATTTCGAGTGTCCTAAGACATTCAATGAGAAGCTGCAGTGGTACAAGCTTAACTACCATAATCCAGTTTTGACTCAGCTCGCAGATAAATATGGCGTGCGCTCTTTCGTCGAACAACGTATCGGGTCCGAGTATCTTGTGCCACTTTTCGGTGTTTTCAATGCAGCTGAAGAGATCGATCTCGATAAATTGCCGGAGAAGTTTGTGCTTAAATGTACTCACGACTCGCAGAGCACATTTGTTTGCACGGATAAGTCGAATTTTGATTTTGTTGAGGCCAAGAAACGTCTGAATGTTGCCTTGCATAGAAACTGGTATTGGCAGGGCAGGGAGTGGGCTTATCTCGGTATCACGCCTCGCATTGTGGCGGAAGCATTTCTTGATGAACCTGGAAGAGCGACTCCGACTGATTACAAATTCTATTGTTTTGACGGTAAGGCAGCTCTTGTTCAGACGGACGCCGATCGTTTCACTAATCATGAAATGCAGTACTTTTCTACTGAATGGGAGCAGCGTGGCGATATCGACCATGAGGTATCTGAGCATGAGCCTACTGTAAAGCCCGAGAACTACGAACTTATGCTTGAGCTTTCCGAGAAACTCTCTGATGGTTTCCCTCACGTGCGGGTTGACTGGTACAACATTAGCGGTAAACCTTACTTTGGCGAGATGACTTTCTATACCGGAGGCGGATACGATCCCTTCTATGCACTAGAGGAGCAACCCGATAGACTTGACCGAGAGCTTGGCGATTTGTTTGTTTTGCCAACTGTTTCCCATTTAGAAAAGTACTGCGATTGGTCTTGCCCTTCTTCTAAAAGATCTTTAGGTGCTGATAATGCCTAAAGTGTTGATGATTGGCCCGAGTCTTGATGCTATGGGTGGCATCTCCACGGTTGAAAACAACATTATGAAGTGGTCGAATCGTAACGAAGGTTCAATAGAATTCATTTCGACAACTGCTGAGGGCGGGAAGTTCAAGAAGCTCTCCATTGCCCTTGTGGCTTATATGAAATATCTCAGTAGGCTCAACGCGTGCGATCTCGTACATGTGCATATGGCGTCTCGTGGCAGCTATCGCCGAAAAAAGATCTTCATGAGGGCGGCCTTCTTTCGAAACAAACCCGTTCTTCTCCATCTGCATGGTAGCGAGTTCGGTGTTTGGTTTGACGAAGAATGTAGCGAGGCTGAGAGACGCGATATCTCGCATTCCTTTGAATGTTGCTCAAAGGTGGTCGTTCTGTCGGAGGAGTGGAAGGAATTCCTTCTAAAAAGGCACATCTGTTCCTTGGATCGTATCGTGGTGGTGCATAACGCCGTTGACGTTCCTGAGGTTAACGCTATTGATTATTCGTGCAATACGGTTTTGTTCATGGGGCGTCTTGATGCGCGCAAGAGTCCGGATTTACTTTTGCGCGCTGCTAAGCGCGTTCTTAAGACTCATCCCGATGCGCGTTTTGTCTTTGGCGGAGACGGGGATGTGCCAGCATATGAACAACTGGCGGATGAACTTGGAATTGGTGACAGGTGCAGCTTTATAGGCTGGGCTAAAGGTGAAAAAAAAGACGAAGCCTTTCGCAACAGTAGCATGTTCTGCCTTCCTTCGAAGAATGAGGGCATGCCTATGAGTGTGCTTGAGGCAATGTCGTACGGACTTGCTACCATTGCGACTCCTGTCGGGGGTATTCCACAAGTCATTACCGACGGCGTAGACGGAATTATGTTTCCAGTTGATGATGTTGATGCGTTGGCCACTAAGCTCGAGAATCTCATGAGCGATATCTCTTACAAGGAAATGATTGGAATTCAGGGACGAGCTCGCATAAAAGATGCCTTTTCCCTTACGGCGTTTATGAACCGGCTTGGCATGGTTTACGAAGATATTTGCCGGTGAGACTCGCTTTCTTGGGCGATATTGGAGACCCGTCAGACTCCGTTTCTTATTTCCAAGTTGCACATTTAGGAGCGTGACGATGGATAAGACTATTCATTACTGCTGGTTCGGAGGCAATCCGCTCTCTGAGACTGCTGTGAGGTCCTTGGCTTCGTGGGAGAAGTTTGCGCCTGGGTTTGAGGTCAAGCAGTGGAATGAGGATAACTTCGACTTCGCATCATGCTCTTGGTCAAGGGGCGCGTATGCGGCGGGCCTCTGGGCATTTGTGTCGGACTACGCTCGCTTTAAGGTCTTGTATGAGTACGGCGGCATCTATATGGATATCGGCAGCGAGCTCATACGAGACATATCGCCTCTCATGGAAAGCATTCCTTTCACTGCAATCGAAGAATCCTCGTTGACTGCCACCACCGGCTTGATTGTTGCTGTTGAGCCTCATGACCCTGTAATTCGCGCATGCGTGGAACGATATGAGTCGATGGAGTTCTCCTGTGATCCTGATTTTCTCGACAAGATCACGGTGAATGAGGTATTCACTGCTGAGCTTCAAAAAATCGGCTTTGAACGCGTGAATAAAGAGCAGCATTTCGGTGGCTGGCTTGCCTTGGACTCCAAAGCGTTCAACCCCGTTTACGGTTTCGGCGGTTATCACATCAAGCGTGAAACCTACAGCATCCATCGCTCTTCGGGAAGCTGGGTTGAGCCCAAATATCGCATCAAGCGGAAGGTTGTGCGTAAGTGTTCCCCTTTCATTGGGCGAAGGCTTTCGCAGATTTTGGGTCGAATTCTCATGGAGCTTAGTGACGGTGGCTTGGTTGTAGGAACTAAGAGAATCTTTGGCGTTGTTCGCGAAAAGATTGCTAGAGGAGAGAGAAGTTAGAGTGGACGTATTCGCTAAAGATACTTATCACTATTTCGGTACGCAAGGCGTAAAGCTCGGCCGGTTATTAGGTGATTTTGGCTACCGCTATGTTTTCTATCTAAGGATGTGTCAGGCAGGGGGTTTGCGAAAACTCCTCTTCACGCTTCCGAGGAAACATCTTTCCAGGAAGTGTGGACTTGAGATTTCGCCATCAACTCAAATTGGTGAAGGCTTCTACATTGGTCACCCTTACGGCATTACTGTAAACGCCGGCGCGAAGTTCGGCCGTAACGTGAACATCCATAAGGGATGCACCATCGGCCAAGAAAACCGTGGCCATAGAAAGGGCGTCCCTACGATTGGTGACCGCGTATATCTCGGAATTAACTCGACGGTTGCAGGTAATGTGACCATTGGAAACGATGTCTTTATTGCCTCCAATACCTTTGTTAACCAGGATATTCCCGATCATTCGATAGTCATTGGCAACCCGTGCAAGATTATCGAAACCGATAACGCTACTGAAGGTTACATCATCAATTTGGTTTAACGAGCTTGCGAATAGTTAGGCGGTAAGATATTGAAACGCATAGGCATCCTCACATTTTCGAATACCGTAAATTATGGTGCTTCGCTACAAGCATGTGCTCTGCGCAGGACCGTGATGTCGTTGGGCTGCGACTGCGAAGTGCTCAATTACAGCAATAAGGAACTCGATGATCGAGAGTTGGGTACGTGCTTCTCGTTCAATCCTTCGGATGCCGTTCGCTATTTCCTTCGCAGGGGTTTTGAGCGCCAGAGGCTTAATTCGTTCAGTCGATTTGCTAAGCGCAATCTAAGCCCTACGGGAAAGCTGGATAAGCAAGCTCTTATTGATAGAGCCAAGAGCCTCGACTGCGTCCTCATTGGCAGCGATCAGGTTTTCAATCCTCGGGTTAATGGGCATGACCCAGTCTTCTTGGGTGAAGGCATCGCTGAAGTTACAAAGGTCGCGTCTTATGCTGCCAGTCTGGGAGATGCGACGGCGGAATCCATTTTGGCATGCGATGAAGGCGCGGCCGACAGGCTGGCAAAGTTCACTGGTCTTTCCGTTAGGGAACCGAGCTCTATGGAGGTCCTTAGCGAGATGGGGCTCGAATCTGTATTTATGCCTGATCCGACCCTGCTTCTTACGGGCGATGACTGGTCGGCGTTAGCCTCAGATGACGGCTTGGATACGATACCTCAATCCTATGTTCTGCTTTATACGCTTAACTCTGAGCAAAAACTCGTGGATCGAGCTAGGAAGATCGCCAGCGAGCTCGGCGTTCCTGTCGTCTGCATTCATTACAACACGAAGAAATTCCCCGGCATGATTAACGTGAGGGGTATCGGTCCGGCTGCTTTCTTGAAGCTTGTTAGTGAGGCGTCGTTTGTTTGCACGGACTCCTTCCACGGCGCCTGCTTCTCCATGAATTTCAATAAGTCGTTTGTCGTTAAAACGTCGGACTCCGCCGTTCAGAGTAACGTCAGGATTACAGACCTGCTCGCACGTTATGGAATTGAGGGTTGTCTGTATCGAGACGAGGTCGTTACTTCGGCTGTTGACTATGGTCATGCAAACCAGACCCTCTCACATGACCGTGATACAGCGCGTGCCTTTATCGCTCGCTGCATTGGATTGTAGGTGTCGTTTCTGGCTTATGTTTGCAAAGAATACTTTTTGGAACTTGGTCTACCAGTTGACCGCTATCGTTGCTGGCTTCCTCGTCCCAAGGGCGATTATTGGCGTATATGGATCCGAGGTTAACGGTCTGGTGACCTCTCTAACTCAGTTTATTGGTTATTTCGCACTTGTCGAAGCTGGTATTTCTGGTGCGGCGACCTTCGCTCTATATAAGCCTATTGCTAAGGGCGACTGGGATGGGATTAACGTCGTGGCTTCGGCCTCGAAGGTCTTTTATCAGAAGTCGGGCATGTTGTTTCTTGTCTTGCTGGTTGGCCTTTCGGTCGTTTATCCCATATTTGTCTCGGTAGGTTCGCTTGCGCCTTGGGAGATCATGGTGCTTACCTTCCTGTTGGGTGCCAAGATCGTCGTGGATTTCTTTTCCCTCGCCAAGTACCAAGTTTTCCTTACCGCCGATCAAAAGAACTGGCTCATTCAACTCGCATCGACGGTCTTCACGCTGGTTAACACGGCCGTCATTTTCTTGTTTGCCTATCTCCATGCTCCTGTTGTCGCTGTCTATGCGTTGGCTCTCTCTGCGGTTTTTGCGCGCAGCCTGATTCTCGCTCTGTATACACGCCGCCATTATCCGAAGCTCAATTGCAAGGTTGATTACGGTGACTATCAGCTACCCCAGAGATGGGATGCGTTGTTTCTCCAAATCTTGGGAGCCGTTCAGTCGGGCGCGCCCGTTATTTTGGCGACCTTCCTCTGTGGGAGCATGAGTGAAGTTAGCGTTCTTGCTGTTTATATGCTCGTATCTACGGGGCTACAGATGATTCCGAATGTCCTTGGTACAGGGCTTCAGGCGCTCTTTGGTCGACAGATTGCTGAGGGAGACTACGAGGGTCTTCGGTCTTCCTATAAGCCATATCGAGCGCTTGTGTACGCAGTCTCCGCTGTGGCATGCGGATGTGCTTTTTCATTGATTATGCCGTTTGTTGATTTGTATGCAGGCGGGTTTCACGATGCAAATTACCACAATGTCCTGCTCGGTTTCCTCGTCGTCCTAAATGTTTTTCTCTATCATGGCAAGTCGTCCCAGGGCCTACTTGTAATTGCTGCTGGCATGTACCGTGAGACTAGGGCGCAGACCTGCTTGCAGGCTGCAATCATTATCGTCTTGGGTATCCCACTCACAATGCGTTTTGGGGTCGTCGGCACAATTGCTGCGTCCTGCGTATCCAATCTATACCGCGTGATTGACCTTTTGCTCTACGAGCCTCGTAAAATCTCGAAGGACTCTCTTTCGAGTTCGTTTTGGTCGTTTGGCGTGTATGTATTACAGACCGTTCTCGTGGCCATGCCTGGCTATCTACTGTCTTGCTTCGCTGGAAGTTGGACAGGATGGATTGCGGTCGCCATCGGTCTTGTCATTTGGGGCGCAGTCGCCGCATGCGCGACGCTCTATTTCTTCGACAGGCCTAGCTATAGTTCGATTATTGGTCGTTTTATGAGGATTATATAGGATGAATTATTTCAGCGCGTCTAGGGCCGGTGTTGAGTCTTGCTCTGAGTTAGAGCGACGCTTTTCCCTAAATGATGGGTCCATGGTGTTCATTCCACTGCTCTTTTACGCCTTTTTCTGCCAATCGCTCGCTGCTTCTGCGCTTGCACTCGATGTCTGCCTCCTGCTATCTGCTACGGCGTTTCTCCTGCATTTTGTGACTAACAGAAGATTTGCTTGCAAAAGATTTGGCCTTGAGCTGGCTTGGGCACCTTTCTTTGTGCTGTTCTCTATTCATAGTTTGATATACGGTGTGGCTAATTTAACCCTGCTCGTAGTTTATACGCTTCTATTTCTGTGCATGTATGTTGCGGCAGGCGAGCGATCCTGGGTCACTTCATGCCTTAGGGTTCTTGTCGCCTTTGCAGCATTTCATGCGTTCTGCACCATCGTCTTCTGGCTAGTCCCCGCACTTTATCTGCCAGTTAAATCTGCCTTCTTTTCAGGTAGCTATATGGCTAGGGACTATCGCTCTGGCTTCACGGCGCACTACAGCACTAATTCGATTTATTTGAGTTTGGGTCTCGTCTCTTGGGCCTGTGGTCTTGCTGGTAGCAGGGAAAAGGTTCGGATTAAAGATTTGATGCTGAGCCTGATGCTCTTGCTTGCGCTTTTTCTGACTACTAAGCGGGGTCCTTTGGTTGCATCCGTTGCTGCTATCGTCATCTCGTATCTGTTCGTAAATAGAAAGAAGCTTACCGGGACGATGCTCAAGACCTTGGTTGTTGCTGCAATCGCTGTAATAGCTGTCGGCGTTCTTGCTACGTTTGTTCCCGCTGTTCAGGCGACTCTTGAGAGGTTTATTGAGCTTTCAGATGATGAAACGGGCAATGGCAGAAGCTATTTGTACGATTGCGCTTGGAGTATGTTTTATGCAAAACCCTTACTTGGTTGCGGTTGGGGGACTTATTCCAAGTATGTTGCCACTACCTCCCTTGGTGCAATGTACAGCAATCTTGGCTTTTCGTCGATGAGTGCTCACAACGTATACCTTCAGTTGCTTGCCGAGACGGGTGTGATTGGCCTTGCGGCTTTTGTTGTGCCTGCGTTTCTCTCCATCCTTGCAGCCATGCATCGATCTGAATCTCTTTTAGAGGAAGGTCCTTATGGGGACTCCTTTTGCTTGTGGGCCTGTTTGGGTGTTCAGATTTTCTTTCTAATTTATTGCTTTTCAGGCAACCCTTTATACGATCCGCAGTGCTACATACCGTATTTCATTTCATGTGTGGCGGCGTTTGCTATTTGCGGCTCAGACAAGATGATTCTTAACGATAGGGAGGGATTCCATGGATATCTGCAAAGATAGTCAACGCTGTACCGGGTGCTCTGCGTGTCTGTCTGTGTGTCCTCGATCGGCGATTCAGATTGTAGAAGACTCTCATGGGTTTTACCGTCCGAAGATTGACGAATCAAAATGTGTTGAGTGCGGTTTGTGCCAGAGGGTATGTCCGGCTAATGGTTTGACGAGCGACGATCTGAAGATGAACTCTCGTCGGGTATTGGCTTATCAGGCTGACGACGCCGAACGCGCAAAAAGTTCCTCGGGTGCCGCGTTTTGGACCTTGGCTACTTACGTCCTAAATAATGGCGGCGTCGTTTACGGCGCTTGCTTCGATGAAGATTTCCGCGTTGTTCAGCGGCGTTGTGCCTCTGTTGACGACGCGCAATCTTGTCGAGGCTCAAAATACTCACAGGGCTTCGTTGGCTCTTCATATGTCGAAGCATATAACGACTTGAAACAAGGTCTTGACGTGCTCTACAGCGGAACCCCATGCCAAATTGCGGGTCTTAGGAGTTTTCTGTCTAAGAAAAACTATTCCGGACAGTTGGTTACCTGCGATTTAATCTGCCATGGCACACCTAGTAATCGTATGTTCCGCGAATACATTTCCTTTTTGGAAAAAAAGTCCGGAAAGAAGGTCATCAAATATTTTCATCGCCCCAAGGACAGAGGTTGGGGAGTCCATGTCGAGAAGGCTCTCTTGGACGACGGCACTGCTCTCTACGACACGATTGAATCTAATACTTGGCGAGATGTGTTCTATAGCAATAACGCTTTAAATTCCAGCTGTTATAACTGCGCCTATACCGACGTCAACAGGGTTTCCGACTTTACTCTTGCTGATTTTCTTGGCGTCGATCGAGTTCGCAAAGGTTTTAATGATCATAAGGGACTTTCTGTTGTTATGGTTAATAGTGAGCTAGCCGAGCGTATTGTCGCATCTGGTGTATTTGAGCCCGGCGTAACAGATATATCTCTTGAAGAGGTGCTGCCCGGTAATCCGATGCTGGAGAGGTCGTCCTCTCCGCAGGGTAACGTTGATGGTTTCTGGAAGGCTTATGAGCATAAGGGGTTCGAGGGCACTGCTCGGTTTGTTGGCGCCTACGGCTTCGTGAAATCTCTCAAGACTCTTGTGAAACAGCTTATTAAAAGGAAATAGTTACTAGGGGCGTTTCTCTTGAATTTAATGGACTTTGTTGAGCATGTGGCGACCTGGATTTATGTCCGGGGTAAGTTGGCGTTTCTTGCAGGGAGATTCCCTGGCCAGATAACCATGACGAAGGCTTTCAGGCGACCGTTTTATTGTCGCGTATCGGATAAAGGCGTTATTAGCGTCGGTGAACGAACGTCTTTCAATTACGGTTGCGTCCTGATTGCTCATGAACGAATTGAGATTGGTAGAGGCTGCCTATTTGGTCCAAACGTCCATGTGTATGACTTCGACCACGGTATGTCGCAGGATGGGATCATGTATCGGGACCAGCCGACTACGACAGCGCCCGTGCATATTGGCGACAACGTCTGGCTTGGCGCGAATGTCGTGGTGCTTAAAGGTGTAGCCATTGGCGATAATGCGGTCATCGCTGCGAATAGCGTTGTTTCTAAAGATGTACCCGCGAATATGCTATTTCACGAAAAACGGGATCAAGTTTACAGAGAGCTTCGATAGCTTGCTGGATTGGCTTTCAATTCACGATGCACGCTGATCCGATAAAGCAGTATTGATAATGGCTTAATTGGATTAAAGCGTGCTTGCATTAGGGGTATCGGCTTGGGTCGATACCCCTTTTTAACCGGTTTGAAACCGCATCACTGGTAACGTCAAGTTTTTTGGAAATTGACAACCACATGACGGAGCACGGTCCGCGCTCTGTCATGTGGTCTCTGGCGGCTAAGCAGCGAATCACAGACGAATGGGATACGTGCCGAATTTGCGAACATCGTAACGGTCGACGAGGAACTGCTGTGCAAGGAAATGAAGACTCCTCCGAGGAAGACCATCGAGGAGGCGCCCAGCGCGCTGCTCGATGAGGAAGCTAATGGGGGATGGTGCTGTCGGTTGCGCTGGCCGCGCTGACGGGGGCGGCGTTGTTGTCTCTTTTGACATCTACTGCGGAATCACTTGAGTCGGTGGTGTTTGAGCTTGTGGTCCCTTCGGCCTTGTCAGTATCGCTTATTGCTGTCTTAGTTTGTGCCTGTTGCGCGGCTGTTGCTTGAGGCCGCATGGCTTCTGCGATGACCGCCATGGGTATTGGTGCGCTTGCCATGGACATGCGCGCGATTGCACATGGTGGGCGATGGGGGGGCGTAGCGGAGCCTCTCTGGGAGCAGGCGATAGGGTCCAAAAGAAGCACCGGGCTAGCATGCCGCGCATATTTTGTTGGGGTTTTCGGAAACACCAGTAAACATCAGCGAGCTTTCTGTGTTAGCGATGGAATAATTTAGCCAAATATAGTCGGCCGAGATTGACCAATCCCGGCCGACCCATTTTAGCCAGCACGCCCGCATCTATGACTTTCCTATCGCATTCCTACATCCCCTCGGGCTGGATCCCCCTCACCTTCACCGCCTGGGGGACGGCATCCACCGAGCAGGTGTCGAGCCCCTGCCGCGGTTCAGCTGCTGCTCGACATCATCTCGACCTTCGACTCGGCAGATAGATAGTCTTTGTTTCCAGCGGTCTTCCGGTCTATTTGATTCATCGCATACGCAACAATCCCATTCTGAATTCCCGAGATGCTCGGCGGGAAAGACTGATTATCGGCATCAATGGAAAATCTTTCTTCCCTGGTATCCAGTTGCTGCTGAATGCGGTCGGCATACTTCTCGGCCCATTTATCGGCCTTGCCATTTCGCACAAAGTAATTGTTGGATAGGTCGGTCGAGCGGTAGGCGTAGTCATCCCTTTGGTAGTTTGCCGTGTGGTCGGAGTGGGCGATTGCCATGAGTTCGTCGGTCAGGCCAAAGTACAGATGACGCTGGTCCAGGTCCCCGTACCAGTTGTCGCTGGTGTCGTCCCAGGTTAGGTCCATCTGGCACCATTTGCCGTCGATCTTTACGGCGTTCCAGGTGTGGCCGTTGCCGGTGATGCGGCCGTTGGCGATGCCCGCGGCGTCAAGGAGCTTGGAATAGATGCGCTGGTAGCTCTCGCAGGTGCCCTGGTGGCGGGTGAGGCCGCTTTCGGCCGAGCACCAGTTGAGGCTGTGGTCGTACTCCAGCTGCTCGAGCGTCCAGTCGTGGAGCCACAGCGCCATGTCGTATTCTGAGCCGTTTGTCTCTTGCCTGCACAGGTTCACGGCGTTGTTGACGATTTGCGTGACGCTTGGGCGGGCGGCGTCGTTTACGGTCACCTCCGCCGTGGTGCGCAGGTAGTAGATTCCCTTGTCGTTTTGAGGGTCGTTTCTGTCGTTGTCCATAAAGTAGAAGTAGATGCGGTACGTGCCCGACGCCGTGAAGTCGAAGGTGAAGTCGTGGCCCGCGGTGCCCAGGCTGTGGTAGCTGGCCCATGTCTGGCGCGACGGGTCGCAGACGCTCTCATGGCTGCCGCCGTCCCAGTAGGTGGGCACGTCCATGCGCGCCTTGGCCTGGGACGAGCCGTTGGCCTGGGTTACGTGGAAGGTCGTCGCGGTGCCCGCGGGGGCGTCGTTCCACGAGACGGTGAAGGTGACGCCGTTTTGGGTTGCCGTGGCGGAGTGGGCGTAGCCGGTTTCTGTTGCGACGGAGATCGCCTCGGGCGTGCCGTTGGTTTGGGCGCGGAGGGATGGGGCGGGGGTGCCGGGCGTGGCGGTGTCTGTGGCGTTGGCGTCCGCGGGGTCGGTCTGACTGGTGCCGGTGGATGTTGCGGTGCTGTCCTCTGCGGTATCTGCTGCCGCGATTGTGTTGGTGTTGTCTTCGGCCTTGCCTGTGTCGCTGTTCGTGGCGGCGTCGGCTTGCGTCTGCTGCTCGGCGGTTTCTTGAGGCTGAATCGCCTCCGCAATGGCCGCCATAGGCATCGTCGCGCCGACCATGGACGTGCACGCGATCGCGCAGAGCAGGTAGTAAAGGGGTCGTTTCATAGCGGAGCCTCTCGGTGAGCAGCCAATAGGGTCCGAAGGCAGCTCCAGGCCGGCACTCCGCACATATTTAGTTGGGGTTTTATTTTACGGGAACCCCAGTCAACATCAGCGATCTTTCTGGGGAATGTTGGGGAGGGGTTGGAGCGCCATAGAGGACGGAGCCGTGTAGGGAAATGTCGTCTCCAGAATCGATATCCCAATTTAGCAGCCGCTCAAAGCGGTCGTACCGCACGATGCCGATCCAGCCGTCGGAACACCTGAACTCCTCGACCATTCGCTTGGTAATCACGACAGCGTTGTCAACGATGTCGCTCTCCCGCACCGTGAACATGCAGTAGATCGGTAAGGGCCAATGGGCGTAGACGCCCACGCCGTACGCCAGAGACGCTTCTAGCGGATCGCCCTGCTCTCCAGGCAAACCGTGGTAGTAGTCGGCGGCGTTCATATAGAGGCGCCCATCAGGTCGTCGATGTACTCCTCTTGGGGAGCGAACTTCAGTAGGTAGATGATGTCGTCTATTGGCATGGCGAGTCCTCTCGTTGCTTGACGTGCGCCAGGCCGCGTCGTATGCTCCGGGGTGTTGGCTGTCAAGATAAGGGCGGCTTCTCAAACCTGCGTGCCGGATTGGGTGATGTCGTGATAGTTGCCGTAGTGCCCAATCCGAAGTGGATCGTCTTGACGTTGAAGAACCTGGAATGCGGCTGATTCGACTATCCTCTCGCTTGTGGGCGAGGATGCGTGCGACCACCCTGTCATAAGCGAGTCGATATTTCGTGAACGCGGTTCGTAAAGTAAAATAACTCAGAAGTGGTCTAGTGGTCGATGACGTTTGGGGCATTATGAAACCCACGTTTCAAGACATGCGTTCTGCTTTACAAGCGCAGCGCATGAAAGTTAGTTTTGATACTTACGATCTTACATGCGATGAGCTAACAAGAAGGATTTTGAAAAAGAGAATCGATATTGCTCCTGAGTACCAGAGGCAGTTTCGGTGGGACGATGAGAGACAGTCTGGCCTTATAGAGTCGGTTCTGCTGGGAATTCCGGTTCCAAATTTATTTATGGCAACTTCTTCTACTCCAGATGAGGCTGTTGTTTGGGAAGTTGTGGACGGACTTCAGCGTAGCCTCTCGATTGTCAATTTTATTCTTGAAGGGGAACAGCGCGAGGAGTTGGGCTTGAAGGCTCCTCTATGTCTTAAGGGATTAAGCAAGCTGCCCGAGCTTAATGGATGCTGCTTTTCGGATTTGCCAGAAGACATGCGCTCGATTTTTCTCGATCGCCCAATAAAGGTAACGGTTCTGAATGACAAAAGCGATCGTCAGGTCCGTTTCGACCTCTTTGAGCGCCTGAATACGGGAGGCATATCATTGACATCTCAAGAGGTGCGATCCTGTATCTATCGCGGAGTTTTTCTCGATTTAATTAATGAACTGTCATCCAATGCTGATTTTCGAACTGTTGTTGTTGTCCCCAAAAACCGCCAGTCGGATGGTAGTCTTCAGGAATATGTCCTCAGGTTTTTTGCTTATTTAAACGGTGTAGAGGGTTTTAAACACTCGGTTAAAGAGTTCCTTAACTCCTTTATCGAGAAGGGCAATCAATACGATGAGGAGCTGCTTGATGAATATAGAGATGAATTCAATCGGGTTATGAATTATCTTGCTCGGTGTTTTCCGAATGGGTTGAAGCGGGGCGGAAAGGGATCAACTCCTGCTAACGTGTTTGAGGGAGTCTCTGTTGGGGCTGCGCAGGCTCTCAGAGTATGTCCCCAGCTTGAGGTGTGCAGTAAAAACAACTGGATCGATTCTAAGGCTTTTCGTGGGTATACGACGTCTGCAACTAATTCGCTTCCTAAGGTAAAGGGGCGGATTGCTTATGCAAAAGAGGCTTTTTTGAATCATGGATACATTGAGCCTTAAACCTCAGATCGATCTATTTGAACAGTCCATGTCGGAACTTGAGCTGCTTTTGAGGTCCGCTAATATTTTCGAACAGATCGGCGATAGAGAATCGAATCCCTCTCCTGATGATATTCTGGTAAAGACGGCTAAAGGTATTTCCTTTGTATTTCTTTTTTCGGCCTATGAGCAGCTACTCAAAGGGACTGTTCGAGCTGTTCTTGAGACGGCCAATTCTTATAGGGGAAAATTGAAAAACATGCAGGATGGGTTTATAGCAGCAGCCTTAAATTCATCCTTTCGGTCATATGCTGATGCGTCTAATGTAAAAACCAAAATTGGTAACGCCAGGGACGTTCGGTCTTTACTCGACTCTTGTGTTCGCGATTTGAAGTTCACTGATTATTTTCCAGATGACGGGAGCTATATGAAGTCGACCCAGGTTAGGACTATCTGTTATTTATTTGATTTGGGGGACCCCGCGCCAATTTTGGGAAGAGCTTGGAGTCATATCGATGACTTCCAATACAAAAGAAATGAAATCGCCCATGGCTCAGTCTTGCCTTCGAAAATTGGCGAAAACTATTCTGCTTTAGAGATTGAGTCGTTTTACTCGGAATGGAGATGCAGCTGGGTCGCCTTTGCCGAGCATATTGAAAAGGAGAGTTTAAATCCGAGATTCTGGACCAGGCGATAGCCGGTGTCGTATGGGTAAGCGGATTTGGCGGAGCCTGCGATGGGTGTTTCGGGCTTAGATATAGTAAACGGGGTATTCATAAACAATGCTAGATATCCACCTTGACTCCAGAGATTTGTTTAGCTGGCGGCTTATCATCGACGAGGGCCTATTCATTGGTCGTATGGTGAGACATGCAGAACAATTTCCCAATGAGGCAATCGCTCTTGATATCACGGCGCTTCCGTTCGTAGCGGTTGCTGTGCACGATGCGATTCCTTTCATTAATAAGAAGCTCGGTTTTCATATTCCCGTAGAAGATCTACGCGTAACTCGTATTCGGCATATGACAAAGTCTCTCAGCTCGAACAAAATGAGCTTCTATGATTATCTTTCGGAAACCCGAGCCGTAATAGATCAACTCAATAAGCAATTCTCTGGTGGTCCCTTTCCAAAGCTTCTCAATAGGTTTCGAAACAATATCGGAATCACCTATTACGGTGAACTTCCCTGTTATGCAACCTTTTCTTCCATTCATCTCTTTACCAAGGACTCATCGGAGCTTCTCGGTTCAAGCGCCACTAGCTTTCCGTATGAAATCGGATACCATTCGGCGTTTTCTGGTAGCTTTTTATATCGTTTTTCTCAATCGTATTATGCAGATCGGTCTGTTTTTGATGTTTCAGCCTTTGAAACTCGTTCGAATGATCGCCGATTCGAAGATTTGGTCAAAAAGGTAAAAATCATTGGATGCAAGGACGACGTGATTTTCTTTTTTCTTTCTGAGCTCCTTATGCTGCTTGTATCAGTTGATGTTTTGTTTGAAGCAGGATTCTTTACTGACGCGGTTTTTATTAAGTATTCCTGTTTGAGTTTGGACCATGTCGCAAGGGCTCTTCAGATATTTACTACCTTTGCAAGGACCCATGCGGAGCTTGATCTTTGTACGAACAGGTTTCTGTCTGAAGTCGAGAGGCTTATTTCGAGAGAAGATAAGAGATGGATTAAGCGCGCTCATCCTTTGCGAAACGCATTCATGCACTACGACTTTTCGGAGAAGCTTGTGTCTGATCCTTCCGGTTGCTCCTCCTCGTGGTCAATACTCGATATAGCCTGTAATAACCAGATGGGATTGGATTTGCAAGGGTTTAAAACCGAACTTATGGCTGTTCGCTCCAAGCTGGAACGCTCGCTTTGTGAGTTAATCGCCTTTCCAAGATTTGATCCGTTAAAGGTGCCTTGGGGTATGTAAGGCGCGGATGCCATTGCTAACAGCGTTGTCTGTATCGATGGTTTTCCCGTCGACGCCGTGTGCGCCGTCTCGCAATAAACAGCGGTGTTCAAGCGGACAAATATTCTTTTTAGTGTTGTTGCTATCTCGCCTTGAGCAATTCTACTCGTGTGATGGCGTTAAAGAAGGGCTTGAAATATGTACGATCTCGATAACCGTATCGATTTAATGCGATTGCATTCTGACTATCGAAAGCTGTGCGGTTCTGATGGAAGGGGTCGAGCCGCACTCATAGAGCTTTTCAATAGGGAAAAAATTACGGGGTGGCACGCGACTAGGGTGCTCTCGGAAGAAGAAATAAGGCACGGGGGACTCAAAGCATATTCAAAAACTGAGACGATTGATCGGTTTCGCAGTTTATACGATATCGTTGGGCTAGATTCAAACAGGATTGATGCGGTTCTTCGGATAGCGAAGCATTATTTAGACGAACATCCTCGTCGGAGCAACCATGTATGTTTCTATCTGCTTGAGTCTATGAGCAACCGTTATTCGAAATATTCAGCGACTTTGGGTGGGGAAACGTTTAGGTGGTCGGTGGAGGGCGGTTTAGGGCCTGGTGCGGGTGAGAGGCTGACGGAAATGGGAATTCCGATCAGGGTGAAATTTGCCTTTAATTTTAATCGTATCCAGCCTTATGCTCAGGATCCAATTATGTCAAAGTTTGTAAAGGCGCTTGACGGTTTTTCCGATGCTGATCAGCTCTCGCTTGAGGTTGATGGGGCTATTGAAGGTTCGATTGCTCCGCAGGACATCTTAGTGATCGAGCCGCAGTCGGAACAGGTTCATGAAGGATTTCTGCTCTCCTAATTTGAATTGACCCCTTGGAGTCCAGGGGATAAAGTAAATATAGCGGTATTGACGTAGTCAACCTACGGGCCTACGTCCTGCGGAGAGACGGCTGTTCTTATGGATGGCCGTCTCTCTTCATTTAAGGAGTTGGTATGTCTGATAAGCCCTTTTTGACTATCGATGAGCAAGTTCGACTTCTTGAATCTCGCGGTTTGGATGTCGATGAGGATACTGGTCCCACTCTGATGCGTGAGGGCTACTACTCAATTGTCAATGGCTATAAGGATCCATTTCTCGATACTGGCAAGAGTAGAGAGTCTGGCGAAGATCGGTATCTTGAGGGCATATCGTTTTCGGATTTATATACTCTGTTCACTTTTGATAGAGAGCTAAGGTCTCTTACGTTTCGATATTTGATTTTGGCTGAGGCTAAAATCAAGACTGCGGTCGCCTATGCTTTTTCGAATGCCCACCGAGCTCCCGAAGCGTATCTTCTCCAGTCAAATTATTGCGATGAAAATGAATTTGCTAGCGCCGGGAAAAATGGGGCCAATTTCGCGCAAGAGATTGCTGGCCTTACGTCGGTTTTGGGTCGTAGGGTATCTAATAGCAAATCAGATTTCATCGCTCATTACCGAAATTCATATGGTGCGGTGCCCATTTGGGTGCTGGTGAACGACCTGACTTTTGGGAACATCGAACATTTCTATAACTTAATGAAGCCCAAGGATAAGTCTGCGGTTTGCAAAATGATTGTGGACTCGACGGGTAGGACCGGATCACACAAGCTCGGGTTTTTCAGTGTGGATGACGCGAGGGTTTCGATTGAGGTCCTCGTTAAATTCCGCAATGTTTGCGCCCATGATGAGAGGCTTTATTGCGCCAAGGTCGGTGGGCGCAAAAACGTCAACTACATTCGAATGGTTTGGATGCTTGAGCGCTATCTGACCGAGAATGAGTTCAAACGGTTCATTAAGGAACTCACTGAGCTTCTTATGAGATATGTTGAGACGTATGCGATTAAGCACGTGTTAAACCAGATCGGTTTTGTCGAACTGCTGCAAAAGACGTCAGGCGGAAGCTTATTTGAATAGCTGGTTCGCTGCTGATGTTTGGTGCTGGTCCAGGTCTCCGTACCAGTTGAGGCTGTGGTCGTACTCCAGCTGCTCGAGCGTCCAGTCGTGGAGCCACAGCGCCATGTCGTATTCCGAGCCGTTTGTCTCTTGCCTGCACAGGTCCACGGCGCTGTTGACGATCTGCGCGACGCTCGGGCGGGCGGCGTCGTTTACGGTTACCTCCGCCGTGGTGCGCAGGTAGTAGATCCCCTTGTCGTTTTGGGGGTCGTTTCTGTCGTTGTCCATAAAGTAGAAGTGGATGCGGTACGTGCCCGACGCCGTGAAGTCGAAGGTGAAGTCGTGGCC
The DNA here is from genome assembly GCF_040095305.1 of Collinsella sp. CLA-AA-H167. Lineage (NCBI taxonomy): Bacteria > Bacillati > Actinomycetota > Coriobacteriia > Coriobacteriales > Coriobacteriaceae > Collinsella > Collinsella sp. CLA-AA-H167. Next base: position 244,635 of record NZ_JBBNGA010000001.1, read on the forward strand.
CGCGGTGCCCAGGCTGTGGTAGCTGGACCATGCCTGGCGCGACGGGTCGCAGACGCTTTCCTGGCCGCCGCCGTCCCAGTAGGTGGGCACGTCCATGCGCGCCTTGGCCTGGGACGAGCCGTCGGCCTGGGTTACGTGGAAGGTCGTCGCGGTGCCCGCGGGGGCGTCGTTCCACCAGACGGTGAAGGTGACGCCGTTTTGGGTTGCGGTAGTGGAGTGGGCGTAGCCGGTTTGTGACGTGGCGGAGATCGCGGCGGGCGCGGGGGTGGCTTGGGCTCGGAGGGATGGGGTGGGGGTGCCGGTTGCGGCGGTGGTGCCGGGCATGGCGGTGTCTGTGGCGTTGGCGTCCGCGGTGTCGGTCTGGCTGGTGCCGGTGGATGTTGCGGTGCTGTCCTCTACTGTATCCGCTGTCGCATTTGTGTTGGTGCCGTCTTCGGCCTTGCCTGTGCCGCTGCTCGTGGCGTCGGCTTGTGCCTGCTGCTCGGCTGTTGCTTGAGGCTGAATCGCCTCCGCAATGGCCGCCATAGGCATCGTCGCGCCGACCATGGACGTGCACGCGATCGCGCAGAGCAGGTAGTAAAGGGGTCGTTTCATAGCGGAGCCTCTCGGTGAGCAGACAATAGGGTCCGAAGGCAGCTCCAGGCCGGCACTCCGCACATATTTAGTTGGGGTTTTATTTTACGGGAACCCCAGTCAACATCAGCGATCTTTCTGGGTAATGTTGTGGGAGAGGGAGTGGCTGACTGTTGGGGCGTTGGCCGTTAGCGGCGTCCCGCCCGCGCATAGTTGACTATGCTCGATGTGGCAACTCCAGCATGAGGCCGCCTTGCGACTCTTCGAGACTCGGCACCGAGACCTTCCAGGAAAAGTCCGCGAGGCTGCTGCATAGGTCAAGCTCTGCGTGGCAATGCTCTTCATGTGCCCTCCTTTGGTTCTTGTCGCCGCTTTTTAATCGACGATCGACTGGCTGCGATTCGATGATTAAGTGTAGGTCGAACGCGTCTCAGTTTTTAAGGAGCTTTCGCATCGCTTGCCGCCCAGGTGTAACGGTGCTTCCGTTAAAGACCTCTGGGTCAAGCATGATGGATGTAGTAAAATCACGCCCTTCTGACACAGGCGTCAATTATGAGCGTGCGGGCGAGACGAGTATGCTTACTCCGGTGAACCACTTCTACGGCGGAACCGCATCTCTTTAATTATGTATGTGCCGAGCGGCTTTTGCCGTGTGCAGTCTCGTTTTTTGACGTATATATCCTTTTGTTCGAACGATGAAGAACACCGCGAAATGGCGTAGGATATCGGAGTCGATGTGGGGTCGCTGCCCTTTTGTTTCTGGCGGTGTTTTTGCCGATGCCGCGTAGCCGTTTTATATGAATTACCTTAATAAGAGCACTTATGTTCGCATGGGTGTTCGGCGGTAAAATTGATTCAATGGATTAGTGCCGCTGCTATTCATGTGGCATGACCTAGGCTGTCGTTTTGTCGGTGAGCAGATTGTGAGGTTGTTGAGCTTATGGACCGAGTTAAGAAGAATATCGTTGGCGTTGAATCTGCAAAGAGAGAATTGATCTCCAAAAGGTACAAACGGATTACCAAGGCTGTGAACTCGGAGTTTTGGAGTTCCAACAGCGAGACGGCACATTCACTGTATGTTGGTTCTTATGGGCGTGGTACCGCAACAACAGATAGCGATCTTGACGTATTGCTGTCCCTTCCTAGGAGCGAGTACGAGCGTTATGACATGTATAGGGGGAATGGACAATCAAGATTACTTCAGGCTGTTAAATCCGCAGTTTCCGAAACCTACTCTACGACTGATGTTAAGGGTGATGGTCAGGTTGTCGTTGTCAGTTTCTCGGATGGAATGAAGTTTGAACTTCTCCCGGCATTTGAGCGTGTGGACAGCTGGGGATCATTTGTGAGTTACGACTACCCCGATACTCATATGGGCGGTCGATGGCTTGCGACTGATCCCAAGGCGGAGCAGGAGGCGATGAAAGAGAAAAACGCAAGCTCGAGGGGACTCCTGTTCGACACTTGCAAGCATATTCGAAATGTCCACGCCGCGAGCTTCTCAAGCTATAGGCTGTCCGGCATCGTTATCGATAGCTTCGTGTTCTCCGCGATTGCTGGTTGGCGTTGGGCGAATGGGGAGAGCTCTGCACCAGCGGGGGCATATGAGATGCAACTTTTGGATGAGTTTAATCGCCTTTCCCTGCAAGGCGCGGTGCCGTTCGCGCTTTTTAGCCCAGGTAGCCAGCAGGCTATCGATACAGCCAAAAGTTATGAGTGCCTCGGAAAGGTGCTTCGCCAAATGGCGCGCTAGGAGGTTGTTTTGGATAGATTGGATTATAGGGAGCGGCTGCGCGGACAGATTGAGGAATCTTACGGCAAGCTGTCGTATACATATCAGACGCAGCAGGAAGCGGCAACTCTAAAGCGTAAGACGGTCAATCGTATTTCCATCAGCCAGATAATTCTAACTGCGGTTTCAACTTGTGGAGTAATTAGCGTCATTATAGGTCAAACCGGGACCGGAGTTGGGGCTGTTGTCGCTTCCATTACCTCGGCCTTATCGCTTGGGTTAAATCTGTATACCCGTGGCTCTAAGCTGCCCGAGGAAGCTGAGGAACACGTGCGTTGCGCTAATCGACTCTGGGTTGTTCTTCAGGACTATGAGTCGTTGCTTACGGATTTTGACGACCTTGAAGTTGGAGAGATCCGCAGATGCCGCGACTTGCTCATTGAGAAGCAAGCCGAAATATACGATGAAGCGCCAAGGACGAGCGACAAGGCGTACGAGAAGGCTCGCGACAGGCTTAAGAACGGGCACCAGTCATTTGAGCCGGGGGAGATTGACAAATTGCTGCCGTCGCGCTTGCGTAGCCATGCCTGTGAGGAATAGTGTGTTTCCTGCTGGGTTGTTAGGGCTGGGGTGTTTCCCAGCCCGTTTGATAGACGATCTTGTTGGTGCGTTAGTGTGAGATGACTTTACTGGCTTACCGACGGTGGGGTGCAAGGAGTTTGATATGGATCTCGATAAGGTTAATGAAATTGCCACTATACCGGTGCTTGAAAAGGCATATGACGACCTTGTTCATCCCTCTGCGGAGTCGATAGGAAAAACGGTTAGCCTGGTTCCACGGACTGTTGCCATTTGGCTTTCCTCGTGGAATCGCTGGGTTGTTAATAGAGAGGAAAGCATCAAGCTGGCTATCGATGCTATAGAGTCTCGTGTTGATAAGATTCCCGAGGAGCATCTTACCGAACCTCCGGCGCATATCGCAGTTCCAGCAATTCAACAACTCGCATATTGCTATGACAGCGAGGAATTACGAGGGATGTATGCGAATCTGTTACTTTCCTCGATGGATGATCGGACGGCAGAGTACGTCCACCCCAGTTTTGTTCAGCTACTTAAGGAGATTAGTCCCGACGAGACTAAGTTACTGAGTACGTTGACTGGCTCTGATGATGCTGAACACGCGTCTATTCCGCTCGTTGACTTAAGAATTGTCAGCGCAGACGAGCTAGTTCCAATTAAATGGACGCTAATCGTAGAAGGCTATAACGAGTGCTGTAAGGGTGTTTGCGAGTACCCTGATCAATCGCTGGTGTATCTGGGAAACCTGGATCGACTTGGCATCCTCAAGCGTTGTGATTACTATGCTGATGATGTTAAAGCTACGCTTGAAAGGTTCGAATCAAGCGAGGCTATCCAAAATGCGAAGGCGAAGGTTGAGCTTGAAGATGACAAGAAATTCGTTTTCCATCGCTGGAGCTACCAGGTAACCGATTTTGGGGCCAACTTTATTAAAGCGTGTGTTTCGTGAAATGAGTTTGGTTGGAATGTGTTCGGGCAAGAGGAAGCCTTCGGTATTCGATTTAATTAAGGCGTTTATTGCTTGCGTTGTGGTGCTCTCTGTATTTTTGCTAATAGTCATTCAGATTGCGTTTTCAATTGATACACCAGTTCCATGGCTGCATCCCGTATGGGACGCTAACGGCCTGCTTGGGTATCTTGGCGCGTTAGTGGGCTCAATTTCGGCGGTCGCGGTGCTGTATTTCTCGCTGCTAGCTGGTAGAGAAGACCGGAATCATTCTGATGTGATGAACGTTCTCCCTTGTATTGCCTTAACCCGTTTGTCGGAAAAGCAACTATGTATGTCGAAGAACGGTTTCGCTCACGGTGTGTTTACCGAGGCTGATCCCAGGGACGATGAATACAAATCGGGTGCTTTGGACTGCGTTGATCGTCTGCTGATTGATGGCGGAGCCCCAGCTATTCCTTGCGACGAGAGTCCTGTGGACGAGCATGCCGCTAATCGTTATGCAATATCCAGTATGGGAGCTGGGCCTGCGGTTAATGTGAGGGTTGGAATTGCGAATAGAAATGAGTGGGCCCATTTTGGAACTCCGCGGGTCGCCTGGTGCCAGACTCGACAGCTTCCAGTGGGAGGGGAGAGTGAGCTGGTTATCTATTTTGGTGGTGAAGCAAAGCCGGTGATGGAGGCCGGCTATCGCATCCTCGTCACGTACTCGGACATACTTGGCAACCGCTACCTGCAGTATTTTCCAATGACTTTTGATGGGCAGGATGATGTTCTCAAATGCACGGTGAATAATTCCATTAATCGGATTGGCATTCCTTAGTTTCAGAGTATTCGGGTTGTTGCGCTAAAGGGTATTTGACGTAACAGCCAAATCTTAGTGATTCGCTCAGTTAAACGCCTTAATATAAAATCTTGAGTTAATCATCGCGAACGGAGATCTGATGACCGACGCCAATAGAAAGCCGTGGCTTACGGCGTCAGAGCAGATTGATCATCTCAAATCTAGGGGTGTCCATTTCTCGCTGATGAGTGAAGAAGATGCTAGAGCTTATCTGGAAAAGAACAGCAACTATTTTCGCCTGCGTGCCTATCGGCTTGGGTTTCCTAAAGTTGAGGAAGGAGCACGCAAGGGGAGTATGCAAATCTAGATTTTAAGATGCTGGTCGACTTGTCGATTGTCGACATGCTCCTTCGTTATGAAATGTTGCCGCTTACGCTTGATGCAAGATTTTCTAAAAGAACTGCAAGCTTCGTTTGACGAAGGTTTTGCGAGGCAATTTTCTATAAAGAAGGGCGTTCTGTCAAATTGCTGCAACTGTTCGTCCAGATTGGATGAGGGTCGATAGATGTACGACTTGGATAGTCGAAAAGACATAATGCGCCTATTTTCAGATTATCACCAACGCTTGACTGGGTCTTACGGGTCGGAAAGGGCCATTCTCGCTGAACTGCTAGAAGAAGAAACGATAACTGGATGGCATGCTACCAGAGTGCTCTCTGCGGATGATATTGCGGAAATGGGTTTGAAGGCTTTCTCTAGGGAAGAGGCATTTGACCAATTTCGCTATCTTTCCGGGGTTGTTGGGTTGAACTTGGGCCAAACTGAGACTGTTCTTCAGAAGGCAAATCATTATTTTGCTGAACATCCACGCAGGACTGGCTGTGTCTGCTTCTACCTGCTTAAATCCATGGCCGGGCAATATTCAAAATATTCAGCAACGTTGGGTGGGGAAACATTTGCGTGGTCTTTAGAGGATGTTGCGGGAGCCGAAGCAGTTGAGGCATTGAAAAGCCTGGGGGTTTCAATCAGGGTCAAATTTGCCTTCTCTTTTGATCGCATTCAGCCTTATGCCCATGATTCAATATTGTCGAGCTTCATTGATGTACTCAGCGGTAATATGTCGACGGATTACTGCCTGCCCAAGATTGATGGAGCGATTGTTGGCTCGATTCCCCCTCATGATATTTTGAGAATTGAGACAATATCGTAAAGGGTGGCGCATTGACAAGGCTTTCGTTTCTCTATCTGAGGGATCCGGTCGCGGTTTTCAAAAGAGCCGTTTTGGCTGAGTCATCGATTCGAAACCATGACCGAGTGGCCTGGCGGCACGTACGCTGTTCTTCGAGCCCATTTTTCTGTTTCAGTTCGCTCATCGATTGTGCTCACTGCATGTCCCCGCAGTTTGTAATAATCGACTAAAGCAGCGGTCGAGGAGTATGAATATGGCTGGATATTCTTTTAAAGTCAATGAGCTGGTCACGGTGGACGGTACGACAGTAAAGCCTAAGAAGATTACTGTATTCATTGGACCAAATAATTCTGGTAAAAGTAAATCACTTAAAGAAATTCGTTCTGAGATTTTGGGTAATCCAGGGGTGGGCTATTCCGGAGGGGAGTTGACCAAGCGCGTTGTCTTTAATGAAATCCACCTCAATTTCCCAGCAAACAGCAATGAAATAATCGATACATAGGGTCTCGATGATAAAGTTGTTCGTTGTAATGGGGGATGGCGTCTCCGCGATTACTGCAACACCGGCATAAATTGGACTCCGGGTGGAATAGCATTTTCTCCGAATTATCGTACCCCTTGCTTTTCCCCGACCGATGATTGGCGCAAGAGTTTTTCTCGGTGTTTTGATGACGACAACTATGAAGGGCCAGAACAAGCTCGCCGCGAGGCGCTGCGCTTTTTTGGACCTGCGATGGTTGACTATGTGGGTACCGAGGATCGCCTGTTGATGTCGATTGGCGATCAAGCTTATGGCATAAACGACGATAACTACAACAGCCTTAGCTCGGCATACGACACCGATCCGGACTGCAAGACGATAGCGTCCGAAATTACTCCACTATTTAACAGGGACGTTGTTCTAGATGCGAGCACGAGTCGCCAAAGGATTGTCCCCGTCGTTAGCGATTCATTTGAGGAATATCGTGGTGCAACACATGATATGCCACGTCGTCTGACTATCTTGTCTAAGGCTACGCCGCTGCGCGAAGAGGGCGATGGCTTGCGTAGTTTTGTTTCCGTTCTTTTGAGTTTGATGGGAAGGCGCAAGCCGGTGTTTCTTTTGGATGAGCCTGAAGCTTTTCTTCATCCTCCATATGCGCGCAGGATGGGGGAAATCCTGGGCAAAAACTTTATTGAGAACGAAAGTCTCAACAATGTGTTTATTTCCATGCATAGCTCCTTCTTACTCCAGGGGCTCATCTCGTCTTGTTCTGAGGAGCTTACCATCGTGCGTCTTAACCGAGATGGCGACATGCGCTGCGCAAAAGTGCTCTCCAATAAGGAAATCCTGAGCTTAATTGACCGCTCGGATTTTTCAGCCGAGTATCTGGATGCATTATTTTCGAGTGAGGCCGTCCTTGTCGAAGGCCCTAGAGATGCCGCCGTATATCGTAAACTAATTTCTAAATTTGATACCAATTACAGCGGCCTATTTGTTTCTGTTAACGGTAAGCCGGGTTTTGAGAGCATTAAGAAGTTTTATGATTCGGCTGGAATTAGATGCAAAGTAATTACGGATTTTGATTTATTGGATAATAACGATATTTTTAAGCGCGTATCCAATCTATTTATCACTACCAATGATAAACGGAATGAAATTCGAGAAGTGAGGAATTCCCTTGAGCGATTTTATCGAGAGCTTGAAGGCTGTCCGGGCGGGCAGCGGGACAAAATGCCAGAAATAGTGAAAAGTCATTATAAGCACCAAGTTTATGAAAACCTTCCAGATGATCTGGGCGTGAGCGTTGAAGAGATGCTTCGGCTTCTTGCGCGCGAGGGATTGGTAGTTTTGAGTTCTGGAGAACTCGAATCTTTGTTTGAAGCCTATGGGGTGGAATACGTTCACGGTTCGAATAAATGGCTAACTAGTGCGTTCAGTTACATGGCGAACCATAGCTGTGACGAGCTGCGACATATTCCTGCCGTCGCTATAATATTGCAAGCATTTATTCCGGAGGAGCAGCGGGAATAATAGTCAGGTTCTGATGCGGGACTTCGGCTCTTCTATGTCGCGTTGAGGTTGGTCCATTATGGCGCTGAATAAATAATGGGATGTATTGCCAATCAAGGGTTAAAGAATGATTTGGAAGATTCATGGCATTAGATTGCCGGCCGCCGAGTCCGCTCTTCGTGATCATGCTTATCGATTTTTCGGCCAGGGTTCTTCTCGTCGGGCTTAAGGCGCCGCTCGACCGGTTGCGACCCGATGATTCGATACTCGCGGCGATACGCATATTTGAGCGTTTTGATAACGAGGCTTCACGGGATACCTTGGATTGCCTTGTTAGCCACGCTTGAATCCGGGGCACCGTAAAAGACGAGTTCGTGCGAGGAAATGTCGCTTCCGGAATCAGTCTTCCTATTTACGGCTGTCCAAAGCAGTCATTTCGCATGATAGAAGACGAGCCGTTATTTCGGTTGAATAAGCTGCAGCGATCCGTTCGCGATGCCATCAAATGATCCGGTGGCGTAGTCGTGTTATATGCTGCAGCTTTAGGGGAATGAGGACGGTACCGATTGGGATAATGCTCTAGTGGTGTCCGGTAGCGGATATAATTAATTCAATTTCGGCTCCGCGCTTAAGGACCCATAATGAAAACTCTCAATGGCCTCATGAAACATCTTAGGGATAAAGGGATAGAGACGCACGGCTCTGTCCATAAAAGAAAGATGAAGAATTACGGCTATTATCATGGCTACAAGGGTCATCGTTTTGTGGGCAATTCTTCCAACTGCTTGGATTTAACGAGCTTTGACGAGGTAATTGCCTTAAATGAGTTTGATATGGCGGTCAAGGCGCTCTTATATCCAAGCGTAATGTTTATTGAAACTGCGCTAAAGAACTATACGCTAGAAGCCGTGCTTGAAGATTCTCACTCGTTCGTGCTGGAAGATATTTTCTCTCGAACGCTCGTGGCGTACCGTGATTACCCTAGAAAAAGTAAAGACTATAGCGCTGCTATGAAAAAGCGCCTGGGTCTGCGCGCGGAAATCAATAGATTGATTCAGTACAATTATTCCAAGAACCCTGTTGTTAGGCATTTTTACGACAGCGATAAACCCTTGCCTATTTGGGCGCTATTCGAGGTCATGACTCTAGGAAACTTCGGTGTTTTCTATTCGTGCTTAAAGGGCTCGGTTAGACAGAGCATATCTGATGACCTAAAGCTTCCGAACAATTACGACGGTCCCGGGCTTCTTGAGCGTACTATCTTTGCGCTCAAGGACCTCCGTAACGCGATTGCTCATAATAGTGCCGTTTATGACGTTAGGTTTAAGAGGGCAAAAGTGGGCAATCAGCTTGGCCAGATGCTGTCATCCGAGATTGGCGTTCCTTCGATAGACTTTTCAACTATTACTGATTATGTCGTCCTAATTGTCTATCTACTCAGAAAGATGATGGTTTCCAAAACTGAGTGCTATCAGGTTATTCGAAATTATTCGAACGTGCTAGAAGATCTGCACGGATCTCTGTCCTCCTCGGATTTTCACAAGATAGTTAATACCGGAGCTAGGAGCAAGATGGATTCACTCCGTAGTTATATAGCTGCAACTTAAAAGTCAGCGTCTGAAGATGAAGATAGTTTTCACTTGTGTTGGGGCCCGTAGACAAACACAGGATATCGAGTAGAATATAGCCAATTGCGGTGGAAGCTCTCGGGCGACACCTGAAGAGGGTTGATGCGTCGGCCCTCTTTTTTTGACGATATTTTACAGCATGCTTGACATGGCTGCGCGAGGCCGTGCGGGGGCATCCGTGTAGGGAATGTCACCTCCAGAATCGATCTTGCGATTCAACTGCCGCTCGACGTGGCCATATCGCAAGATACCGATCTGGCGTCGGCGCACCGGAACCCATCGATCATTCGCCCGGTAATCACGACGGTATTGTTTGCGATCTTGCTCTCTTGCTCCGTGAACATGCAGTAGATCGGCAAGAGCCAGTTGGCGTAGATGCCCATCCCGTACGCTAAAGACGCTACCAATGAAACGCTCTGCTCGCCGGGTAGACCATGGTAGTAGCCGGCTGCGTTCATATGGAGGCGCCTGTCCATCAGGTCGTCGATATGAGCTTCTTTGGATGTGAACTTCAGCACCCTTTCTGCTCTTTCGCTTTGGTTTGCAGGGTTGCCAGAAGACAAAAAGATCAACGTGCTCGTTGCGTGCGCTTCATTTTATGTCCGCGCCAGTGGCTACACTTTTGAAAATCGGCACGAAGGTACCTGTCACATATCTCATGCTATAGACATATCGGCGAGTTCAGAATTGAAGGTGAAGTGAGTATGAAAGGCAGAAATCAGCACGTTACGAAGCGTTCTGATGGCAATTGGCAGGTTAAGGGCGAGGGAACAAGTCGCGCTTCTTTCGTTACGACGACCCAGAGCGAGGCGATAAAGCTCGGTCGACGCATTTGCTCCAATCAAGAATCGGAGTTGATTGTCCATCGTCGCGACGGAAGGATTCGCGCAAGGGATTCCCATGGCCACGACCCCTTCCCACCGAGGGGATAAGGGTTCGGCTCCATAGCGACAGCGGCCCGTAATGGTGTGCCCACTGTCGTTAAATGACTTCATCATTGCGGTGAAGGTTGTAAACGATGCTGTCGATTCGATGTTCGCATTGGAGCGCATATTTGGGCGTTTTGAAAACGAGGTGGTGCGGTATGATGGTTCACTTCATTGAGGTGTAGAGTACATATCTCAATACAAAAGCTCTTTGGGAGCTTTAAGGGTGACGCTTTCTGATAGAGGGTTGCCCTTTTTCCATGCATGTAATGCGTAACGTGCTAGCTAAACGCCATTCCGGCAATGGGATGGTCGAGTATGGGCGGTTTGGCACCTTGCGCCTGCTGTCATTGGTGTAGCAAGCACTTGATTTAGCCTGCTTAAACTCTATAATCAAATAAAAACTCTGAAATATCTTTTTAAAACAATGAAAGGAATGTTGAGGACGATGCTTTGCCAGTTCACCTTCAGGAACTATAGATCCTATCGCGATGAGGTGGAGCTTTCCATGCAGGCGACGCCGATGAAGGAGTTTGAGCGTTCCCTCATAGAGTGTTCCGACGGGCAGAGTTTCCTTCCGGTGGCTGCGGTGTACGGGCCCAACGCTGGCGGCAAGTCTAATCTGCTCGAGTCTCTTGATTACGTTCGCTCGGCGGTGGCCAGACCGATAAGACTGCTGTCTGCCAGTGCTGATGCAGCAGAGGGCGATCGCCCTTTGATACCCCGTTGTTCGGCGTTTAAGTTCGATGATGTGTCTGCTGCCGAGCCCACCGAGTTCGAGCTCTACTATCGCGCGGGTGAGCACGAGTACCGCTATGCCCTGTCCGTGCATGCGGACGAGATCGTGTCCGAAGGCCTGTGGCGGCGAAAATTGGGAGCGTCACGCACGGCGATGCTGTTCGAGCGCGAGGATACAAAGGTTGAACTCGGCCCCACACTGCGTAAGCTTGTGACGGCCGCGAGGTTCAACCCAAGTCTGCCGTACCTATCGTTCCTTTGCATCAACTTCGATGCACCGGTGGTCCAGGAGGCGGCCAGCTGGTTTCTCGACGCTGTGTTTCTCAACTACAACAGTTCCTACCTGGAGCGGATGCTCGAGCAAATGCTCGACGAGGGCGACTCGCGCGAGGTCACGCGTTTTTTGCGCGCCGTTGATGTGCGTATTGACGGCTTCAGAGTGGAGAGGGCGCCGGAATGGCGCGGCCGGCGCGTCTTCGTGAGACACGAGGTGGGCGGCAAAGCGTACGAGCTGCGTTTATCCGAGGAATCTGCCGGCACCCAGAAGCTCATGGGGTTGGCTGCGTATCTGATGGCAGCGCTTGAGTGTGGTGGCACCGTTGTGGTAGACGAGCTCGACGCCAAACTGCACCCGAAGCTTCTTCGCTATGTGATCCTGCTGTTTAAGGATCCTGAGGTCAACAAGAGTGGCGCACAGCTCATCTTCTCGTCCCAGGACGTGTCTACCATGCGAAACGATGTGTTCCGCCGTGACGAGATATGGTTCGCTGCGCGCGGCGAGGGGGAGGCGAGCCAACTGTGGTCTCTCGCCGACATCCACGAGGCAAACGGTAATCTGGTAAGCAAGAACGCGGCTTTCGACAAGCAATACCTGTCCGGTCGCTACGGCGCCGATCCGTATCTCACCCGCATCGAGGAGTGGGATTAGCATGGTCCTTTTCATGAACAGAAGCCGCAGGTAGAAGCGTTGCTACTATCCAGTGTTGTCGGCATGTCTTGAATTTGCCGCATACTTCCGGATTGGGCGCTCATTTTGGACTCTCGAAGTCCCCACATTCCCTAAAAAAGTTCTTAAAACAGCCTTAAAGGCGTTCCAGCTCGCGTTGACAGCGTATAATACGCATGTTTGACTATGACAGAAGTGGATTTTAGGGGAGGGGTGCGCCATGGAGGTGCTGGTTGTTGGCAACACCGCATATGTTGACGATGACTTTTGCGCCAAGGCATTCCCTGGGGACCACGTTAAGGTTGTAGCCGCGCAGGAAGCGCGCCGCGATAAGTCGTCGCCCCATGCCTCGTGGAAAGAGCTGCTCCAGCACTTGGAGCAGGCCTACGAGTTCGACCGCGTGGTCTACTTATCCAATTACCTTACCCCGCATACCGATACCGTGGGCGATATCGAGCTGCTGCGCTCGGTCTTTCGTACGTGCGCGGGTCGCCGGGTCCAACTGCTGTATGTAGCGGGGCCCGCGGGTGCCGAGGGTGCCGCCGATGCCACGGGGCGAACGGGCAAGGGCATTATCGCGCACGCAGCCAACGACCTGTGCCGCTACTACGCTGCTCGCGAGGGCGTTCAGACCAAGATCCTGCGCGTGCCGTTCCTGTATACCGCGTCTGCCGCGCTGGAAGATCCGTTTTTGGTGCCGCTGTTCGACGCGTGCTCAACCTCATCGGTTGCTCTGCAGGGCGCGCAGGATGCGGCGTTTCCCCTGCTGTGTGCCGAGGAGCTTTCGGTGCTGGTACGCCGTATCTTCGACAGCTGGAATGCTAACTTTGAGACGCTCGACGTAGTCGATACCTTCCATCACACGGTGGGTGAGGTGGGCGACGCCCTCAAGGCGCTGTTCCCAGGGCTCTCAGTTGCCTATGGCGATTCTGCCGGCTACGCCCTGCCCGCCAGCGACGTCGCTCGCGTGCGCTATGGCTGGTTTCAGCGCTACGACTTGCTGCGCGACCTCTCGACCATTCAGGCTCGCTGGGATGCTGGCCGTGAAAAGAAGGTCAACCCCTTGCGCGCGGCCATCGACCGCATTCAAATGCGCACGCTGCCTGTCAAATGCTTGGAGACGGGCGTTGCCTGGGTTCTGTTCGAGGTGCTGGAGCGCTTGTTCTCCCAATCGACCCAGCTCAACGTGCTCGATTATCGCCTGCTCTACGTGGTGCTGATCGGCACGCTGTATGGCTTGGACTTTGGCCTGGTTGCGGCGCTGCTGGCGTCGGTGGGTTTGGCTGCGAGTTACTTTACTCTGTACGGCTATACCTTCCAGGGCCTGTTCTACGAGCCGTCCAACTGGCTGCCGTTTATTGCATACTTTGTTGTGGGTGCCGTGTGCGGCTATGTGCAGCTGCGCAACAGCGAAGCCATTAGGGCGGAGCGCGATCATAACGAGTTAGTGCGCAACCGCAATACGTTCCTTACGCAGCTCTACCACGACGCGATCGAGGACAAGCGCGCGTACAGGCGCCAGATCGTGGGTCGCCACGACAGCTTTGGCAAGATCTTTGCCGTGACGCAGGAGCTCGACGTGTTCAACCCACGCGACATCTATCGCAAGTGCTGCGAGCTTCTGGGCGAGATCCTCGAGAACGATTCGGTGACGATCTACCATGTTTCTGGCGGAGCATTTGCACGCCTGGTGGCAGCAAGTCCCGCGATTGCCGAAGATGCCGCACGCTCGCTTACGCTTGAGCAGCTTGCGCCCCTTTTGGGCGACGGGGGTCGTTCGAACCTGTGGGTGAACCGCGAGCTGACGCCGGGGCTTCCCATGTTTGGATACACAATCGAGCGCGATGGGGCACCCGCCGTGTTGATCTTTGTGCGTAGTGCGGCCGAAAACCAAATGACGCTCTATTACCAAAACCTGTTCCGCATCTTGTGCGGCCTGGTCGAAAGCGCGCTGGGCCGTGCCTTTGACTATGAGGCGGTGGCACAGGATAAACGCTGCGTTGACGGCACTTGCGTGCTCAAGCAGGCTGCCTTTGGCCAAGAGCTCGCGGCCGTGCAGGCGCTGGCAGATGGCAAGATGGGCAGCTTTTTGCTCCTGCGCGTGGTACCGGGCATGGAGCCTGTCGGCGAGCTGGTGGGCGCAATTGGGTCGGCAATCCGCGAGAGCGATGCGGCGGGCCTGGTCGATGGTGACATGCTCTACCTGCTTATGCGCCAGGCAAAGGCGTGCGATCTGCCCATTATCCGCGAGCGCCTGAGCGCAAAGCAGATTGCGGTGGAGCCCGTCGACGGCGAGGACATCGTGGCGCTGCTGCAGCACATCGCTTACACCGGCGACGGTGAGGGAGGTGTCGCTTGATCTCGCTTGTCGTTGCTGCCGTCTTGCTGCTGATTCATGCGCTGGTTTGCCTGATACTGTGGACGCTCATGAAGTTGGGCCTGCTGCCGGTGCGCGGGCACATGCTGGCTGTAATAGTGTTGGTGCCGCTGTGGGGCCCGTTGCTGGTGGTTCTGCTATCGGTCCGCAGCGCGGTGTTTGGCGAGGGGCTGAAAGAGTCTGCGCTGGAGTCGCTGCGCTTCAACGACGACCTTCATCGCAGCATCCTAGTGCACGACCGTGAAGCCGATGCGGGCGTGATCCCGCTCGAGGAGGCGCTCATCGTCAACGATCCGGCAGACCGGCGTCGCCTAATGCTCTCCATGCTCACCGAGGAGCCCGAAGCGTACCTGGCGCAGCTGCAGGCGGCTAAGCTTAACGACGACGTTGAGGTGGCTCACTATGCCGCGACGGCGGTGGCGCAGATCTCCAAGGAGTCCGACCTTAAACTGCAGCAGCTGGAGCGTGCCTTTAAGACGGACCCGAGCGCGCAAAACCTCAACGAATACTGCGATTTTCTTGGTGAATACTTGGGCTCGGGTCTGGCCGAGGGGCGCGTGGCTCAGATTCAGCGCCAACAGTACGCGCGTTTGCTTGCGCGTCGCTGCGAGCGCGAGGACACCCTTGAGCTTCGCATTCGATACGCGACGGCGCTGGCCGATGTCGGACAGATCGACGAGGCGCAGGACGTGACCGACCAGCTGGTGCTCGATGTGCCCGAGGAGCAGGAGGTTTGGATGCTTTGTCTGCGCCTTGCGGTGATGCGCCGCGACGGTGACGAGGTCCACCGTGTGATTGATGCGATTGACAAACAGCATGTATACTTGAGCGCCGCCAACCGCGAGGAACTGGCGTTTTGGCGCAACGGAGAGGAGGCCCGATGAGCGTGGTACAGCATATCCGCGACCGTGCGGGCCATTTTCGCTGGATGGGGCTGCTTGTGGTGTGGGCGGTCTTTATTGCCATGGCGGCCGTGCTGCTGGTGGAGCGCGCCGGCGTGCAGTACAGTGCGGGCCAGCATAAGCTGGGGATGCTTGCCGCCAACGATGCGGTTCCGGCCTCCTCGGCAATATTTGGCCAAAAGCCCACGTGCCTGGTCATTACCGATTCCGATCAAGCTGGCGTCGAGGACGTAAAGGAGCAGTTCGACCAGATTCTGCTCGATATGAAGATCGCGCACCGCGACGTGGACCTTGCGCTGGACGGCGCGGATGCCATTCCCTCGCTGACCTCCTACGATCGCGTGATTTTGCTCATGCCGTCGCTCGATGGGCTCGGTACGCACCTGAGCGACATTATGAGTTGGGTGAGTGCCGGCGGTTCGCTTATGCTCGCCATGCCTCCGGATAACTCGGGCTATCTGCAAGTGATTGCTCCCAAGCTTGGCATTGAATCTGCCGGATATGACTATGTAAAAGCCGAAAGCATTGTGCCGAGCGAGGACTTTATGCTGGGCGGGGGAGAGCGCTACGAGCTCTCGGACCCCTTTGATTCGTCGCTTTCGGTTTCGCTGCGCGAGACGGCTCGTGTGTGGGCTAAGACCGGCGATGCGGGCGCCCCGCTCATTTGGTCGAATGACTGCGGTAGCGGTCGCACCGTGGTGTGCAATATCGGTATCTATGACAAGGTCATGCGCGGTTTTTACGCCGCGGCGATCAGTCTGCTGGGCGATGCCACGGCCTACCCCGTCATCAACAGCGCCGTCTTCTATCTGGACGACTTTCCCAGCCCCGTGCCCTCGGGCGACGGCACCTATATCAAGCGCGACTACGGGCTTTCTATCGCCGACTTTTATACCAAGGTCTGGTGGCCCGATCTGCAAAAGCTCGCGCAAAAATATGGCGTTCGCTTTACCGGCGTGATGATCGAAAACTACGAGGACGCGGTCAACCAGACCGAGCCCGCGCGCCAGGCCGATACCACGCAGTTCCGCTACTTTGGCGGCATGCTGCTGCAGATGGGCGGAGAGCTGGGTTTCCACGGCTACAACCATCAGCCGCTGGCGCTCTGGGATACCGACTATGGCACACTGTACGACTACAAGACGTGGAAGAACAAGGAGGCGCTCGTCGCATCGCTCAACGAGCTTATAGCCTTCCAGGACGAGGTACTGCCCAACGCGCATGGCTCGGTCTATGTGCCACCGTCGAATATCCTTTCGGCCCGTGCGCGCAAGCTTATCGGCACTGACGTTCCGCGCATTAAGACCATCGCCAGTACGTATTTTGAGGATGGCACCGACTTGCCCTATGTGCAGGAGTTTGGCGTGGCGAGCGATGGCATTGTGGAGCAGCCACGTATTGTCTCGGGCGGCATGGTCAACGATTCCTATATGCGTCTGGCAGCCGTGTCCGAGCTCAACATGCACTACGTGAGTACGCACTTTATGCATCCGGACGACCTACTGGATCCCGGTCGCGGAGCCAAGGAGGGCTGGGAGGTCTACAAGGGCGGTCTGACCAACTACCTGGAGTGGCTTACCAAGTCTGCGCCCGACCTGCGGCGCCAGACCGGTTCGGAATGCTCGGGCGCCATCCAGCGCTTTTCGTCCGTGACGGTGAGCGTGGATACAAGTGCGGATGCCTGGACGCTCAGCCTGGGCAATTTCCACGACGAGGCGTGGCTCATGTTCCGCGCCAACAACGGTGAGCCAGGTGCAGTCACGGGTGGCGAGATTACGCATCTGATGGGCGACCTGTACCTGGTCAAAGCCACGGACAAGACGGTGACCATTGCACGCAAGGAGGGTGGCGACAAATGAGAATCTGCTTGGTACTCGAGGGTTGCTACCCCTATGTGCACGGCGGCGTGTCCACCTGGATGCACGGCTACATACAGGCCATGCCCGAGTACGAGTTTGTGCTGTGGGTGATTGGCGCGCATGCTGTCGACCGCGGCAAGTTTGTCTACGAGCTGCCCGGCAACGTGGTCGAGGTGCACGAGGTGTTTCTAGACGATGCCCTGCGCCTATCGGGCGAGCAAGAAGAGGCCGACTTTAACGCCCGCGAGCGCGAGGCGCTGCGCCGCCTGGTGTCGCTCTCCAATCCGGACTGGGACGTGCTATTCGATATCTTCCAGCGCCGTCGCGTGCATCCGCTCTCGTTTTTGCAGAGTCGCGCCTTTATGGATATCTTTCGCGACGTGTGCCTGGCCGAGTACCCATACACGCCCTTTGCCGATGCATTCCACACCATGCGCTCCATGCTGCTGCCCGTGCTCTACCTTCTGGGCAGCGAGGTGCCGGTGGCCGATGTGTACCACGCCATCTCGACCGGCTACGGTGGCCTGCTCGCCTGCCTGGGCTCAAGCGTTCATCATGCGCCGGTGCTGCTGACCGAGCATGGCATCTATACTCGCGAACGCGAGGAAGAGATCATTCGCGCTGACTGGGTGGTGCCGTCGTTTAAGGACCGCTGGATCCGCTTTTTCTACCTGCTTTCGGAGGAGATCTACCGTCGCGCCTTCCGCGTGACCAGTTTGTTCCATAACGCTCGCAAGACGCAGATCGATATGGGCTGCGATGCGGACAAATGCATGGTTATTCCCAACGGCATCCAGTTTGACCGCTTTAAGGACATTCCCTTAAAGCCCGATGACGGCTGGGTGGACATTGGCGCGGTGGTGCGCCTGGCGCCCATCAAGGACGTCAAGACCATGATCTACGCCTTCTTTGAGCTGCACGAGCGCCTGCCCAAGGTGCGTCTGCACATCATGGGTGGCGTGGACGACGAAGAGTACGGCGCCGAGTGCCATGCGCTCGTCGACACCCTGGGCGTGCGCGACCTGATCTTTACCGGCCGCGTCAACGTGGTCGAGTACATGGAAAAGCTCGACTTTACCATTCTGACGAGCATCTCCGAGGGCCAGCCGCTCAGCGTGCTGGAGTCGCTTGCAGCGCGCCGTCCCTGCGTGACGACCGAGGTGGGCTGCTGCCGCGAGCTGCTCGAAGGCGCCCCGGGCGATGACTTTGGCGTGGCAGGTTTTGTGGCGCCGCCCATGTATCGCAAGGGCTTGGCCGATGCCATGGAGCGCATGTGCACAAGCCGCGCCCGCCGCATTGAGATGGGGGAGCGCGGCCAGCGTCGCGTCGCCACGTACTTTTTGCACGAGCAGATGCTCGCCAACTATCGCGCGCTGTACGACGAGACGGCGCGCGCGTTTGACCTGCCCAGAGAGGGGGAGTAGCCGGTGGCCGGAATCGGTTTTGAGCTCAAGCGCCTATTTAGGCGCAAGGGTCTGTTTGCCACGATGCGCGCCTATGGCTACGCCGGCATTGTGTGCACGGGCCCCATGCTGCTGGGCGTGCTACTCCAGGTGGGTATCTTGGTGCTGTGCGGTCTGTGGGGCGTGGGGCGCGCCAACCAGGATCTGCTGGTGTGCATGGTGACCTATACACTGCTGGCCTCGCTTACGCTCACAAGCTTTTTCTCCATGCCGGTCACGCGCTTTTTGGCCGACATGCTCTTTGCCGTGCGCGAGGATGAGATCCTGCCTTCGTTTTGGGGATCTAATGCCATCATGCTCGTTGCGGGCACGGTGCTCTACGGCGTCTTTTTGCTGTTCTCGGGGGCCACGCTGCTGCAGGGGCTACTGTGCCTGTGGCTCTTCAACATCATGATCGTCAACTGGAACGGCATGAGCTATCTCACGGCCATCAAAGACTATCGTGGCATTCTGTGCAGCTTTGCGGCCGCCATTGGCGTGGCGTGCCTGTGCGCCCTGGCAGCGCTGGCGTTGGGACTGCCGCCGGTCGAGGGCCTGTTGGCGTCAATCGCCCTAGGCTACGGCGTCATGCTTGCCTGGGATGTGGTACTGCTGTACCGGTATTTTCCACAGAGTGATCGGAGTCCCTGGCGTTTTTTGCGCTGGCTCGACCAATTTATGCCGCTTGCGCTTACGGGGCTGTTTACCAACTTGGGGCTTTTCGTACACCTGGTTATTATCTGGGCGGGCCCTATTGGCGTGCAGATCAAAGGCCTGTTTTACGGGGCTCCTTACCATGACGTGCCGGCACTCATTGCGTTTTTGACCACACTCGTCACGACCGTCAACTTTGTGGTGTCGGTCGAGGTCAATTTCTATCCGCGCTACCGTGACTACTACAGCCTGTTTAACGACGGCGGCGTGGTGGGCGATATTGTGGTGGCCGAGGAGGAGATGCTCTCCACGCTCAACAGCGAACTGCGCTTTTGCGCGCTCAAGCAGCTGTTTGTGACGGCGGCGGTCATTTCGCTCGAGACCACGGTGCTCTCGGCCCTGCCGCTGGGCTTTAACAATCTTATGCACGGGTATTTTCGCACGTTATGCGTAGGCTACGGCCTGTATGCCGTGGGCAACACGATCCTGCTTATCTTGCTGTACTTTACCGACTACAAGGGAGCCGTTCTGGCCTCGGGCCTGTTTGCCGGTGTGGCAGGGCTGGCGACCGCCGTGTCGTTGCTTTTGCCGCAGCAGTTTTACGGCTTTGGCTTTTTGTTGGGTGCGGTGGTGTTTTTTATCGTGGCGCTGCTGCGGCTCGATACCTATTCCGCCAACTTACCGTATCGTATCCTGAGTCAGCAGCCCATTGTGGCGACCGACAAAACGGGTCGTTTTACACAGCTGGGCCGCTTGCTCGACCGTGCCGAGCAGCGCTATGAGGAAGGCCGCCGCAAGGGCGTGCCGCACGGCGCGTTTCAGCGCGCAGTAGTTCGCGTGTATCGCAACCATTGGGGAGGTTCTGATGATCGATAAGTTGATGTCTCGCCGCTGTCTGATCGAGGCAGCTGCCGGCGCGCTGCTGCTTTCGGGCTGCTCATCTCAGGACGAATCCTCGACCAAAAAAGTCAAAAAGCAGGGCAAGATTAAAAAGGCCGAGGCCTCCGACCAGTCCAAGCATCTGCGCGATAAGGACGAGCTGTACGAGGTCTATGATGACTCGGGCATTGTGACCATGTATCTGACGGTCTCTCGCGGCAACAGCTCCGAGAACACGGACCATAGCTGGGCCGAGATCAACACGTACTCGGTGTATGACTATGCCGACATGGGCGTGACGCGCTATCAGGTTATGGGCCTGCTGCAGGCGGGCGACGAAGACGGCCCGGTGGCCGGCGAGGTTGGCTATGGCGAGGAAGCGCCCAATGCCACCGTGCAGGTGCGCGGCCAGACATCGAGCTCCTACACGCAAAAGAATTACAAGGTGGAGCTCAAAAAGGGCAAGGGCACCTGGCGCCAACAGCGCGCGATTGCGCTCAACAAGCACATGGGCGAGGGTATGCGTTTTCGCAACAAGATGGCCTACGACCTTATCCGCGGGATTCCCCAGATGATGGGCCTGCGTACGCAGTTTGTGCATCTGTGGGTGTGCGACCAGACCGAAAAGTCCAACGATACCTTTGAGGACTACGGCCTGTTTACGCAGGTGGAGCAGCTCAACAAGACGGCGCTTAAGGCACATGGCCTGGATAAGAGCGGGTACCTGTACAAGGTGAACAGCTTTGATTTCCATCGCTACGAGGACACCATTAAGCTTGCCGACGATCCCGACTACAACCAGGCAAACTTCGAGGGCATGCTCGAGATTAAGGGCGATTCGGACCACACCAAGCTCATCGAGATGCTCGATGCGCTCAACGACGAATCGCAAAAGATCGATAACGTGCTCGACACCTACTTTGATACCGAGAATCTGGTCTATTGGCTGGCGTTTCAGATCCTGACGGGCAACTGCGATACGCAGAACCGTAACTGCTATCTGTACAGCCCGCTTAACTCCAAGGTCTGGTATATCCTGGATTGGGATAACGACGGCATGCTGCGTAAGCTGGAGCTTTCTCTTACCGGGTTCTCGGACTATGCGAGCTGGGAGCGCGGCGTAAGCAACTACTGGGGCAACGTGCTATTCAATCGTGCGCTGCGCAGTAAGGCGTTTCGCAGTGAGCTCGACCGCGCCGTAAAGGACCTACGCTCGTATATGACCGAGGCGCGCCTGGCCAAGATGATCAAACATTATCGCGAGGTTACCGAATCGCTGGTCTTTGCTTCGCCCGATACCGACAATCTGCCTGTCACCAAGGACCAATACGAGCAGATCGCCGCGGCGATTCCCTCCGAGATCGAGGAGAACTATAAGAGCTACTGCGAGAGCTATAAAAAGCCCATGCCGTTCTACATTGGCGTGCCGCAGATCGATAACGGTAAGCTGCGTATGAACTGGGATGCGTCCTACGACTTTAAAGCGCGTGACATTCGCTATACCGTGGAGCTGGCGCGCGACTATGCCATAAGCGACGTGCTTTTTAAGGCCGAGGACGTGCTACTTCCCGAGGTGACCTGTGATGCGCCCGATGCCGGCCAGTATTTTGTGCGCGTGCGCGCCACCAACTCCGACGGCTATACGCAAGATGCGTTTGACTACTATGTGACCGACGACGGCAAGCACTACGGCATGAAGTGTTTTTACGTGCAGGACGGCGGTAAGGTCGTGGAGGATACGTATGAGGAGGGCTAGCGCGCTGCTTGAGCGCTTGGCAGCTCCGCCTGTGCGTGCCACGCAGGAGCGTTACCGCCACGAGCTCAAATATCTCATTAACGAGGGCGAGCACGCCGCGC
The DNA here is from genome assembly GCF_040095305.1 of Collinsella sp. CLA-AA-H167. NCBI lineage: Bacteria > Bacillati > Actinomycetota > Coriobacteriia > Coriobacteriales > Coriobacteriaceae > Collinsella > Collinsella sp. CLA-AA-H167. The sequence goes on from NZ_JBBNGA010000001.1 coordinate 266,639, forward strand.
TTGCCTGTCGCATGGCGCCTGTGTTTAAGCTGGACAAGCATGCGCAGGCGGGCGGTTATACCATTCGCAGCCTGTACTTTGACGACTACTGCAACTCGGCCTACGAGGAAAAAGACGCCGGTATTCTCATGCGCAAAAAGTATCGCGTGCGCATCTATAACGGCAGCGACAAGGTGATTAAGCTCGAGCGCAAAAAGAAGTACGGCAGCTGGATCTACAAGGAGGACGCGCCGCTCACGCGTGACGAGTTCGAGCAGATTCTGGCTGGCGACTACGACTTTTTGCTGAGGAGCCCCTATCCGCTCTGTCGCGAGTTCTACATCGAGTGCATCTGTAATATGATGCGCCCACGGACCATCGTGGACTACGAGCGCGAGCCGTGGGTGATGGACGAGGGCACCGTGCGCATTACCTTTGATAGCAACGTGCGTGCGGCGGTGGGGAGCTTTGACATCTTTGACGCGACGTTGCCCGCGTTGCCCGTGCTGGAGCCCGGCAAGCTGGTGATGGAGGTCAAGTTTACCGAGTTTTGCCCGCAGCTGGTGCGCGATATGGTGCCGCCGGGTGCGGCCGAACTCACGGCGGTCTCTAAGTACTGCCTGTGTTATGACAAGACCGCCTACCTGCGCGGTTTTAACTACTGGGAATCGGATTTTGGGAACCGAGGGGATATTTAGACCATGAGCACCAGGGACTTTTTTAAGAACTCCGTCTTGGAGGCGTTTGGCCAGGTCGACCCTGCCAAGATCGGCCTTTCGCTGCTCGTGGCGCTCGCCATGGGCATCCTGATCTACTACGTGTACAAGCGCTTTTTTACTGGCGTGGTCTATTCGCGCAGTTTTGCCGTGACGCTCGTGGGCATGTGCGTGCTCACCTGCATGGTCACGCTCGCGATCTCGACAAACGTGGTCATCTCGCTTGGTATGGTCGGTGCTCTGTCTATCGTCCGCTACCGTACGGCGGTCAAGGACCCGCTCGACCTGCTGTATCTGTTTTGGTCCATTACCACGGGCATTACGGCGGGAGCCGGTATGTATGCGCTCGTGGGACTCACGGCGGTGGTGATCGTGGTGATGATTGCCGGCTTTGCGAGCCATCAGGACAAGGCGCGCGTGTACATGATGGTCATTCACTACACGGGGCAGACCACCGGCGATGATATCGTGCGTGCATTTGGGCGCACCAAGTTCACCGTCAAATCCAAGACGATGCGCGGTGACAAGGTCGAAATGGCCGTCGAGGTGTTCTCGGACGGTGTGGATATGCCCTATGCCGACGCCATCCGCGCACTCGATGGCGTGGAAGATCTAACGCTCATCCAATACAACGGCGAATATCACGGGTGATTTTGTTCCGGCGTTCTAACGAACGCCGGACCGCTCGACGCTGCTTGCGCTGACGTTTTCTCGACCTGGGTGAGCTGGTCTTGGTTTGGTTTTATGTAAGGGATGGTGCCGCGTGGACGTGCAACAGCTAGAAGAGTCCTGGGCTGCAAGGGCCGGCGCGCGTGAGGCGTGTCTTGTTGCGGCCTCGCATGTGCCGGCGGCGCTGTCGATGCTGGGGATTGTGCAGCCCGGCGATCGCTTGGTGGCCTTTGCGGATGACTTTGCCGATGCGTTTGCGCGCGGCTTTGATGCCTGCGACGTTGTGCTCGTGGGGGAGCCGTCGGTTGCGGCGTTTACCGCCGCGTCTGAGGGCTTTGATGCTTCGTTTGATGCTGGCGGGTCGCATCTGTGGTGGTTCGTCAATTCCATCGGCGGGTTTGGCCTACGTGTGCCCGATCTGCGTGCGCTGGGTCGGGCGGCGCGTGAGGCCCGTGCGTTGCTCGTGGTGGATAACACCGTGGCAAGCGTCTTTGGGTGCGATCCGCTGCGTTTGGGTGCCGTCCTGTCGCTCGAGGCACTCGACCGTGTGTGTACCGGCGTTGCGCCGCGCAAGCTCGTCGCCGCTTCGGTGGCGCGCTCGCAGCTTAAGCGCCATCGCGTGGATGCCGCCGCCGAGTGTGCGCATGCGCTTCTTGCGGATTGCGGCGCGTCTGCACTCGACCTTTCTGCTAATGAGGCTTGCATGCTGGAGCGGGGGCTGTCTTCGCTCGACGCTCGCATGCAGGCCCACTTCGATCGCGCCCGTGCGCTGGCCGAGTATCTGGCCGCCAACGAGATGGTACGCAACGTGCGCTATCCCGGGCTGACCTCGCATCCCGACCATGCGGTTGCAACGGGAATCCTCGAGCACGGCTTTGGCCCGGCAGTTGAGTTTGACCTTATCGAGCGAAGTGCGGGTGAGCTGTTCGACACATTGCCGGGGGAGTTCCGCACGTCGCCCGCCGGCGGCTCAACAACGCGCCTTTCGGCCCCGCGTGGTAAGCAGGGGGGCGCCATCCGCCTCTTCGCCGGCACCGACGACCCTCTGCAGGTGGCTGCCACTCTCGATAACGCCCTTCGCAAGTAGCTAATCGGGGTCTGTGTCACGAAAACGGCCTATTTACTACGTTTAAGCAATAGGGGTCGACCGCACCCGCCTATTTTGAAAATTACCAAGCTGTTTACCAGCGGTTTTATTTTCATAATGTCCGGTATGGTCGTGGGTATTCAACTAAACGTAGTAGATGGGCCCGTTTTGTGGCGCGAGCCTCGACCCGAGGGCGCTGTGGGCTAAAAACGGCCTAAAAGGACTACTCTGCATTGATGCTGGCGATGAGGTCGTTGGCCTTTGCGGCAATTACTTGGTTGATGTCGGCCTGCAGCTCCTCGTAGACCGCTATGGCTCGCTCGCCGGCGGGGGTGAGCGATGATCCGCGGGCGCCGTCGCGCTCGATGAGCTTGCAGCCCAGCTGTCCTTCCGCCTCGTTCACAATGCGCCAGGCTTTGGAATACGCCATGCCCATGCTCTTGGCGGCGCGGTTGAGCGAGTGCTCGCGGGCGATGCCCTGCAGCAGCAAGACACAGCCGTGGCCGAACACGCCCGGCAGGTCTTTGTCGCACGCTTGAATGACCAGCTTTGCCGTCGTCTTGTACTCCATGTGCTCCACGTCTCCCCACTAAAGTGTTTGCTGGGTAAACGCAAAGCCTGCGTCAAACCCTCGTGTGCTCTTCTTAAATCATGCATTGTAGCAGTCAAAGTGCGTTAAGATACTTCCCCAGTATTGGGCGCCCAAGGTTGGGCTGGGTCCTACGAGGCCTGCAGCCGACCGGTCGCATGGAAAAAGGAGAAACATGGCTACGTTCTTTCCCGGTGAGTCCCACACGTTTTCGGAGTATCTGCTGGTCCCTGGCTACTCGTCCTCGCAGTGCATCCCCAACAACGTCTCTCTTAAGACGCCGCTAACCCGCTTTAAGCGCGGTGAGAAGCCGGCAATCACCCTGAACATCCCCATGGTTTCCGCCATCATGCAGTCCGTCTCGGGCGTCGACATGGGTGTCGCGCTCGCTACCGAGGGTGGCCTGTCCTTCATTTACGGTTCTCAGACCCCTGAGTCCGAGGCTGCTATGGTTAAGGCCGTTAAGGATCACAAGGCTGGTTTCGTTCAGTCCGATTCCACGCTGACCCCCGACATGACCATGGAGCAGGTCATCGAGCTCAAGGAGAAGACCGGCCACTCCACCATGCCGGTCACCGACGATGGCACTCCCAAGGGCAAGCTCCTGGGCATCGTCACCAGCCGTGACTATCGCCCCAGCCGCGATGACCACCAGAAGAAGGTCTCCGAGTTCATGACCCCGCGTGAGCAGCTTATCGTGGGCGACAAGAACATCAGCCTCAAGGTTGCCAACGACGTCATCTGGGACAACAAGCTCAACGCTCTGCCTATCGTCGACGACAACGATCACCTTATGGGCATCGTCTTCCGCAAGGACTACGACAGCCACAAGACCAACCCCAACGAGCTGCTCGATAACGACAAGCGCTATATGGTCGGCGCCGGTATCAACACCCGCGACTATGCCGAGCGCGTGCCGCTGCTCATCGAGGCTGGCGCCGATGTCCTGTGCATCGACTCCTCCGAGGGCTTCAGTGAGTGGCAGAAGCGCACCATCGAGTGGATTCGCGCCAACTACGGCGAGGACGTCAAGGTCGGTGCCGGTAACGTCGTCGACGCCGAGGGCTTCCGCTTCTTGGCCGACTGCGGTGCCGACTTCATCAAGGTCGGTATCGGCGGCGGTTCCATCTGCATCACTCGCGAGACCAAGGGTATCGGTCGTGGCCAGGCCACCGCGCTGATCGACGTCTGCCGCGCCCGTGACGAGTACTACGAGGAGACCGGTGTTTACGTGCCCGTGTGCTCCGACGGCGGTATCGTATACGACTACCACATGACGCTCGCCCTTGCTATGGGTGCCGACTTTATGATGCTGGGTCGCTACTTCGCCCGCTTCGATGAGAGCCCGACCGAGCGCGTCAACGTCAACGGCCAGTACATGAAGGAGTACTGGGGCGAGGGTTCTGCGCGTGCTCGCAACTGGCAGCGCTACGACCTGGGCGGCGCGGCGAAGCTCAGCTTCGTCGAGGGCGTTGACTCCTACGTTCCCTATGCCGGTTCCCTCAAGGACGGCGTGGGCGGCACGCTCTACAAGGTCAAGTCCACGATGTGCAACTGCGGCGCCCTCTCGATCCCCGAGCTCCAGGAAAAGGCACGCCTGACCCTGGTCTCCTCGACCTCGATCGTCGAAGGCGGAGCCCACGACGTCGTAGTCAAGGACTCCCAACAGAGCGTAACGTATCGATAAGATAAGACCTGCACATAAAGGTTGAGCCTCAACCACGTTATTTAGATAAAGCGAGATGCCTGCAAGTCGCAGGCATCTCGCTTGTTGTATTTGCTATCATCAGTCGAGTTAACGATGTGGCGGGGCGTTCTTACCTTTGCTCGCTGCAAGTTCCGCACGAGCCGAAGAGCACTTAATGTGCTCTTCGTGCGAGCAGGACTGTCCGCAGCAGCGAGTAAAGGTAAGAACGCCCCGCCCCAACCCAGCTAACAAAGGAGCTGATATGTGCGATTGCACAGATCATAAGGATGAGATCCCTGCCTACGACGCACAGGCCATTGAGTCCAAGTGGATGAAGGCCTGGGAGGACTCCAACCTCTTTGCCGTCGACACCGACGCCAGCAAGCCCAAGAAGTACGTGCTCGAGATGTTCCCGTATCCGTCGGGCGATCTGCACATGGGCCACGCGCGCAACTATACCATCGGCGATGCCATGGCCCGTCAGGCCCGCATGCGCGGCTACGATGTTCTGCACCCCATCGGCTTTGACGCCTTTGGCCTGCCTGCCGAGAACGCCGCCATCAAGCACAACACGCAGGCTGCCGCCTGGACGTATAAGAACATGGACCAGGCGCTCGCCACGATGAAGCGCATGGGCTTCTCCTACGATCTGGATCGCATGGTCAAGACCTGCAGCCCCGATTATTACCGTTGGGGTCAGTGGATCTTTGAGAAGTTGTGGGAAAAGGGCCTGGTCTACCGTAAGAAGAACCCGGTCAACTGGTGCCCCACCTGCAAGACCGTTCTGGCCAACGAGCAGGTCACCGAGGGCAAGTGCTGGCGCTGCGGCACCGAGCCCGAGAAGCGCGACCTTGAGCAGTGGTACTTCAAGATCACTGAGTACTCCCAGGAGCTGCTCGATGATCTGGAGAAGCTCCCCGGCTGGCCCGAGCGCGTCAAGCAGATGCAGGCCAACTGGATCGGTCGCTCCGAGGGCGCCGAGGTCGACTTTACCCTGTGCGACAAGGATGGCGAGCCCATCGAGGGCGACGAGGGCAAGATCACCGTCTTCACCACGCGTGCCGATACGCTCTTCGGTGTCTCCTTCTTTGTCCTGGCCCCCGAGTACGCTCGTCTGCACGAGCTCGTCGAGGGTACGGAGTACGAGGAGGCCGTGACCAAGATCGTCGAGGACTCCAAGCATATCTCCGCCGTCGAGCGTGCCCAGGGCACCCTCGAGAAGCACGGTGCCTTTACCGGCCGCTACGTGGTGAACCCGGTCAACGGCGAGAAGGTCCCCGTGTGGGTTGCCGACTACGTCGTTGCCGACTACGGCACCGGCGCCGTCATGGCCGTTCCCTGCGGCGACCAGCGCGACTTTGAGTTCGCCCGCAAGTACGACCTGCCTATTGTGCCGATTATCCTGGACGATGACGACCGCGCTGCCGTCGAGGCCAGCGGCGAGACCATTGATACCTTCCATGCCGAGACCGTCGACTGGGATTGCGCCCATGCTGCCGAGGGCACGCTCGTTCAGTCCGGCAAGTACACCGGCATGCGTGGCGGCAAGCACTCCGAGGGCGAGGCTGCGATTGTGGCCGACCTTGAGGCCATGGGCTGCGGCCGTCGCAAGGTCGAGTTCCGTCTGCGCGACTGGCTCATCAGCCGCCAGCGCTATTGGGGCAACCCCATCCCGGCTATCCACTGCGAGCACTGCGGCATCGTGCCCGTGCCCGAGGATCAGCTGCCGGTAACGCTGCCCGAGAACCTGGACCTGGGCGCCGGCGAGACCCTCGCCGAGTGCAAGGAGTTCTACGAGACCACCTGCCCGGTCTGCGGCCGCCCGGCCAAGCGCGAGACCGATACCATGGACACCTTCACTTGCTCCAGCTGGTATTACCTGCGCTATACGGACCCGCACAACACCGAGCTGCCCTTCTCCCGCGAGGCTGCCGATCGTTGGATGCCTGTCGATAACTACATCGGCGGCATCGAGCACGCCATTCTGCACCTGCTCTACAGCCGCTTCTTTACCAAGGCACTGCGCGACCTGGGCCTGCTGAGTGTGGACGAGCCCTTCACCAACCTGCTGTGCCAGGGCATGGTCAAGGACGAGAACGGCGACACCATGTCCAAGTCCAAGGGCAACGTCGTGCCCCCGAGCTCGGTCATCGAGCCCTACGGCGCCGACACCATGCGTCTGGCGATCCTGTTTATCGCCCCGCCCGAGAAGGACTTCGACTGGGACCCCAAGGCCGTTGAGGGCGCCAACCGCTTCATCAAGCGCGCCTGGCGTATCGTTTGGCAGCTCGTCCAGTCCGGCGACGCCAACGTGGCCTTCGACAAGTCCGCGCTCGACGAGGTCGCGATGAAGCTCTATCGCGAGCGTCACCGCACCATCGCCAAGTGCACCGAGGACTTCGATCGCGGCCAGTTCAACACCGCCATCTCGGCCGTCATGGAGCTCGTCAACGCGGCGAGCGCCTACCTCAACGCCACCGAGGGTGCCGCCCGCGACAAGGCGCTGTGCTACGGCGTGGCTAAGGATATCGTGAGCGTCCTTGCCCCCATCTGCCCGTTCTGGGCCGATGAACTGTGGCACGAGGCCCTCGGCTGCGAGGGCAACGCCTACACCGCCGCCTGGCCCGAGTTCGACTTGGCCGAGTCCATCGAGGACACGGTGCAGATCGTCGTCCAGGTGCTCGGCAAGGTCCGTGGCCGCATCGACGTCGCCCGCGACGCCTCCAACGAGGAGATGCAGGCTGCCGCCGAGGCCGCCGTATCCAAGTGGACCGAGGGCAAGACGGTAGTCAAGGCCATCTGCGTGCCCGGCAAGCTGGTCAACCTGGTGGTCAAATAAGCTCTGCGCGTAAAGCTGACATGCAATAAACGAGGGACGGTCCGGTTGGGTCGTCCCTCGTTTTGTGTTGTCTGCCCTGCTTAGTCAGTGCGTCGCACCGTCTTCTACGGGATGTGTACCAGGTCCCTAAAGTAAACGTTGCCTGTTGCCTCTTCGAACATCCAGATGTTGAGGTAGATGTCGTTGAGGTCGTTGTTCACATCAAAGTCCGGGTCGTCGAAGGTGCCCACAAAGGTGAGCATGGCGCGCGTTTCCTCGCCCGCTGTGACCGGCTGGCGCATGCGCACGTCGCGGACCACGCCGTCGACGTAAGCGTAGGAGTCCACGTCGCCAAACATCATGTCGACACCCGTGTTATTGGTAACCGTAAAAACCAGAACGGCGTCGCCGTAGCCGTCGGTATCTTTACCCACACAGGTGACATGTACATTCTCGTCCGCCTCAAGGTCGATGGGGAACTGTTCTTGGGGGTCGGCACCCAAGCCCTGGGGATCGATTAGGTCTTCGTCTATTTTGTCAAAACTTTCCGATGGCGTCTTTTTCTCGATGGCTTTGGTGCTGCCAGGGTTCGGTTCGCATGTTCCGGTTTTGCCATTCGTGTTGCCGCAGCCTAAGAGGGCCAACGAGCACGTTGCGATGGCGAGCGCAGTTATGCAGGGGGTGCCTAGACGTTTCATGTGTGCCTCCTTGCCGTAGAGGATTTGGAATGGTTCGTCGTTGCGCGACTTGCTGGCTGGCTTGTTGCAGAATGCCCCTTAGCGTAAGTCTGATCGATAGGGGCTCGGGGAGGAATGCCCTTGGGGTCCGAACGGGCCTGTGGAATGGGACGCATGGCCCGTTTTGGGGCTGTTGAGGGTGCGCCGCATGGGGCTCCTCGACCAATTGTCCTATTCTTGTGGAGAAGCTGTGCGCACGCTGACCTGCAGATTCGTACGGTTCTTGCACGTTTCCGCAGCTATTGGTATAGTTTGCTTGCAAATGAAGTTGTAATTGAAAGAAGTGGGGTTTCGGCCCCGCTTCTTTTTTGTATGGATGGAGGTGCCGCAATGGTCAAGACTAAGACCGAGCAGGCGATCATCGACGCGCTCGAGGCCGTTGCTCCCCAGCACGATGTCGACATCGTTGACGTCGAGCTCGTGGGTGCCACCAAGGCCCCCTGCGTGCGCGTGCGTATCGAGGGTGCCGAGGGCCAGAGCCTGTCGCTCAACGACGTCACGGCCAACACCAAGTGGGTCGGAGATGTGATTGAGGAGCTCGACCCCATCTCTTCGAGCTATACGCTCGAGGTGTCGAGCCCGGGTATGGCGCGCCCGCTGCGCCGCCCGAGTGACTTTGCCCGCTTTGTGGGCGAGAACTGCGAGCTCACCTCTACCGCCACCGAGGGCCGTCGCAAGTACGCCGGCAAGATTGCCACCGCCACCGAGACGAACGTGACCCTCGAGCTCGAGGACGGCGAGTCCGTTACCCTCGATTTCTCTGATGTTAAAAAGTGCAAGTTGAAGCCCACCTATGACTTCAAGCCCGCGAAGGAAGGAAAGTAAGATGGCAGCATCCGACATGATGTCCGCCCTGATGGAGCTTTGCCAGGAGAAGCACATCGACCAGCTCTACCTGATCGACCGCCTGGAGCAGTCGCTCGCCAAGAGCTATGCCGAGATTCTGCATCTTGAGTGGGGCGCCAAGGTGACCATCGACCGCACCACCGGCAAGATCTACGTCTACCGCCTGGAGCCGATTGACGATTCCATGGACGAGGAGGGCAACTTCACCGAGTTCGAGGAGATCGACGTCACCCCCAAGAACACGAGCCGCATCGCCGCCCAGCACGCCAAGGCCGAGATCAACGCCATCGTGCGCAACTCCGCCCGCGAGCAGATCTACGAGGAGTTCTCCGGCCGCATCGGTGACCTCATCAGCGGCACCGTGCTGCAGTCCACGCCCGACTTCACGATCGTCAAGATCCGCGAGGGCGTCGAGGCCGAGCTGCCGCACTTCGACCAGCGCCGTTACGAGAACGAGCGCAACGAGCGCCCGATGGGCGAGCGCTACCTGCACAACCAGCACATCAAGGCCGTGATCATCGACGTACGCGACCCCAACTCCAACCTGCAACCGGTTCGCGGCGAGCACAGCCGTCCGCCGATTGTCATCTCCCGCACCCACCCCGAGCTCATGCGTCGTCTGTTTGAGCAGGAGGTGCCCGAGATCTATGAGGGCACCGTCCAGATCAAGTCAATCGCCCGCGAGCCCGGCCAGCGTTCCAAGGTCGCCGTCCACTCGCTTGACGACCGTCTGGATCCCGTGGGTGCCTGCGTCGGCCCCAAGGGCAGCCGTGTTCGCGCTGTCGTGGGCGAGCTCCGTGGCGAGCGCGTCGACGTCATCCTGTGGGATGCCGATCCTGCCGTCTACGTCGCCAACGCCCTTTCGCCCGCTAAGGTCACCCGCGTCCTCATCGACGAGGAGAAGGCCTACGCCGGCGTCATCGTGCCCGACGACCAGCTGTCCCTCGCCATCGGCAAGGAGGGCCAGAACGCCCGCCTCGCCGCGCGCCTGACCGGCTGGCACATCGATATCAAGTCCGAGACGCTTGCCGCCGACATCCTCAAGAACGTTCCCGTTCACGAGGAGCCCGCCGCCGACCTGATCGGTGACGAGGAGGACGAGGATGTCCGCCGCTGCGAGTATGTGTCCGAGGACGGCATCCAGTGCCGCAACCAGGCTCGTCCCGGCTCCCGTTTCTGCGGTGTCCACGACACCGACGCCTTCGATGATGCGGAGGACCTGATCTAGCGCGCGGTCGCGCCGGGCGGGCCCCGGCGCGTCTCCCACGCTCGTTCAGTCTCTAGGCACCCAAGGTGCCAGAAAGGGTAGGTGAAGTCATATGGCAAAAGTCCGTGTGTCCACCCTGGCCAAAGAGTTCGGCATGACCTCCAAGGAACTGATGGGTCATCTCGCCGATATGAAGATTCCCGCTAAGTCCGCTTCCTCCACCTTGGAGGACGCCTATGTCGCCATGGTCCGCAAGCAGCTCGCCTCGGTGATCGAGGCCCGCGCTCAGGAAGTCGAGGCCGCCAAGCAGGCCGAGGAGCAGGCAGCTGCCGCCGAGGAGGCCGCCCGCGCCGCCGAGGCCGAGCGCGAGCGCATCGCCGCCGAGAAGGCACGCGAGGAGGAGCGCCGCCAGTTTGCCGCAGCCCAGGCTGCCGAGGAGGCCGCCCGCGCCGAGGCCGAGGCCAAGAAGAAGGCCGAGCAGGAGCGCCTTGCTCGCGAGAAGGAGGAGGCTGCCCGCGAGGCCCAGCGCCGCGCCGTTCCCGCTTCCGATTCCGGCTCACGCTTCCGTTCGCTGCTCGACCAGATCGCCGCACAGGAGACCGTGCTCAAGGAGAAGAAGGACGCCGAGGACAAGGCCAAGGCCGAGCGCGCCGCTGAGCGCGGTAACCGTCGTGGCGGCAACAACGACCGCCGCGGTGGCCGTCGTAACGATCGTAACGCCTCCGACAACAACTCCGAGCGCAATGCCTCCGAGAGCCGTCCGCACAGCCATCGTACCAACGCCAGCAACAACGTCGCTGCCGGCATGGACTTCCCCAACCCCGATAAGCAGGGCAAGGGCAAGAAGCGCAAGGGCGGTCACAACAACGAAGAGGACCACTATAGCCGCATGGCTCGTGAGGCTGAGGAGTACAGCCGCGAGAAGGTGCTCGAGGAGGCTCGTGCCGCCGTCGAGGAGGCCTCTCGCGAGTCCACCGGTCGCCGCAAGAAGCGCAAGGAGAAGCGCGAGCGCGAGGCTGCCAAGGCTCAGGAGGAGCGCAAGATAGAGGAGGCGCTGGCCCAGGGCGTGAACCCCGAGGAGCTCGACGCCATCAAGGTCTCCCAGGGCGTTACCGTCCAGGAACTCGCCGAGGCCCTCGACGTTCCGGCCAACGACATCATCAAGCGCCTGTTCCTGCTGGGCACGCCGCTCACCATGACGCAGTCCATGTCCGACGACCTCGTCGAGCTCGTTGCCGACGACCTGGGCCGACAGATCAAGATCATCACCCCTGAGGAGGAGAACACCTTCTCGTTCTACGACGATCCCGCCGACCTTAAGCCGCGCGCCCCGGTCGTCACCGTCATGGGCCACGTCGACCACGGTAAGACGTCGCTGCTCGACGCTATCCGTCACACCGGCGTCGCTGCCGGCGAGGCGGGCGGCATCACGCAGGCCATCGGCGCTTCGCAGGTCATGATCAATGACCGCAAGATCACCTTCATCGATACCCCGGGTCACGCCACCTTTACGGCTATGCGTGCCCGTGGCGCCAAGGTGACCGACATCGTCATTCTGATCGTGGCTGCCGACGACGGTGTCATGCCCCAGACCGTCGAGTCGATCAACCACGCCAAGGCCGCCGGCGTACCTATCGTCGTCGCCGTCAACAAGATCGATAAGCCGGGTGCCAACCCCGACCGCGTGCGCCAGGAGCTCACCGAGTACGGTGTCATCCCCGAGGAGTGGGGCGGACAGAACATGTTCGTCAACATTTCGGCCAAGCAGAAGATCGGTATCGATGACCTTCTGGAGACCGTGCTGCTCCAGGCCGACGTGCTCGAGCTCAAGGCCAACCCGGACACCTTTGCCTCCGGCAACGTCCTCGAGGCCAAGCTCGACAAGGGCCGCGGCTCGGTCGCTACCGTGCTCGTGACCCGCGGTACCCTGCACGTGGGCGATACGCTGGTCGCCGGCCTTACCTACGGCCGCGTCCGCGCCATGCTCGACCCCAAGGGCCGCGCCGTCACCGAGGCCGGTCCCTCCGACGCCGTCGAGATTTTGGGTCTGCAGTCCGTGCCCAACGCCGGTGACGAGTTCCGCGTGTTCGAGGACGAGCGCGAGGCACGTGCGCTGGCCGACGAGCGTTCGCTCAAGGCCCGTATCGAGGAGCAGAGCCGCGTCAAGCACGTCACGCTCGAGAACCTCTTCGAGACCATCGCCGACGCCGAGGTCAAGGAGCTCAACCTGATCATCAAGGCCGACGTCCAGGGTTCCATTGAGGCCCTTCAGGACTCCCTCGACAAGATGGATCAGTCCGAGGTCCGCATCAACACGATCCACTCCGCCGTTGGTGCCATCAACGAGACCGATGTCGTCCTTGCCGACGCCTCCAACGCCATCATCATCGGCTTTGGCGTCCGTCCCGACGGTAAGGCCCGCTCCGCCGCCGAGCGCGAGGGCGTCGAGATCCGTTGCTACGACGTCATCTACAAGTGCCTCGAGGAGCTCGACGCTGCCCGTATCGGCATGCTCAAGCCCACCGAGGTCGAGGTCTCCACGGGCACCGCGACCGTCCTGGACACCTTCAAGGTGCCCAAAGTCGGTATCGCCGCCGGTGTCCGCGTCGAAGAGGGCGAGATCGCCGCGACCGATTCCGTGCGTCTGGTGCGCGACGGCATCGTGGTCTTCAACGGCAAGATCGCCTCGATGCGTCACTACAAGGACGAGGCCAAGAGCCTCAAGAGCGGTTCCGAGGGCGGCATTGGCCTGGAGAACTTCCAGGACATCAAGCCCGGCGACCAGATCGAGGGTTACCGCATCGACCAGGTTGCCCGTACCGAGTAGGGGGTAGCGCTATGAAGCAAACGCAGGCAACCCGCCGTCTGGGCGAGCAGCTTCGCGAGAAGCTCGGTTATATCCTGCTCTTTGAGGTTTCCGATCCGCGTCTCGACCTGGTTACTTTGACCGCGGTCGAGGTCGCGGTGGACCGTTCGTTCGCGCGTGTGTTCGTGTCGTGCGATGCGAGCCGCTACGACGAGGTCATGGAGGCGCTCGCAAGCGCTAAGGGCCGTATTCGCAGCCTGTTGGCTCGCTCGCTCGATTGGCGTGTTACGCCCGAGCTCGATTTTCGCATCGATCGCTCGACCGATGAGGCCGAGCGCATCACGCGTGCGCTGGAAAACGTTCCCGCCACGCTTGCGATCGAAAAGGACGAGGACGGCTATCCGATAGCGGATGCCGCCCAGGAGGCAGCTTTAGATGACTAATTCCGCCGACCTCGCCTCGTGCGAGTCTGCAGATATTCAGCGACGCATCCTCGAGCTCATCGAGGGTGCGTCCTCCATTGCGATTTCGGGACATACTTCTCCCGATGGCGATGCCTTGGGCTCCGTTTTGGGTCTGGGCCTTTCGCTCATGAAGTTTTTCCCCAACAAGGACATTGCGCTGCTGCTGGCAGATGATGACCCAGTTCCGCGCATTTACCGCTTTATGGAAGGCTCCGATCGCCTGGCGCCGGCATCTGCGTACACCGGCAATCCGGACCTGTTCATCTCGGTGGACGTGCCGGTCGTCGAGCGTCTCAATAATTCCGCCGAGGTGCTTCGTCGCTCCAAGCATGTGGTGTGCTTCGATCACCATCCGGCGCGTGAGGAGTTTGCCGAGCTCAGCCTGAGGCGCGTCGAAGCTGCAGCCTGCGCCATGATCATCGACCGCTTCTTGGACAATTGCGGCATTGTCGCACGTGATGGCGTTGCGACCTGCCTGCTGTGTGGCTTGGTTACCGATACCGGCCGTTTTCAGTACCAAAACGCCGATGCCGCCGCGTTCCATGCAGCCTCGCGTCTGGTTGCCCACGGTGCCGATCCGGCGCGTGTGGCACTCGAGGTCTACCAGAGCATGCGCGTTGAGTTTTTGCACCTCAAGTCCATCGTTATGGGCCGCATCAAGACGGTGGCCCACGGGCGCGTCGCGTATAGTTACGCGTACCAGAGTGACCTTGAGGCGTGCGGTGTCACCTCGGATGAGTGCGACGGCCTGGTCGATGTGGTTCGCTCGGTGATGGGCGTCGAAGTCTGCCTGTTCCTGAAGGGCATTGAGGGCGATACCAAGGTGCGCGGCAACCTGCGCTCCAAGGGCGACCTCAACGTGTCCGAGATCGCTGCTGCCTTTGGCGGAGGCGGACATCCCGCTGCCGCCGGTTTCTCCAACAACGGAACGATTCTCGAGACGCTCACCGTGGCACTTCCCATGCTGGCCGAACTGGTAGGGGAGGATCCCGCTTCGGTGACCGTCGAGCTTTAACTTTTTGGATGGTACATGGCTCGTCGTACGCCTTCTCAACTGAATATGCTGCTCGCCGTCGATAAGCCGGTGGGCTGCACGTCCCACGATGTGGTCTCGCAATGTCGGCGCGCCCTCCATGAGCGTCGCGTCGGCCATGCCGGCACGCTCGACCCCATGGCATCGGGTGTCATGGTGGTGGGTGTTGGCCAGGCTACTCGTTTGCTGGGCATGCTAACCCTCGATACCAAAAGCTATGTCGCCGACATCTCGTTTGGCGCCGAGACCAATACCGATGATGCGGAGGGCGAGGCGGTCCGCACGGTGGCTATTGCCAACGAGCTGCGCGATCCTGCCTATGCCCGTGAGCGCTTGGCGGCCATGCTGGGTCCGCAGATGCAGGTGCCGCCGGCGTTTTCGGCTATCTCGGTCAATGGCGTTCGCGCCTACAAGTCTGCTCGCGAGGGCAATGCGGTGGACCTACCTCCGCGCCCTGTCGAGGTCTATGCCGCCGACCTGATCGCCGTGGGCGGCGAAGGTGATACGTGTGTGTGGACCGTGGCGTTCTCGGTGAGCAAGGGCACCTATATCCGTGCGCTCGCTCGAGACTTGGGCCGCGCCTGTGAGAGCGCCGCGCACATTTCCGCGTTGCGCCGCACGGCCTCCGGTGTTGTTTCCATTGGCGCTTGTCATGCGGTCGAGGAACTTTCCCCCGAGTCCGCGGCTGGCTTTGCCCTGGATCCCATTGCGGCCCTGGGCGCCACGCGTGTTGACTTGCCTGGCAATCTTGCCGATGACCTGCTCTGCGGCCGACGCATTCCCGTTGAGCGTGCGCTTGCGGATTTCGATGCCTCGAAGGCGCCGTTTGCGTTGGTGCTCGATGGGGGACTCAAGGCGCTCGCCCGCATTGAGAGTGGCCGCTTTGTCATGGAGCACGTGTTTCCGCAGGCAATCGGCGGTGTTCGATGATGTTGTCCGCTCGCGAGCTCGCGCGTATCTTTTTCGCGGGCGAGTCGGACGAGGCTCGCATTGTTGCTGCCGATGCATTTGATGAGTGCGAGCACCTGGGTGCTGCCTCGATCGCCATTGGCGTGTTCGATGGCGTGCACCGTGGACACCAGGAGCTCATTGCGGCGCTTGTCCGTGACGCCCGTGCCCATGGCTGTAAGGCGGTCGTAGTTACCTTCGATCCCGACCCGGACGTCGTGGTGAGCCCTTCGCCCGCTCAAAAATTGATGACGACGGCCGACCGTCTGCATGCCCTGGCTCAAACCGGGGTCGATGCGGTGGTGGCCGTTCCCTTTACGCCTGAGGTTGCGGCGCTTGACCATGTTGATTTTCTCTCGCTGGTGTCGCGTCTGGTCGACATTCGATCGATTCGCGTTGGCAGCGACTTTAGGCTGGGTCGTGGCGGTGCTTTTGGTGTTGCCGAGATGCGCGCCTGGGGCGCCGAGCGCGGCGTTGACGTATACGGGCACGACCTGCTTTGCGAGGGCGGTGAGGCCATTTGCGCCACCCGCATTCGTCATGAGCTGGGACAGGGCCATGTGGAGCTTGCTGCTGAGTTACTCGGCCGCCCGTATATGGTGCGCGGCGGTGTTATTCGCGGCCGTCACGAGGGTTCTGGCATGGGCTTTCCCACGGCAAACCTACATGTTCCCGACGGCATTCAGGTGCCTGCCGATGGCGTCTATGAGGGCCTGGTGCTGGTTAACGACATCGTGTGGCCCGCTGCCGTTAACGTCGGACTGCCGCCGACGTATGCCGACGATGCGGCATCTGCGCATCTTGAGGCTAATTTAATTGGTTATACGGGCGACCTGTACGGCGCTTCCGTTTCGCTGGCGTTTACGCGCTGGCTGCGTCCGTCGCGCGTGTTCGATTCGCCGGATGAGTTGATCGCGACCGTCGAGGGTAATATCGAAGATATTCGTCACAACTTGGGCGAGCAGGGGGTGAGTGTCCGTGATTAGTGATGAGGAAAAAGACCAGGTACGCGCTGCGTCCGACCTAGTTGCCATCGTGCAGGAAACGGTTGAGCTCAAGCCCCGCGGCCATGAGTTTTGGGGTTGCTGCCCCTTCCATGGCGAAAAGACTCCGTCCTTCCACATTATTCCCGCCACGCAGGTGTGGCATTGCTTTGGCTGCGGCGAGGGTGGCGACGTCTTCACCTATATCATGAAGCGCGAGAACCTGAGCTTTCCCGAGTCAATCCGTTATTTGGCCGATCGCGCGGGTATTGAGCTGCACGACACCGGAGACCGCCGCGAGCGCGGTACCAAGCGTGCCCGCATCTACGACCTGTGCGCCGAGACCGCCCAGTTCTATCACACCATGCTTATGCGCGGTAAGGACGGCCGTCCGCGCGAGTACTTTGCCAGCCGCGGCATGGGTGGCGACGTCTGCCGCCGCTACTGCCTGGGCTTTGCGCCTGGCCGCAACGCGCTGGTGTCGCACCTGTCCCAGGCGGGTTTTACCCCGCAGGAGATGATCGACGCCAACGTTGCCGTGAGCCGCGGGCGCGGGCAGCTTGCCGACCGCTTCTACGACCGCGTGATGTTTCCCATCTTTGACGAGCAGGGTCACAACATTGCCTTTGGCGGGCGCATCATGGGTGACGGCCAACCCAAGTACCTCAACACCGCCGAGACGAGCGTGTTCCATAAAAAGCGAAACCTCTATGGCTTTAACTGGGCCAAGGAGTTTATCGTCGCGCAGGATACGGCCATCGTGGTGGAGGGCTATACCGATTGTATCGCCTGCTGGGAGGCGGGGATCAAAAACGTTGTCGCCACGCTGGGCACCGCGCTCACGGAGCATCACGTCAAGACGCTCACCCGCTTTGCCAAGCGTATCGTGTATATGTTCGATGGCGATGCCGCGGGCCAGAAGGCCGCCCGTCGCGCGATTCAATTTATCGAGCAGGATTCGATGGACCTGCGCTGCGTGGTGCTGCCCGACGGCAACGACCCCATGGAGTTCATCACGGCGCATGGTGGACAGGAGCTTCAGGCGCGCATCGACGCTGCCGAGCCGCTCATGGACTTTGTCTACCGTTCGCTGCAGGAGTCGAGTGACATCACCACGCCGGGCGGTCGTGCCAAGGCGCTGGAAGATGCGCTGACGCTTATCTATCCGCTGCGCGATAGCTATATGATCGACACATACTTTATCCAGATTGCCGATCTGCTGGGTTTGGATCTGGAGACGGTTCGCACGAGTTCGGGTCGCGTGTTTCGCGATGTCGCCAAGCGCGAAGATGCGGAACGACGTCGTGAGCAGAACTATGAACGCCAGCGGGCGCAAGCCGAGCGCTCTGGTAGCGCGGGCGGTCGGACGTCTGGTTCGCAGGGGGCATCTCGCGGTGCTTGGGCATCGGGCGCGACGCCGCCGGTGTCCGCGCCGGTCGAAGAAGAGCCGTATGACTACGTCCCGCTCGATGCCTACGGTGCCGCGCCCGTGGAGGTCGTCGACGACCTGCCGCCGATCGATGTGCCTGATGGTATGGGTGCTGTGCCTGTGACTGATGGTTCGGGCGCTCCGGCTGCGGCGGCGCCGATGGTTCTTACTGATCTTGAGCGCAAGTCCTTGGCAGGGGAGCGCGAGCTGTTGACGATGCTCACGAGCTACCCCGACCTGTTCCGCACGTATGCCGACCGCATCTGCTCTATCGAGTGGGTTGACCCACGTCACGAGTCCATCGCATGGGCCGTTCTGGCAACGCCGCCGGGAACCGATCCTGCAGCCTGCATGGATGCGGCGCGCTCGGTCTGTCCCGAGGCGGCAACGCTTGTGAGTGCCGGGCGCATCTCCGCGACGAGCAAGCACCCCACCGAGACGAACATCGTGTTCATGCTCGATACGCTCGAGCTCTACACCATCAAGCGCCGCATGCGTGCCGCACAGGCCAAGCTGCGCCAGGACCGTTCGCTCGATGATGAGGCCCGTCGCGCGTTGACCGTGCAGGCCGCGCAGGATTCGCAGCGTCAACGCGAGCTGCAAAAGTCTATCGGCGGCGTGGCGGACCCGTTCCGTTTGATCGGTCTGGAGGCCGCGGGCACCGAACAAACCTAGATGTTGTGGTCAACCAGCGTATTCTCGCCTATATCCAGTCCTCTTTTTGGGTATAGATGTCAATGTGTGTGCTAAAGTATTGAGTCCTGTGGACTATGAAGGGAGAATCTGTGCCAAAAAAGACTGAGAGCACGGGTACTGGGCTGGAATCCTACGTTGCAAAGCTCATGGGCAACGGCTCAAACAGGACTTCGGTAACCGAGGACGAGATTCAGGTCGCCCTGAAGGATATCGATGTTTCTGACGAGCAGCTCACCGCGGTGTATTCCGCGCTGCGCAACAGCGGCATCCAGATTATCTCCGCGAGCGGTAACGACGACGCCCCCATGGACGTCGACGATGACGATAACGATACCGATACCGACGATTTCGATGACGACGACGAGCACGATTCCGGCTCGCTCGACGATCACGAGCTCAAGATGGCCCGTCAGGCCGATGCCGAGATGGGTTCTTCCAAGAGCAAGAAGAAGCGCACCGTGCGCACGTCCCGTTCACGCTCCCGCGTGCGTGGCATCGATGCCTCCACGGTGATGCTGACCGGCGATCCGGTTCGTATGTACCTCAAGGAGATCGGCAAGGTCGACCTGCTGACCGCCTCCGAAGAGGTCGATTTGGCCATGAAGATCGAGGCCGGTCTCGAGGCCACCGAGAAGCTCGAGGCTGCCGATGCCGGCGAGCTCGAGCTCACGCGTGCCGAGATGCGTCGTCTTACGCGCATTGAGAACGTGGGCCTCGAAGCCAAGCAGGCACTCATCAGCGCAAACCTGCGTCTGGTCGTCTCCATCGCCAAACGCTATGTCGGCCGCGGCATGCTGTTCCTTGACCTGATCCAGGAGGGCAACCTCGGTCTGATCCGCGCCGTCGAGAAGTTCGACTACCAGAAGGGCTTTAAGTTCTCCACGTACGCCACGTGGTGGATCCGTCAGGCCATTACGCGCGCCATTGCCGATCAGGCCCGTACCATCCGTATTCCCGTGCATATGGTTGAGACTATCAACAAGCTCGTCCGCGTGCAGCGCCAGCTCCTTCAGGACCTGGGTCGCGACCCGACCCCCGAGGAGATCGGTGCCGAGATGGACATGAGCGCCGACCGCGTCCGCGAGATCCAGAAGATCTCGCAGGAGCCCGTGTCGCTCGAGACCCCCATCGGCGAGGAAGAGGATTCCCAGCTGGGCGACTTTATCGAGGACTCCCAGGCTATCGTTCCGCCCGATGCCGCCAGCTTCTCCATGCTGCAGGAGCAGCTCACTCAGGTGCTCGACTCGCTTGCCGATCGTGAGCGCAAGGTTATCGAGCTGCGCTTTGGCCTTGTCGACGGGCATCCCCGCACGCTCGAGGAAGTCGGCCGCGAGTTTGGCGTCACGCGCGAGCGTATCCGCCAGATCGAGTCCAAGACCTTGGCCAAGCTCCGCCACCCGAGCCGCAGCAGCAAGCTGAAGGACTACATCGAGTCATAACCTCGCAATCAAGAAGCGCCCTCAAGCACATCCGCTTGGGGGCGCTTTCATGTGGTCATTGGGGACGTCCCCAATGACTAGGTCGGAAAAATTCTTAAAAAAGTTCTTGCCCTGAGCTGATTCGTCCGTATAATAAACTTCGTTGCTTGAGAGCACGCACCTATTCCTCGGTAGCTCAATGGTAGAGCACGCGGCTGTTAACCGCGCTGTTGTAGGTTCGAGTCCTACCCGGGGAGCCAGAATTTCTCAGCCCATTCCGCTGGGCTTTTAAATTCCTCGGTAGCTCAATGGTAGAGCACGCGGCTGTTAACCGCGCTGTTGTAGGTTCGAGTCCTACCCGGGGAGCCAGGTTGTAAAACCCGTCGCTTATGCGGCGGGTTTTTTTATGCCGCGACCACTTGACTCGAACGTTGCCATATCAACATTTCGTGTCGAGGATGTAATCCCGCGACCCACCACCTCAACATGGCGCGGTCGTTGTAGAATATTGCAATGATTGCTCCCACGACATGGTGCCGCGAGCACCAGATAAGGAGATTCTTGTGTCTGAGACCATTAACGGCAGCCTGAGCGTCTCGAACGACGTTATTGCCGATATTGCCGGTTATGCCGCGATGACGTGCTATGGCGTCGTCGGTATGGCTGAGCAGCTCCAAGGCGCCGAGAGCGTGCGCCTGCTTGCCGGTCAGCGCCTCCGCAAGGGCGTGCTTGTCTCCGCCGACGAGAACGGCCTTACGGTCGATCTTCACGTCGTGCTCGAGAACGGCGTCAACATGAAGTCCGTCTGCCACAACCTTTCGAGCTCCGTTGCCTTTACCCTGCAGGAGATTGCCCAAATCGATCCCGCCAGCCTTAAGATCGGCATCCATATCGACGCGCTCAAGAGCCGTCTGAACTAGCATCCGAAAACGGAGATTCAAATACCCATGATTGCAAAGACCATTCGCACCTGTTTTCCGATCGCTGCGGCTGCCGTTTCTGACAAGGCCGAGGAGATCAATAAGCTCAACGTCTTCCCCGTACCCGACGGCGACACCGGCACCAACATGTCGCTCACGCTCGCCTCGGTGACCAAGGAGCTCTCCGCCCTTCCCGCCGATGCCGACATGGAGGCCATTGCCGGCGCCATCACCCACGGCTCCCTGATGGGCGCCCGCGGTAACTCCGGCGTCATTACCTCGCAGATCCTGCGCGGTGTGGCCGAGGGCCTTGTCTCCGCCGACGAGCCCATTACGTCCGCCAACATCGCCTTCGCCTTCCGCCGCGCCGTCAAGGTCGCCTTCCAGGCCGTCCGTAAGCCCATCGAGGGCACGATTCTCACGGTGCTGCGCGATGTCTCGACCAAGGCCGACGAGTGCGAAAAGAAGAAGTTCTCGGCCGAGGACGCGCTCGATGCCATCGTCGTCGAGGCCTACCAGTCCGTCGCTCGCACGCCCGACCTGCTGCCCGTCCTCAAAGAGAACGGCGTGGTCGACTCCGGCGCCTTCGGCTTTGCCATCTTCTTGGAGAACTTTGTGGCTGCAGCACTTGGTCGCAGCACCGTTGTCGAGGATTTCTCCGCTACGTTCGATTCCGCTGGCTCTGCACGCGATGCCGCTCTTGGCCGCGTTGAGATCGAGGCCAACGACGATTGGGAGGGCTCGGAGTTCCGCTACTGCAACGAGTTCCTCTTTAAGGCCGACGCCCCGTTTGACGAGGACGAGTGCCTTAAGTTCCTGGGTTCCATGGGCGACTGTGAGCTGCTCGTGGGCGCATATCCCGACTACAAGATCCACGTGCACTCCAACACCCCGAACCTGGTGCTCGAGCACATGCTGCAGCTTGGCCAGATCTACGAGGTCTTTATCCACAACATGGAGATGGAGGCCCACGACCGTACCGCCAAGATCCACGAGGACCAGGAGAAGGCCGCCGAGCCCGCGAAGGCCCTGGGCTTTGTCGCCGTTGCCGCCGGTTCCGGCGAGGCAGACATCCTCAAGTCCCTCGGCGTTGACGTGATCGTGTCCGGTGGCCAGACCATGAATCCCTCGACTGCAGACCTGCTGGGCGCCGTCGACCAGGTCAACGCGACCTCGGTCATCATTCTGCCCAACAACGGCAACATCCGCATGGCCGCCGAGGCCGCTGCCTCTGCCTGCACCGACAAGAAGGTCGCCGTCGTTCCCACCAAGACCGTTCCGCAGGCCTTCTCCGCGCTGTTCGCGGTCCTGCCCGATTCCGAGCTCGAGGATGCCGTCGCCGCTATGGTCGACGCCATCAGCGAGGTCCGCGATGGCGAGGTCACCCGCGCCGTGCGCGACTCCAGTGCCTCCGACGGTTCGCCAATTCACTCCGGTGACGTCATGGGCATCATTGCCGGCTCCATCGACGTGGTCGGCTCCGACGTGAAGCAGGTCACGCTCGATTGCATCAACCGTATGCAGGAGGAAGAGGAGGGCGACGCGCTGACGATTCTGGCCGGCGAGGAACTGTCCGATGAGGCCTTCCAGGAGATCGTCGACGCTATCGAGGAGGCTCAGCCCGATCTGGAGATCGACGCCCATCGTGGCGAGCAGCCGCTCTATCCCGTGATCTTCTCGATCGAGTAGGCAACTGCCCATGTCCGAACTGTGCTCCGTGCCGCGCGTCTCGGAGCGCTTTGCCCAGAGCAATGCGCTCGACGAGGATATCGCGCGACTCAAATATGTTTCGGGTAAACGTGAGGAGGCCCTTCGCCGTCTGGGAATTCGGACGGTGGGGGACCTCCTTCTCCATATCCCTCATCGATACCTGGACTTTACGCGCTCCTGGTCCATCGAGATGGCGCCCATCGGTACCGTGTGTACCATCATCGCCACGGTCGATCGTATCGTCCAAAAGCAGCCGCGTCCGCGCATGCAGGTGACCGAGGTCTCACTCGTTGACGAGACGGGCGTGCTGCAGGTCGCCTTTTTCCGCCAGCCCTGGATTGCCCAGCAGCTTAAGCAGGGCGACCGCCTAGCCGTAATGGGTAAGGTCGAGTTTGCCTACGGCTTTAAGCAGATGGCCTCGCCGCACTTTGAAAAGCTTGAGGAAGGGCGCGCCGCGGGCACTATCCTGCCGGTCCATTACGTGAGTGACGGCGTGAGTCAGGCATGGATGCGCCGTATCGTAAGTGGCGCGCTCGAGGCCGTCGGCAATCCCTTTGATCCCATTCCGGCACGCTTACGCGTTAAACGTCGCCTGATGAGCCATGCCCGTGCCCTTCGATCGATCCACTTTCCCTCGAGCATGGCTGAGCGCGAAATCGCGCGCGCACGGCTTGCCTACGAGGAGTGCCTCTACCTGCAGCTGGCGCTGCGCCTGCGCAACGACGGTGTCTTGGTCGAAGTCGCTCCCTACGCCCACGCCGCGGGCGAGCACCTGGCCGCGCTCAAGCAGGCCCTGCCGTTTTCGCTGAGCGACGAGCAGGAGGCCGCGTTCCAAGACATCCTGCGCGATATGTGCGATGGCGGGCGCGTGATGAACCGCCTGCTGCTGGGCGATGTCGGTACCGGTAAGACCGCCGTTGCCGCCTGCGCGCTGGCTGTGGCTGCCGATAGCGGCACACAGGCCTGCGTTATGGCGCCCACGGGCGTGCTGGCGCGTCAATATGCCGATAAGACCGGCCCTCTGCTCTCGCAGGCCGGCATGTCTTGGGCGCTTCTGACGGGTGCCACGCCGGCCGCAGAGCGCGAGCGCATCCATGCACAGCTGGAATCGGGAGAGCTCGACGTCCTCTTTGGAACCCACGCGGTCCTTTCGGATAACGTGGCGTTTAAGTATTTGTCGCTCGTAGTCATCGATGAGCAGCACCGGTTTGGCGTCGGCCAACGCAATGCCTTGCGCGCGAAGGGCCCCGGTGCCGATCTGCTCGTTATGACGGCAACGCCCATCCCGCGTACGCTGGCGCTTTCGGTCTACGGCGATCTGGACACGAGTATCATCCGCCATCGGCCCGTCCCTGGCGCTGGCGTGACGACACGCGTGCTTACCGAGTCGAGTCGCGACCTTGCCTATGGCGCCATCCGCGAGGCGCATGAAAAGGGTCAGCAGGCCTACGTGATTTGCCCGCTCGTGGAGCCGAGTGACTCGGCCGATGATCTGGAGGACGTGCCCGGTATCGCCCGCGACGACGAGGGCCGCGTGACGGTCCCCGTGCCGCTGCACGATACGGCGACCGAGCTCGATCGCCTGCGTCTGGCGTTGCCGGGTCTTGCCATCGAGCGCCTTCACGGCCGCATGCCAGCGGGGGAGAAGGACCAGGTTATCGATGCCTTTAAGCGTGGCGAGATTGACGTGCTCGTCTCGACTACGGTGGTCGAGGTGGGCGTCGACGTGCCTAACGCCACCGTCATGGTCATCGAGAACGGGGAGCGCTTTGGTTTGGCTGCTCTGCACCAGCTGCGCGGTCGCGTGGGCCGTGGCAGCGTGTCGGGCACGTGTCTGGTCATGACGCACTCCAAGGGCAACGGCGGCGCTTCGGCAGCACAAGATCGCCTGCAATCGCTCGAGAAGACCTCGGATGGCTTTACGCTCGCCCAGATGGACCTGCGTCTGCGCCACGAGGGCGAAATCCTGGGGTACCGCCAGCATGGCGGAGTGACCCTGCGCTTTGTCGACCTGGATGCCGACGAGGAGCTGATCGAGTGGGCCCATTTGGACGCGGTCGAGCTCTTGCGGTATGCTTGCAACCTTGACTCCGTGGCGACGCGCCCCCTGCGCGATGCGGTCGCCATGCGATATCGACACATTTTTAAGGAGGTCAGCGGAGGATGAGAATCATCGGCGGCGAATGGCGCGGTCGTAAGATCGAGGAGCCCCGTGGTCGCGATGTCACCCGCCCCACGACCGATCGCGTGCGCGAGGCATGCGCATCTATGGTCATGTCGGCATTCGACTTCGATCTGGATGAGGTCCGCGTGCTGGACGCCTTTGGCGGCTCCGGTGCCTTAGGGTTAGAGATGCTCTCACGTGGTGCCCGCTCACTCACGACGTTCGAGATCGATCGGAATGCCGCGCGGCTCATTACCAAGAATATCGAGTCGCTCTGCCGTGACCGTGCGCGTTGGCGCGTGGTAACGGGCGACATGCTGGCGAGCGCCTCGCGCGGTCGTGTGCCGGGCGGCCCGTTTGATCTGGTCCTGCTCGACCCGCCCTATGCTTTTGGTGCCGAGCCGGTCGAGGAACTGCTGCCGAACCTGGCTCAGCAGGGTCTGCTTGCATCTGGCGCTTATGCCCTGTTTGAGCATGCCGCCGCCGATGCGGGCGCGCATCCGGCAGGCTTTGAGATTGTGCGCGAGAAGCACTACGGCATTACCTCGGTCGACCTGCTTCGTTGGGTCGGCGATGACGATGGTGAGGGCGATAACGCCGGCACCGATGCTAACAACAACGATGCCACGACGTTTCAGGAGGACGCCCATGAATGACACCATCAACCGCGTGATCGTCCCGGGCACCTTCGATCCCATCACGTTTGGCCATATCGACGTCATCCGCCGCGCCCGCCGCATCTTTCCCAGCGTGATCGTCGCTGTTGCCGAGTCGCAGGGTAAAAACGGTGTGGGTACCACGTTTATGCTCGATGAGCGCGTGGCGCTGGCCCGCGAGGCGCTCGGTGATATCGACGGCGTCGAGGTCCTGCCCTTTACCGGCCTCTTGGTCGACTTCGCTCGCGAGCAGGGGGCGGGGGCCGTGGTCAAGGGCCTGCGCGCCATGACCGACTTTGAGTACGAGCTGCAGCAGGCAGATCTCAACTATCGCTTGGATAACGAGCTGGAGTCCATCTTTGTCATGAGTGCGCCGCAGTACGGCTATATCTCGAGCTCGGTCGTTCGTCAGATCGCCTCACTCGGCAGCGATGTATCGACGTTTGTCCCGCCCAACGTGGTCGAAGCGCTCAGACATCGCTTTTCGTGACGTTTTTTATTGCCTGGTGGCATGTGGTAAACTAGCACGATGATATGTTACCTATGAAAGGAGACCGGATGCCGGGCGAGAATTTTCCTGGCGATAGGATCGTCAGCTTGGTCGATGAGCTCGAAGGGCTGATCGAGGAAGCCAAGCCGCCTTTCGGCAAGAACGCTCAGTTCAAGGTCATCGACGCCGACGTGTTCTTCAACATCCTCGACGAGATCCGCATGAGCTATCCCGAGGAGTGGCAGAAGTCCCGCCGTATCCTTAAGGAGCGCGAGGAGCTTATGGCTTCCGCCGCCGCTCAGGCCGATTCCATCATCGCCGACGCTCAGCAGCAGGCCCTCACCATTGCCGGTGAGCAGGAGATCGTCCGCTTGGCACAGCAGCAGGCCGACGACATCCGCGATCGTGCCCAGCAGTACGAGCGCGAGACGCGTTATGCTGCCGAGGACTACGCAGAGCAGGTCTTTACGCACCTGGAGGAGAATCTCAAGAGCCTGACCGGCACCGTTACCCGTTGCCGTCAGCAGCTCAACGAGGGTGCCGCCCAACAGAATGGTCAGTGGTAATGGCTGAGTTCCCGAGCGTTACCGTCGATCTTTCCGAACAGCTCGAGTTTCCCGGAGATTCGTATCCGCTGACCGGCAAGGTCGATGTCGCCACCTATACGGTGGGCGAGAAGGAGTACCAGCTACAGGACGGCATCGACTACGACGTTGTCTTTACCAATGCCGGTACCGGTGTCTTGCTCACGGGCATGGTCCGCGCGCACGCCACCGGCGAGTGCGACCGTTGCCTGGAGCCCGCTTCGTTTGATATCGCCGGCGAGATCGAGGAGTTCTACCTCTTTGAGGAGCCCGAGGATCCCGAGGCCTACGAGGACGGCTACGAGCTCCTGGGTGAGGACCGCATCGTCGATCTGGGTGAGCCCATCAACGATGCCGTTGTCATGGACACGCCGTTTGTGGTGCTCTGCAAGCCCGATTGCCGCGGTCTGTGTCCCACTTGCGGTTGCAATCTCAACGTCGAGCAATGCGATTGCGCCACCCAGGCAGAGGCAGAATGGTCCGCTGCCACGGAAAATCCATTTGCAGCATTGAAGAATCTCAAGCTCGATGAGTAAAACTGTGGTAGTATCGCTACTTGCGCGTAATCGCCACACTGGATAGTTCATAAGGAAGGTCACTATGCCCGTACCTAAACAAAAGCAGGGTCGTATCCGCACTCACACCCGTCGTTCCGCCAACATGAAGATCTCGGCTGCGGCTCAGTCCACGTGCCCCCGTTGCGGCGCTGTCAAGCTTCCGCATCACGTGTGCCCCAGCTGCGGTTTCTACAAGGACCGCGAGGTTATCGTTACCGAGTAACGGTATACTTTGGATGCGATGCCGTTCCAAATGGAACCACAATGGCCGGCTCAATGAGTCGGCCATTTTTGTATAAGGAGCATGTATATGAGTAACGTTCGCGTTTGTGTAGACATTGTGGGCGGAGACGAGAAACCTCAGGTTGTTCTCGATGGTATCGAGGCTGCGCTTGCCGCCGATCCCGATATCGAGGTCTTGGCAGCTGGCCCCGCTGAAATCGTCAATCCCTTTGCTGCTTCCCATGCACGTGTTGAGGCTCTTGAGGCACCCGACGTTATCGCCATGGATGACGATCCCATTCGCGCCGTGATGACCAAGCGTAAATCGTCGATCGTGCTTGCCTGCCGCGCCATCAAAAAGGGCAACGCGGACGCGTTCTTCTCCGCCGGCTCGACCGGTGCCATGACCGCTGCCGCCACCGCCTATGTGACGCCGTTTAGATATATGGCCGAAGGCAAGAAGCAGCCGGTGCGTCCCTGTCTGACCAATGCGCTGCCCAATCGCGCCGGCGGTCTGACGGTGCTGTGCGATATGGGCGCCAACCCCGATGTCGAGGTCGATGACATGGTGCGTTTTGCCCAGATGGGTAGCGCCTATGCCCGCGTCGTCCTGGGCATCGAGCATCCCCGCGTGGGCCTGCTTGCCAATGGCACCGAGGACGAGAAGGGTTCCAACTTTACCAAGGCCTGCTTCCCGGCCATGAAAGCCGCCGTTCCCGGCTTTGTGGGCAACTGCGAAGGCACCGACCTCACCTCGGGCAATTTCGATGTCGTCGTTGCCGATGGCATGTCGGGCAATATTGCGCTCAAGGCCACCGAGGGCGCTGCCAAGTTTTTGCTGCAGGAACTCAAGGGTGCCTTTATGGCCTCGCTCGGCACCAAGATCGCCGCGCTGCTCATCAAAAAGCAGATGCGCGAGATTAAGGCCAAGCTCTCTGGTGATGCCAAGGGCGGTGCGATTCTTTTGGGCCTGCGTGGCGTGGTCCTAATCGGCCATGGCGCCACCTCGGTCGAGGCTGTTAAAAACGGTACGCTCGCGGCGGCCGAAGCCGTGCGCGCGGGGCTGGTCGAGAACGTCGCCAACTCCATGGACGGCATCGTTTTGTAAGAGCGAGTTAGAGCGCTGTTATGTGCCTCGCGGCCTGCTTCGTGGGGTAGAATCAGAACCGTGTCTTGGTACCGCCCGGGCGGTACCATTCTTTTGGTATTCATTCACTATGAGAGGAAGCGCTATGGACCGCTCCGAAATCTTCGACAAGATCGCCGAGGTCGCTGCTGACGTTCTGGGCGTCGATGTTGCCGAAATTAGCGATGAGACCACCTTTGACGATCTCGATGCCAACTCGCTCGAGCGCCTGCAGCTGGTTACGGCTATCGAGGACGAGTTCAACCTCGAGATCGATGACGAGACTCTGCTCTCGCTCAACTCTGTCGCCGACGCCGTCGACGCGATCGAAAACGCCAGGGAGGCCTAGGTCTTGGCTTTGTCTGAACGACTTACGCGTGCCCAGGAAATCCTGGGCCACGAGTTCAATAATAAGGTGCTGCTGCGCGCGGCGCTTACGCATCCCTCGGCAGTCGAGGGCCAGCCGGTTTCTGCCAGCTATGAGCGCCTTGAATTCTTGGGCGATTCCATTTTGGGCGCTGTGGTCGCACGCTCCCTGTTTGAGTCCTATCCGGAGTTTGACGAGGGCAAGCTCACGCGCCTGAAGGTGTCGCTTGTCTCGGGCGCTACGCTGTCCGAGGTGTCGCACGAGCTGGGTATCGACGACATCATCATCTTTGGTGCCTCCGAGACCGGTACCGGCGCGCGTGGCCTGCAC
Source organism: Collinsella sp. CLA-AA-H167 (assembly GCF_040095305.1). Lineage (NCBI taxonomy): Bacteria > Bacillati > Actinomycetota > Coriobacteriia > Coriobacteriales > Coriobacteriaceae > Collinsella > Collinsella sp. CLA-AA-H167. The sequence continues at coordinate 295,877 of NZ_JBBNGA010000001.1, forward strand.
TCGGCGCTCGAGAACGTCTATGAGTCGCTCGTGGGCGCGCTGTATCTGGATGCTGGCTGGGATGCGGCGGCGGAGTTTATCCACCGTACGCTTAAGCCCCATTTGGCCTCTGAGCGTGCCGAGCATCCTGCGAACCCCAAGTCGTTCTTGCAGGAGTGCGTGCAGGCAGACGGCCATGAGCCTCCCGCGTATAAGCTTGTTGGCTCCGAGGGCCCGGCGCATGCGCCCACCTTTACCGCCGTGGTGTTGATCGATGGTATTCGCCAGGGTCGCGGCTCCGGCTCCTCAAAGAAGGAAGCCGAGGGAGCCGCTGCACTCGAGGCACTTGACCGCATGGGCTACACCACCAACGGCGTGATTCTCAACAAGAAGCCTGTTTAAGCGAGGAACCGTGTATCTCAAGTCCCTCACGCTCAAAGGGTTCAAGTCGTTTGCCGACCGCGCCCATATGACGTTTGAGCCGGGCCTGACCGTCATCGTCGGTCCCAACGGCTCGGGAAAATCGAACATCTCTGACTCGATTCTGTGGGTCCTGGGCGAGCAGAGCGCCAAGCAGCTGCGCGGCCAGGCCATGGAGGATGTCATCTTCTCGGGCTCGTCAGCGCGCAAGCCGGTGGGTGTCGCCGAGGTCACGCTGGTGCTCGATAACTCGGACCATATGCTGCCCGTCGACTTTGACGAGGTCGCCATCACCCGTCGTATGTATCGCTCGGGCGAAAGCGAGTACCTCATCAACTCGAGTCCGTGCCGCCTGATGGACATTCAGGACATCCTGCACGATTCGGGCTTGGGCAAGGATACGCATTCCATCATCAGCCAGGGCAAGCTCGACGCCATTTTGCAGAGCCGCCCCGAGGAGCGCCGTGCCCTCATCGAGGAGGCCGCCGGCATCTCCAAGCACAAGCGCCGCAAGGAGCGTGCGCTCAAAAAGATTAATTCGATGGACGAGCACTTGACCCGTGCCCGCGACATCAATAAGGAGATCGCCCGTCAGCTGCGGCCGCTGGAGCGTCAGGTCGATCGCGCGCGCAAGTACAAAGAGCTGTCCTCGCGCGCGAACGAGCTTACGCAGATGCTGGCCGTCGACGAGCTTCGTTCGCTGCAGTCGCAGTGGAACGACTTGGAGAGCCGCTCCAAGGAGGGTGCTGCCGAGCTTGAGCTTGCGCAGTACCGCTTGGGCGAAAAGGAACGCGAGCTCGAGAAGTTCCAGGTCATGCTCGAGGAAAAGGGCCTGTTTGTGGGCGATCTGGGCGAGCAGCGCCGCCATATGCAAGACGTGGTCGGTCGCATTAACTCCGATATGCGCCTGCTCGAGGAAAAGGGCCACAATATGGTGTCGCGCCTGTCCGACATGCGCGGCCAGATCTCGAGCTCCGAGCATCAGCGTCGTCGCGTGGTCGAGGAGCTCGAGGATGCACGTGCGCAGCTTGAGGAAGTGACCGGCGCGCACATGCAGGCCCAGGAGGACGTTGACGCCGCTGGTCCTGCCGCCGCTGAGCTCCACGAGCGGCGCGTGGCGCTCGACAATCAGATTTCGCAGCTTACGCGTGAGCAACGCGATGTGCAGCGTGTGGCCGATAACGCGGCGCTCGAACTCGCCAAGGTGAAGGACTCGCTGAGCAACGCCGAGGTCGAGGACAACATGTACGCCTCGCGCCTGGAGCAGATTGATGAACAGCTCGAGGAGGTTACAGCATCGCTTGATAGCCGTCGCGACCGTGCTGAGGAGCTTGAGAGTGCCCTTGAGGCGGCTCGTCAGGCCCAGAACGATGCGCGCGAGGCCACCGAGGTCGCCCGTGCAGCCCTGAAGGACTTGCGTAATCGTGAGAGCGAGGCGCGCAACAAGCTGTCCGAGGTGCGCTCGGAGCTTGCCAGCCAAAAGAAGCTCGATGCCCGCATGGCAGACAGCTCGCCGCTGGTGAGCCGTCTGGTGGGCGCGCTGGGCGACGATGTCTCAGGCCGTCTGGGCGACGTGCTCGACGCCCCTCGTGAGCTTGAGGGCCTGGTTGAGCAACTACTTGCCGGCGATATCGATGCTCTTTTGTTTGATGATGCCGCTACGCTTGAGCGCGCCGGTCGTGCGGCTTTGGACCAAAAGAAGGCTTCGGGCGAGGCGCTGCTGATGGCGCGCGGCGTGAGTGGCTCTGCTGCCGCCGAGGGCGCTGCCGGTACGCGTCTGGTCGATCGTCTGTCCGTGCGCTCCGGTTATGGCCCGGTTGTCGAGGCCCTTCTCGGCGGCTATTACGTGGTCGATGACTTGGCTGCCGCGTTGGCTGCCCCTGTCGTTGACGGTGTGACCTACGTGACTCCCGATGGCGCCCGCGTGAGCTGTGGTGGTCTGGTGCGCGTGGGGCTCGATGCCGGCGAGGCTTCGGGTGCCTTGGAGCGCAAGCGCCGCATCCGTGAGCTCGAGGGCCTGGAACCCGATCTGGCTGCCATCTTTGAGCATGCTTCGGACCAAGTCGTTGAGGCCAACGCCGCCGTCGAGGAGGCACGTGCCGCCGAGGGCGATGCCGCCGGTGAGATCGCCCGTCTTGAGGGCGAGCGCCGCTCGCTGCTCTCCGAGATCGGCCGCTTGGAGCAAAGCGTCAACAATGCCGAGGTCGAGCGCGTGCGCATCTCCAAGCGCCGCGAGCAGGCCTCCGAGGCCGTTCGCGCTGCGCGCCCGCGCGTTGACGAGCTCACCCGTTCGCGTGACGAGGCGCGTGCACAGGCAAGCGACCTGGGTCTCCAGATTGCCGAGGCCAACGATGAGCTCGATCGCGTTCGCCGTGACGATTCCGAGGCCGCCGGTAAGCTCGCCGATGCCAAGGTGCGCCTGGCCCAGACGAGCGAGCGCCTGCGTTCGCTGAAGGGCCGCGTGCCCGACCTTGAGCATCGTCTTGAGGGCATCGACCGTCGTATCCGCGGAACACGCCAGGCTTCGCGCTCGCTCGAGCTGCTGCGCCTGCGCGTCGACCCCATGCACGAACGCTATTCTGCCCTGTTGGAACGCGCATCGGATTGGGCAGCGCGCCTGCGTGACCAGGCCTCTCTGGAAGAGGCGGACTCCGCTTCGCTCAAGAAGACCATCGAGGATGCCAAGGCCGGGGTCTCCCGTGCCAAGGAGCGGGTTGATGCCGCCACGGCGATGCAAAATGAGTTCAAGGTTGCGCGCGGCAAGCTCGAGGTGCAGGTAGAGGCGGCCATCAAGGCCATTACCGCCGACGGTACCACGGTGCTCGAGGAAGCGCTCATGCTGCCGGCGCCCACCGATCGCGATGCCGCCGAGCGCGAGCTCAACCAGCTTGTGCGCCAGATCAACAATCTGGGCCCCGTGAACCAGGTTGCCATGGAGGAGTACGAGCAGCTCAAGCGCCGCGCCGACTACATCGAGGAGCAGCTGGCTGATCTGGAGAGCGCGCGCAAGGCGCTCACCAAGATCACGGTGGCCATTGATCGCAAGATGCGCAAGGCGTTTCTGGTGACGTTTGAGAAGGTCGACGCGAACTTCCGCGAGATCTTCGCCATGCTGTTCCCGGGTGGCCAGGCTCATCTTGAGATGACCGATCCCGAGCATCCTGCCGAGACGGGCATTGAGGTTGTGGCGCAGCCGCGCGGCAAGCGCATTACCAAGATGATGCTCATGTCGGGTGGCGAGAAGAGTCTGACGGCGCTCGCCCTGCTCTTTGCCGTGTACCGCACGCGCACGGTGCCGTTCTATGTGCTGGACGAGGTCGAGGCGGCGCTTGATGACGCCAACCTGTCCAAGCTCATCGGAGCCCTCGATGTGCTGCGTTCCGATACACAGCTCTTGGTCATTTCGCATCAGCGCCGTACTATGGAGGACGCTGACGTTCTCTATGGCGTCTCGATGCAAGCCGACGGCGTCAGCCGCGTCGTCTCGCAAAAACTCGATCGCGAAACCGGAAAGGTCGTGAATGCATAATGGGATTCTTTGACGCTCTCTCGCGCGGACTTGAGCGCAGCCGCGAGGCCCTCAACGAGGTCTTCTACTTTGGCGGCGAGGTCGACGAGGACTTTTGGGAGGACCTTGAGGACACCCTCGTTATGGGTGACATGGGTGCCGAGGTCGCTATTCAGGTCTCCGATGACCTGCGCGATGCCGCAGCCAAGAAGAACCTCAAGACCGCACCGCAGCTTCGTCGCGCTCTGGCCGAGCAGCTTGAGCAGCACTTTGTGCCCATCGAGCGCGATCCGTTCTCCGATACGCCGAGCTGCGTGCTGTTTGTGGGCATCAACGGTGCCGGCAAGACCACGACGGTCGGCAAGATTGCGAGCGCCATGGCTTCCCGCGGCAAGAATGTCGTGATCGGTTCGGCCGATACCTTCCGCGCCGCCGCCATCGAGCAGCTCGATGTGTGGGGTCAGCGCGCCGGTGTTCCCGTCATCAAGCGCGACCGCGGCTCCGACCCGGCGAGCGTTTGTTACGACGTGCTCGACGAGGCCGACAGGCGCGGCAGCGACCTGGTGCTTATCGACACCGCCGGTCGTCTGCATACGAGCCCCGAGCTCATGCGCGAGCTCGCCAAGGTGGTCAACGTGACGCGTAAGCGCGCCGCCAATATGGCCGCCGGCCCCATGCCGGTTTCGGTCGTGCTTGTGATCGATGCCGCCACTGGTCAGAACGGTCTGAACCAGGCGCTCGAGTTTAACGAGGCGCTGGGCCTGGACGGTATTATCATGACCAAGCTCGACGGCACGGCTAAGGGCGGTATCGCCATGGCCGTGGCCGAGAAGCTCAAGCTCCCGATCCTGCGCATCGGCGTGGGCGAGCAGGTCGATGACCTGCAGGAGTTTAACGCCAAAGATTTCTGCCGCGCCCTGGTGGGCGAGTCCAACTAAGGAGTAACCAGTGTTTGATTCCCTGAGCGATCGCCTCAACGACACATTTGACCGCCTGCGCGGCAAGGGTAAGCTGACCGAGGCCGATATCACCTCGGCCATGCGCGACATTCGCATGGCGCTGCTCGAGGCCGACGTTAACTTTAAGGTCGTCAAGGAGTTCGTTGCTAAGACTAAGGAGCGCTGCATGACCGCCGAGGTCATGGAGTCGCTGTCGCCGGCGCAAAACGTCGTCAAGATCGTGCTCGACGAGCTCACCGAGATGCTCGGCTCCACCGAGAGCAAGCTCGTTTTTAGTAACCGCATTCCTAATGTCATCATGCTCGTGGGCCTGCAGGGCTCCGGTAAGACCACGGCTGCCGTAAAGCTTGCCCACCTGCTCAAGAAGCAGGGCCGCTCGCCGCTGCTCGCCGCGTGCGACGTCTACCGTCCCGCTGCTGCCGACCAGCTTGCCACGCTCGGCGGCGAGATCGGCGTGCCGGTCTTCCGCGGTGACGGCGAGCACCCGGTCGACATCGCCAAGGGCGCCATCCAGGAGGCCGTCGACCACCTGCGTGACGTGGTCATCGTCGATACCGCCGGACGTCTTCAGATCGACGAGCAGATGATGCAGGAGGCCGTCGACATCAAGAAGGCCGTCAAGCCCGACCAGGTGCTGATGGTCGTCGACGCCATGACCGGCCAGGATATCGTCAACGTGGTCTCGACGTTTGCCGAGCGCACCGACTTTGATGGTGTGATTATCTCCAAGCTCGACGGTGACGCCCGTGGCGGTGGCGCGCTTTCGGTGCGTCAGGTGACCGGCAAGCCCATCAAGTTTGTGAGCATGGGCGAGAAACCCGATTCGCTTGAGCCGTTCTATCCCGATCGCATGGCCAAGCGAATCTTGGGCATGGGCGACGTTGTCGGCATCATCGAGAAGGCCCAGGAGGCCGCCGATGCCGAACAGCTCGAGGCTGCCGAGCGCATGCTGCGCGAGGGCTTTACCATGAACGACATGCTCGACCAGATGAAAGCCGTCAAAAAGATGGGCGGCATGAAGGGTATCCTGGGCATGCTCCCCGGTGGCCAGCGCGCGCTCAACCAGATGGGCGGTAACCTGGACGAGGGCATCTTCGACAAGAACGAGGCCATCATCATGTCGATGACCAAGGAGGAGCGTCTGCGTCCCTCCATCATCAACGGCCAGCGTCGCGCGCGTATCGCCAAGGGCGCCGGTGTGACCCCCACCGAGGTCAATAGCCTTATGAAGCAGTGGGGCGAGATGAACAAGATGATGGGCCGCATGCGCACGATGGCCAATCAGGCACAGGCCGGCGGCAAGAAGGGCAAAAAGGGCAAGAAGGGCAAGAAGATGCGCATGCCCAATATTCCCGGTCTGGATGCCATGGGCTTGGGCGGCATGGGCGGCCTGGGAACGGGTGGTCCTAAGTCCGATATGGACCTGCTGCGCCAGATGGAAGCGCAGATGCGCAATAAGAAATAGGGCTGTAATTCCAGCTTGATATGGCAAAGGCCACTCGGAAGCTACCGGGTGGCCTCTGTTGTTGGCTTTGATAGTTGGGCTGCGTTCAGCGTCGCGCCCCGAGCTCGCGGTGCCGTGCCGTTAGTGGCAGCCGCAGCCCTCGTGGCCCTCGTGCTCGTGATGGCCGTGGCAGCTGCAGGACTCGCCATGTTCGTGGGCGTGGTCATGGCCGTGGCAGCCGCACGTGGCCTCGCCGTTCTGTGCGAGCGTTCCGGCGATAAGGGCCTCGACACAAGCGTCGCAGCTGCCCTGAGCTCCTGCGTACACCGTGATGCCGGCTTGGGCAAGCGCGTTGATGGCGCCACCGCCGATGCCGCCGCAGATGAGCGTGTCCACGCCACCGTTGGCGAGCAGGCCCGCAAGGGCACCGTGGCCGGTGCCGTCGGTGCCCACGACCTGCTCGTTGAGTACCTTGCCATCCTGAATGTCGTAGATCTTGAACTGCTCGCTGCGGCCAAAGTGCATAAAGATGTTGCCGTTGTCGTACGTGGTTGCCACCCTCATGGTGTAGACCTCCTTTGCTGGCCATGCGGCCGTCGTTGCGGTGATGGGGGAGTACGCGATATTGCCGCCCTCGATGACGAGCGCCCGCCCGTTGACCAGAGCGTTTGCCACCTTGCGATGTGCGCGGCTGCAGATGGCCGCCACGGTGGCGCGGGCGATGCCCATTTGCTGGGCGACGGCCTCCTGATTGAGGCCTTCCAGGTCGCACAGGCGCAGTACTTCGAGCTCATCGACCGTCATCTCGATGGCGTCTCCGCTGGCAAGGCCGTCGGGGGTAAAGCCGCGATATTCGGGGATGATCCCAACACGGCGTAATTTTTCGCGTCTTCCTGCCATACGTGCTCCAAATCTGACATATGTCAACAATAGAATAGCGAACGTGCGGATTTGTGCAAGGAATTTCTGGCATATGTCAGAAAATGAGGGCTTATGTTTGGGCTGTGGGGCCGCGTGCGCCTGGGCTACAATAAAAATTGCTTATAGGCGACTGACAGGAGGGTCAATGAGCAAGGCTGATCAACAGTTTGTAACCATGTGCCGCGATATTCTGGACCATGGCACCACCACCGAGGGCCAAAAGGTCCGTCCGGTGTGGGAGGATGGCACCCCTGCCTATACCATTAAAAACTTTGGCGTTACGGCGCGCTACGACCTGCGCGAGGAGTTTCCCGCGCTTACCTTGCGTCGTACGGCCCTCAAATCTGCCATGGATGAGATCCTATGGATCTATCAAAAGAAGTCCAATAACGTGCATGACCTCAACAGCCATATTTGGGACGAGTGGGCCGACGAGACCGGCTCCATCGGCAAGGCCTACGGGTATCAGATTGGCCAGAAGAGCCATTATACCGAGGGCGACTTTGACCAGATGGACCGTGTGTTGTACGACCTTGAGCATACGCCGTACAGTCGCCGCATCATGACCAACACGTACGTGTTTAGCGACCTTTCCGAGATGCACTTGTATCCGTGCGCCTACAGCGTGACGTATAACGTGACACAGCGACCGCAGGATGACAAACCGACGCTCAACTTGATTCTCAACCAGCGCAGCCAGGACATTTTGGCCGCGAATAACTGGAACGTGTGCCAGTACGCCATCTTGCTGATGATGGTCGCGCAGTCGGTCGATATGATTCCCGGCGAGCTGCTGCATGTGATTGCCGATGCCCACATTTACGACCGCCATGTCGACATCGTCCGCGAACTTATCGAGCGTCCGCAGTTTGCGGCGCCCAAGGTAACGCTTAACCCTGATGTGCACGATTTCTACGCGTTTACGACCGACGACCTGATCGTCGAGGGCTACGAGCACGGCCCGCAGGTCAAGAGCATCCCCATTGCGGTATAGGTGGCAGGTATGACGTGTAAGCTTTCTGCCATCGTCGCCGTGTGTGACGACTGGGGCATTGGCTGCGAGGGCGATATGGTCGTGTCCAATCGCGCCGACATGCGCCATTTTGTGGCGTGTACCAAGGGCTGTCCGGTCATCATGGGACGCAAGACGCTGCTGAGTTTTCCCGGTGGACGTCCGCTCAAGAATCGTCGCAATATCGTGCTCACGCGCGACGAGGATTTTACGCCCGAGGGAGTCGACGTGGTGCATAGTATCGGCGAGGCGCTCGCCGCGGTTGCCGATGAGCCCGTTGCCTGGGTGATCGGCGGCGGCGATGTCTATCGGCAGTTTTTGCCGTACTGCGTGGAGGCCGAGGTCACGCATGACCACTGCGTCCATCCCGTGGACACGTACTTTCCCGACTTGGACGCCGATCCCGCGTGGGAAGTTGCGCGGCGCGAAGGGGTTGCCACGATTGCCGCGGGCGAGGGTGACGAAGGCCTCGATTATGAGTTCGTGACGTATCGTCGCGTTAGTGCTTAAATCACCTTTTGCCACGGTATTATCGGGTTGGAATGATTGAGGGGCGACGCCTGGCGTCGCCTCGTTGTGTATAGATGCTGCTATTGGAAGGGTTCGGGCTGCTATGACTGATGCCGTTGAGGTGCTGCGAATCGATTCGCTCGAGGACGAGCGGCTCGATGCCTACGTGCGACTGACCGAGCGCGAGCTGCGCTGCGTGCTGGAGCCGCAAAAGGGCATCTTTATCGCCGAGAGCGCTAAGGTTATCGAGCGCGCGGTTCGCGCCGGATACGGGCCGGTGAGTTTTCTGTTGGGTGAGCGCTGGCTCGACCAGATGATGCCGCTGTTTGAGCGCCTGGTTGTGCGCGAGGGCGCGGGTCCGGTTCCTGTGTTCGTTGCCTCCATGGAGCTCATGGAGCAGCTGACGGGCTTCAATGTGACGCGCGGTGCGCTCGCGGCATTTCGTCGCCCGCGACAGATTCCGGTTGATGAGTTCTTGGGCGGCGTCGTCGAGGCGGCGGGGGAGCGCCCGGTGCGCGTGTGCGTGCTCGAGGGCATTGTCGACCATACCAATGTGGGCGCAATATTCCGCTCGGCGGCCGCGCTCAACGTCGACGGCATTTTGGTCAGTCCTACGTGTTGTGATCCGCTGTATCGTCGTTCGGCCCGCGTGAGCATGGGCACGGTGTTCCAGGTGCCCTGGACACGCATTGGCAGCGAAGCGCGCGTATGGCCGCATGATGGGCTGGCGGCGCTACACGATGCCGGCTTTTCGTGTGCCGCTATGGCGTTGACGGATGATTCGGTGTCGCTGGACGATCCCGCGCTCCAGGAGATTGACCGCCTGGCAATCTTTATGGGCACCGAGGGTGCTGGCTTGGGCGCCAAGACCATTGCAGGCTGCGACCGCGCCGTGCGTATTCCGATGGCGCATGGGGTCGATTCACTCAACGTGGCCGCGGCAAGCGCTGTTGCCTTTTGGCAGCTGTGCCCGCATGTGAGCAACGAGTACCACTACCAGCCGGGGCTGTATCACTAGGCAGATAGTTAGCACCGGGCTCTGGTTCGGGGCGTTTCGGCCGACGTCGGTCGGTGCTAAGCTGGTATTGGCTTTGGTCTTAAATTGCCGTTTTGTTGTTTGACGTACGCTGGTGGGGAGGGCGTGTGGCTAAGAAATCTACGGCTATCGATGTAACGCAGGGTGTCATTTGGCAACAGCTGCTGTCGCTGTGCGTCCCTATCTTCTTTAGCTCGTTTTTTCAGCAGGCTTACACGCTTATTGGTACGTATATCGTCGGCCAGTTTGGCGGCAAGCTCGCGCTGGGTGGCATTCAAGCCACGATGGTGCTCACCGAGCTCTGCATTGGCTTTTGCGTTGGCGTTGGCGCTGGCTGCGCGGTCATTACCGGTCAGTTTTTTGGTCAGCACGATGATGAGCGATTGAGTCGTTCGGTCCATACGGCCATGACGCTCGCGCTGGTGGGCGGTATCGTTTTCTCGATTCTTGGCATAGTGTTCGTTGAGCCCATGCTGGTACTTATGAACACGCCGCATGAACTATTGGCCGAGGGCGTGGCCTATGCTCGTTGCTATTTTGCCGCCATGGTTGCGGCGCTGCTGCTCAATATGGGAACGGCGCTGCTGCGCGCCGTGGGCGACACACGCGGTCCTGCTGTGATCATTGCTTCCGGCTGCCTTGTTAATGCGGTGCTGGATGTCATCTTCGTTGCCGTGCTTCATATGGAGGCTCTGGGCTGCGGCATCGCGGTGGCGCTGACCATTTGCTCCAACGCCACGATGATCGTGATTCGTATGATGCACGCTCCGGGTGCGTGGCGGCTTTCACTGTCCAAACTCTGCATTGATCCTGGCATTTGTAAGAGCATGATCTCGTGTGGTCTGCCGCTTGGCTTTCAGTCTGCTGCCTATTCGATTTCCAACGTTTTGATTCAGGTGTCGGTCAACTCGTTTGGTGCCGATGTCACCACGGCGTGGGGTCTTTCGGGCCGTTTGGATGGCATTGTCTGGATGGTTACCGAGGCGCTTGGCGTTTCGATCACCACGTTCTCGGCACAGAACTTTGGCGCGCGCAACTACGAGCGCATGCGCAAGGGCTACCATACGTCGCTTGTGCTGTCGTTTATGCTCATTGGTGGCCTGTCTGCCGTGCTACTGGTGTTCTCGGGTCCGTTGTCGCGTCTGTTTGTCGACGATGCTTCGATTTCGGCCTACACCACGACGATTCTTCATTTCATCGCGCCGTTCTACGCGATCTTCTCGATTATCGAAAACGCGTCCGGCTCCATCCGCGGCGCTGGCGTGAGCTTCCAGCCTATGATGCTCACGATTTTTGGCACCGTCGTGCTCAGGGTGATCTGGGTGTTTGCGATTATGCCGTTCGATCCGTCGCTTGAGCACCTGCTGCTGGTTTACCCCGTAACTTGGCTAATCACGGCCACGATGTTTACCATCTACCACCACAGCGGCAACTGGCTCGGCCGCGCCACCGCCTAATGATCCGAAGGGGACGGAGGAAAACGGATCATTGACCTGGCGATAAGGCAAAATGATCCGTTTTCCTCCGTCCCCTTCGGATCATTTAGTATTCGATGCCTTGGCGGGCTAGGAGGCCTTCGTCGAAGTAGTGTTTGACGGGGCGCATTTCGGTTACTAGGTCCGCGAGATCGGCCAGTGGCAGCAAGCCGCGGCCGGTGAGCACGAGCTCTGTGGTGGTCGGTTTCATTGCGATCAACGCTTCGACATCTTCGCGCGTCACAAAGCCTCGGCGCATGGCTTCTCCCAGCTCATCCAAGATCAGCACGTCGACCTGGCTAATCTGCTCGCGCGCCAGCTCCATGATCTGTGCGGCACAGGCTTCGGGCGTGTCGCGGTCGGCTTGTACGATGCGCAGACCTAAACGGGGCGCCGCATCATGCTCGGCGCAGTGCAGCTTCTTGGCAAACTGAAGCATGAGTACGTTAAGTCCATAGCCCGTGGCGCGCAGCGCAAGCCCCAGCGCAGCCGTCGTCTTGCCCTTGCCGTCGCCCGTATAGATTTGAACCTTGCCGACTCCCAGTGATGCCTTCTCTGTCCTTTCGTGCCCGGCGTCGGTTTATCGCCGTCCGGGTTGGGTATTCTAGAAAAAATTATCAACCCCAGTAGATGGAGTTCAAGCAGATGGAGATGGATGACAATAAACGTAGACGGAATATGATCCTCTACGTGCTCATCGCCTTCGTCGTCTACCTCGTGCTCTCGACCGTTCTGTTCCCCAACATCGGTCACACGCAGCAGATTACGAAGACCGATTACTCGACGTTTGTCAAAGCGCTCGATAAGAAGAGCGTCGACAAGGTCGAGTACAACACGGACGATTACACGATTTATTACACCAAGAAGGGCGAGGACGAGAATATCGCCTACAAGACGACCGGTGTGCCGAATGACGCGGGCTTTACCGATCGCGTGCTTGAGTCCGGTGCTTCGCTTGAGTCGGTCGTTCCCGATAAGAACTCGGGCCTGATGACCTACTACCTGCTCACCCTCATTCTTCCCATGGTGATTTTCTTCCTGATTGGCTGGTGGCTCAACCGCCGCATGAAGAAGGCCATGGGTGATGACGGTCCGTCGATGAACTTTGGCGGCGGTGGTTTTGGCGGCGGCGGACTGGGCAAGTCCGGCGCGCGCGTGATCGCCTCCAAGGACGTGGGCGTGACCTTTAAGGATGTCGCCGGCCAGGAAGAGGCTAAGGAGTCCCTCAAGGAGGTCGTCGACTTTCTGGAGAAGCCGCAGCGCTACGAGGAGATCGGCGCCAAACTGCCACGCGGCGCTCTCCTTGTCGGCCCTCCGGGTACCGGTAAAACCCTGCTCGCCAAGGCTGTGGCCGGCGAGGCGGGCGTGCCGTTCTTTAGTATTTCTGGTTCTGAGTTTGTTGAGATGTTTGTCGGCCGCGGCGCCGCTAAGGTTCGCGACCTGTTTAAGCAGGCCAAGGAAAAGGCCCCGTGCATCGTCTTTATCGACGAGATCGATACCATCGGCAAGAAGCGCGATGGCGGCGGCTTTAGTGGCAACGACGAGCGCGAGCAGACGCTCAATCAGCTGCTGACCGAGATGGATGGATTCGATAACCACAAGGGTATCGTCGTCCTCGCTGCGACCAACCGTCCCGACAGCCTTGATCCGGCCCTGCTGCGCCCCGGCCGCTTCGACCGCCGCATCCCCGTTGAGCTGCCCGACCTGACCGGTCGCAAGAATATCCTTGAACTGCACGCCAAGAGCGTGAAGACGCAGCCGCCGATCGACCTGACCGCGATCGCCCGCGCCACGCCTGGCGCCTCGGGTGCCGACCTGGCCAACATCATCAACGAGGGCGCCCTGCGCGCTGTCCGCGAGGGTCGCAAGCGCGCCACGCAGGATGACTTTGAGGAGTCGGTGGAGGTCGTCATCGCCGGCCAGCAGCGTAAGTCCACGGTGCTGTCCGATCACGAGAAACAGGTCGTGTCCTATCACGAGATCGGCCATGCCATCGTTGCCGCCCGCCAGAAGGGTTCTGCGCCGGTTACGAAGATCACCATCGTGCCGCGTACGAGCGGTGCTCTGGGCTACACCATGCAGGTCGAGGAGGACGAGCGCTTCTTGACCACGCGCCAGGAGGTGCTCGACAAGCTCGCTGTCTACTGCGGCGGACGTGCTGCCGAGGAGCTCATCTTTGGTGAGATGACGACTGGCGCGGCCAATGATATCGAGCAGGCCACCAAGCTCGCCCGCAACATGGTGACGCGCTTTGGTATGTCGGAAGAGTTTGGCATGATGGCGCTCGGTACCGTTCAGAATGCCTACCTCAACCAGGACACGTCGCTCACCTGTGCCCCCGGTACGGCCGAGCGCGTCGACGCGATCGTCGCCAAGCTGATCGAGGACGCACATGACCGCGCCCTGCAGATCCTCAAGGAGAACAAGTTTAAGCTCCATGAGCTGGCTCGTTATCTGTACAAGAAGGAGACGATCACGGGCGAGGAGTTCATGAATCTCCTCACGCGCGAGAATCCGCTGATGCCAAAGCAGCAGTAAGGCTGGTTGCACAACGTCGAACGCCCCATTTGAGTTTCTATCTCAAATGGGGCGTTTTGTTTGGGAGGGATATGTATGAAGATCGTGGTGAGTGCCTGCTTGATGGGAGAGAGCTGCAAATATAACGGGCTCGACAATTACCATCGCGCGTTGGTCGAGGCCTGCGAACGCACAGGGACCGAGGTCCTGTTGGTGTGCCCCGAGGTTTTTGGCGGCTTGCCCACACCGCGCAAGCCGTCCGAGATTGTGAATGGCGAGGTTTGTACCTGCGAGGGCATCTCGGTCGATCGCGAGTTTCGCCAGGGTGCTCAGCGCGCGCTCGATATGTGCGAGCAGGCGGGCGGCCCGTCCGAGATCGTTGCGTGCATTTTGCAGGACCGCAGCCCCTCGTGCGGTACGGGTCACGTCTACGATGGCACCTTTAGCGGTACGCTCACCGCGGGCAATGGTGTTTTTGTCGATCTGCTGCTGCGTCACGGGTACCGTGTGATTCCGGCTAGCGAGTTCGATCCCAGCATGCTGGAACATTGTCCACAGCACTCGAACCCAACACTTCCTCACGGGTGACCGTTTTGGCATCATCCGTGAAGTTGATATTGAGTACGACCCGGTCATCAAAGACGTAGACCGAGTTGACAGGCGCCGTACCCAGGCAGCCCCTCCCCACGGCCCTCGCGCAGGAACGCGCACACGGCCTTCCCGTCTCTTGCGCCTCTCCCGGAACTGTCCACATCAGCGTAGCCAATCCAGTCCGCCAAGGGCTGCAGCCCGGACAACGCGGCGATGGAGGGCTTCTTCGGCCTGCTCAAGAAGGAGTTCTGGCACGGCAGGGACTGGTCGGACTGGACCCCCGCCCGCTTCATCGAGGAACTCGGGGGGCTGGATCGGCCGATACAATACGGAGAGGCGCAGCGATGCGCTCGGCGGCCGCACGCCGGCCGAGTTCCGCTCCGCGCTGGGAAGGGCCGCGTAACGGTCCAAGAAATCGTCCGCAGTCCCCATTCTTGCCCCTTTGGGACGGCTTCTTGTTGGGGCGTGCCTGCCTCAAACCCTGCTAGGAACGAGTGCAGCAAACTGGAATTTTAAATTACTCTTTGCAAATAACCTTTGAACCTTCACCATCAATTACAATTCCCTGACGATTGTTAATTGGGCATAGATTCAAATCCGAAAACTCAGTTATTTTTTTCTCGGTAACTTTCTTAAATGGTGCTGTAAGAAAATGCGGAAGAACATAGAAATCAATCAAATTAAGCCCTGCATCATCTTCTTGTGAGTAGTCCTCCGGCTTTTCATCCATTTGCTCGATATATTGGATGCTTGGAGCGCATACAATCGCACCTGCCGATTCACCAATCATCAGTTTTCCTTTTGCCAATTCTTTCTTCAACAGCTCATCCGTTCCCGTTTTACGGAGCTGGTCTATAAGGAAAAAAGAATTTCCGCCGGTAAAATAGATCACATCCGCATCTTCAAAAAGAGACTGTATCGTTGAATAAGCCTCCGTTGAAATATCAATTTCAGTTACGATTGCTCCCAACTTTTTGAATAATTTTCGAGCCGAGCCGACATAACCGGTGTAGCCTTCACGCAGCGAAGCTGTTGGAATAAATGCGACTTTTTTACTTTCAACTTCTTCCTTAATCAGACTTCCTACACTTGAAAAGTGAGAACATAAAAACAGTTTCATCAGTATTCTCCTTTATATATAAATTCTTATTTGTTGAACTAAGCCGTGTATACCATACTCTCCAATGAAAGAACGCCCTGATATAGCGAAATTTTGCCGTTTTCCTGCGTACGTGCGTACACACTCCACAGGAATTCTAAGGGGCCTGCCCCCTTAGCGCACGGACTTTGGAACAAAGTCTAGTGTGCTACGCCTTGCCAGAGGTGTACAGGCTCCCGGTATGCACGTACGAAGCAATTGCCATCAATGCGCCATATAAGTGGCGATCAAGTTCGCATAAAGCGACCTTGATCCTGCAAAACAAAAGGCAGGATACCATCACCACGATGATACCCTGCCTCTGTTCGTTTCTGTTTACCGTTCCGAGTAGTCCTTCCGCAGAATTTCCGATAAACAAAAAACGTACCCGAACCCTTTCTCGTAAAGAATCGGGTTCGAGTACGAACTGAATGCTGGAGCAATAAAAAACCACCAGAAAGGTGCCCGTCCCCTTTGTGGTGGTTTTGGGTCAGTCCTAGAGCGTGTGGCCGTAAGCGTTGGCGGCCTTGATGGCGGCGGCGAATTTCTCGTCGGTGAAGGGCTCCGGGTTGCCTTGCTTCCATTCGTTGGTGGCGTGCGCGTACTCGCACAGGGCAGGGATATCAGCCTCGGAAAGCCCGACCTGCTCAAGCGTCACGGGCAGGCCCATCTGATTGTTAAAGGCGGCGTAGCGCTCAAGGTTCTCGGTATCGCCCGTATAGGCGAACAGTACCAGCACACCCAGGCTCACGACCTCGCCGTGCAGGTAGGAGCCCTCGCGCGGAATGCTGCAGGAAGCGTTGTAGAACGCGTGCGCCACGCTCGAGTTGTAGTAGTAATCGTTTTGGTTGGTCAGGTTGGAGACGTAGCCCGTGTTGACCACGATATCGAGCGCGATCTGCTTGACGGCTTCGGTCGACAGGTTCTGGCGAACGTCCTCAAGACCCTGCACGCCATAGGTAAACAGCGGCTCGGAGCAGGTGTGTGCGAGCGCCAGGCCAAGACCTGCGGTGTGCTCCAGGTTGCCGGCGCTCGTGGCGTACTCGACCTCGGGCTGCTTGGACAGGGCATCGCCCACGCCCGCCCAGAAGTACTCCGCCGGAGCCTCGGCGATGATCTTGGGGTTGATGAAGATGTGCGCGGGGCGGTTGGGGTACGAATAGCCCTCGAGCGAGCCGTCGTCGTTGTAGACGACGGCAATGGCGGTCGCGGCCGAGCAGTTGGAGCAGATCGTCGGCACCGTAAAGACGATCTTCTTGAGCTCGATGGCCGCCGTCTTCATGGTGTCGAGCGCCTTGCCGCCGCCGCATGCGATAAGCACGTCGGCTTCCTGGCAGGCGGGGGAGTTTACGACCTTGGCGATATTGGCGCGTGTACTGTTGGTACCGTAGACGCGCGTCTCTAGAATCTCGACGTCGGTACCTTCCAGCACAGCTTCGATACCGGGAAGTGCTGCGGCCAGTGCCCGCTTGCCACCGATGATTGCGACCTTGGTCGCTCCGTATTCGGCCAGCGCTCCGGGCAGCTCGTCAAAGCAGTCTTCGCCGACGGTATAATCGCTCATCCCAATCGTGCGCATAGCAACCTTCTTTCGTTCGATAAAGTGCTTACAGGCATTTTGCTCCAAGTGAGTGCTTGCGACCGTGAGAAATTACTAAAGTATGAAACCGATGTTGAGGGTTTTTCGCTGGCGCGGAACGTGCTAGCATACTCCGCATAAGCGTTGATGGGGACGAGTAGTCGGCCATCCGCATGCTACAGAGAGCGGGGAGTGCTGAGAACCCGCGCATGCGACCGATGAAAATCACCCCGGAGCTGCGGTCCCAACGGACGCGTCGTGCAGACACGTCTTAGTAGACATCGCCGAGATGGTCGTCGATACAGACCAGCCGAGTAACGGATGCGAGCGCGCGAATACGCGGGCGAGGGCATCTAAGCTGGGTGGTTAAGCGAAGAGCTTTTGCGGGCACACGGCCCGTTTTGTGGCGCTTCGTCCCAGCTTGTAGGGACGGGCGCTTTTTTGGTGCCCAGAGGGCGTGCGCGCCCACGACATGAAAGGGGTACCGTGGCAAACGAGTACAAGCAGACGATGAATCTGCCCAAGACCGGTTTTCCCATGCGTGCCGGTCTTTCCAAGTCCGAGCCCAAGCGACTCAAGGACTGGCAGGACAACAAGGTCTACGAGCAGGTTCTGAAGAAGAACGAGGGTCACAAGAAGTTCGTGCTGCACGACGGCCCTCCGTACGCCAACGGCCCGATCCACATCGGCCACGCCATGAACAAGATCTCCAAGGACATGATCAACCGTTACTGGATGATGCAGGGCTATGAGGTTCCCTATGTCCCCGGTTGGGACTGCCACGGTCAGCCGATTGAGCACAAGGTCGAGGAGAAGCTCGGCACCGAGAAGTTCAACCAGACTTCCACGGCCAAGATCCGTGAGCTCTGCAACAAGTTCGCTGTCGAGAACATCGAGCTGCAGAAGGCCGGCTTCCGTCGCCTGGGCGTGCTCGGCGACTGGGACAACCCATATCTGACGCTCTATCACCAGCATGACGCCGCCGACATCGAGGTCTTCAAGGCCATGTTCGATAAGGGCATGATCTATCGCGGCCACAAGCCGGTTCACTGGTGCAAGCACTGTCACACCGCGCTCGCCGAGGCCGAGATCGAGTACTCCGACGAGACGAGCCCTTCCATCTTCGTTCGCTTTGAGATGACCTCCAAGCCCGCCGGCCTCGAGAACTTCGACGGCCCGGTCGACTTTATCATCTGGACGACTACGCCGTGGACCATCCCGTCCGACCAGGCAGTTTCCCTCAAGCCCGGCGCCGCCTACGTCGCCGTTGAGCACGATGGCCGTGCCGAGGTCATGCTCGAGGACCTGGCTCCCAAGTGCTGCGATGAGTTTGGCTGGGAGTACACCCCGGTCATGGTCGACGGCAAGCCCTACGTGGTGCCCGCCGAGACCTTCCACCACATCCACTACAAGCAGCCGATCTTTGACGGCGTTGAGGGCGTGGCGCTGCTGGCCGATTACGTCGGTGTCGATGACGGTACCGGTATCGTCCACAATTCGCCCGGCCACGGCGTCGACGACTACTTCGCCTGCCTCAAGGAGGGCATCACCGACATTTGCATGCCGGTCGATGACGACGGCAAGTTCTACACCGGCGAGGAGTTTGGTACCGGTGGCCCCTTCAGCGGTATGGACACCGACGAGGCCAACCCACACATCATCGAGTTCCTGCGCGAGCGCGGTACCCTGGTCCTCGAGAAGAAGATCACGCACAGCTATCCGCACTGCTGGCGCTGCAAGCATCCGGTGCTCTTCCGTGCTACCGACCAGTGGTTTGTCTCGATGGACAAGACCGGTCTGCGCGAGCAGGCTGGCAAGGAGGTCCGCGAGAACGTCAAATGGTATCCGGCCCACGCGGCCAACCGCATTGGCGCCATGGTCGAGCAGCGTCCCGACTGGTGCATCAGCCGTCAGCGCAACTGGGGCGTGCCTATCCCCAGCTACACCTGCGCCGACTGCGGTGAGAAGGTCATGAACGACGCTACGCTCGACGCCGTCATCAAGCTCTTCCACGAGAAGGGCTCCGACGCCTGGTTCACCGACGCTCCCGAGAGCTACCTGGGCGAGGCCTGCGTCTGCCCCAAGTGCGGTGGCCATCACCTCAAGGCCGATAAGGACATTCTTGACGTGTGGTGGGACTCCGGCGTCTCCTGGAAGGCCGTCTGCGAGTACCGTCCCGAGCTGGAGTACCCGGCGGACGTCTACCTCGAGGGCTCCGACCAGCACCGTGGTTGGTTCCAGAGCTCGCTGCTCACCTCGGTGGGCGCCAACGGCCATGCTCCGTACAAGGCGGTCGTCTCGCAGGGCTTCACGCTCGACGGCCAGGGCCGTAAGATGTCGAAGTCGCTCGGCAACGTCATCGACCCCATCAAGGTCTGCGACGAGATGGGCGCCGACATCATCCGCCTGTGGGTTGCCTCCGTCGATACCAGCTCCGACGTGTCCATCGACCACGAGATCCTTGCTCGTACCTCCGATGCCTACCGTCGTTTCCGCAACACGCTGCGCTTCCTGCTCTCCGAGCTCGAGGGTCAGTTTGAGCCCGAGACCGACGGCGTCGCCTTTGCCGACCTGCTGCCGCTCGACAAGCTCATGGTTGCCCGCCTGACTCAGGTCCAGGCCGAGGTTGACGACGCCTACTCTTGCTACGAGTTCCCGCGCGCCTACCGTGCGCTCTACGACTTCGTGGTTACCGAGCTCTCTAACGTGTACCTCGACGCCCTGAAGGACCGTCTGTACTGCGATAAGCCCGGCTCGCTCGAGCGTCGCAGCGCCCAGACCGTGCTTGCCGAGCTCTTCTCGATGCTCATGCGCGACCTGCAGCCGATCCTGTCCTACACGGTCGACGAGGCCATGGCCTATGCGCCTGCCGGCTGCGTCGATCACCAGAAGTACGCTGCGCTGCTCGATTGGTATAAGTCGCCCATTACGGTCGACGAGGCCAATGAGTTCGAGGGCGTGCTCGAGGCTTCACTCGAGCTCCGTAGCGCCGTGACCAAGGCCCTTGAGGACGCCCGCTCCGCCGGTACCTTCACCAAGAGCCAGCAGGTCCGCGTCAAGGCGGTCGTTCCCGCCGAGATGTACGCGCTGCTGACCGGCGACAAGGCCGTCGACCTGGCCGAGTTCTACATCGTCTCCGATGTTGAGTTGACCCAGGGCGAGGAGCTCTCCGTTGCCATCGAGGCTGCTGAGGGCGAGTGCTGCGACCGTTGCTGGAACTACCGCACCACCGTCGGCGAGTACAACGGCCACGCTCACATCTGCGAGAGGTGTGCGAACGCTTTGTAGTTACGCGGTTTTACCAAACCGCGTAACAGGTTGACGCTGCAAACCCGCCAGAGCGGCAATCTGCCTTTCAGCTTCGGCGGCATGACCAGAAGGTCTATGCCGCCTTGCTTCAAGGCACCTTGCTCGCTCTGGCGGGTTTTCGCTGTTGGTAACGAATCATCGGCTATTTCGTTGCTGGTCAATATAAGATATTGATTTGCGTTAAACGTAATTCGATGTTCTTGAGGGTAGGGGATTGATTTGGGTCGTACTGGGGATATGACGCCGCCTTTGCGTTGGCGGTTGGGTGTTGCTGGTGGGATGGCGCTGGTTGTGCTGCTTCTTGACCAGCTGACCAAGTTTGCGGTTCGTGCCGTGGGCGACGCTTTGCATGTGACCGTCATCCCTGGTGTCATCGACTTTATGTTTGTCCGCAATATCGGTGCCGCCTTTAGCATGGGCGAGGGGCATGGCATCGCGTTTGCCGTGCTGGCGTTGGCGGTCATTATCGCTATTTTTGTGTACCTCGTTCGTGCACCCCAGCTTGCCCATCTTGAGGTTGTGGGCATGGCGATGGTTGCGGGCGGTGCTATCGGTAACGCAATCGATCGTTTGGCCTTTGGCTTCGTGACCGATTTTATTGCCACCACCTTCATCGACTTCCCCGTCTTCAATGTGGCCGATATCGGCATTACGGTCGGTGTAGTGCTCGCCCTCTTCGGTTACATGTTCTTGAGCCCCGCGGCCCGTGAGGTCGATGCGACCGCCGAGCTTAACGCCCGTGATGAGGCCCGCGCCAAGCGCAAGGCTAAACAACGTGGGGAGCGTGCCCGCAAGATTCGTGAAAGGAATGAGCGCTAATGGCCGACATCCATATCCTTGTTGCCGACGATGCCGCTGGTCAGCGTCTTGACGCCTATCTGGGCGCCAATGACGGCTGCCCTACGCGCTCTGCCTGCGCGCATCTGATTGAGGGTGGGGCCGTAGTGGTCAATGGCGAGACCTGCCTGTCCAAAAAGTACGCCGTGCGAGCCGGTGACCGTATTTCGGTTGATTTGCCCGAGCCGCACGATCCCACCGATGTGATTCCCGAGGCCATCCCGCTCGACATTCGCTACGAGGACGACTATCTCATCGTGCTCTCCAAGCAGCGCGGCCTGGTGTGCCATCCTGCGCATGGTCATGAGAGCGGTACGCTCGCGAATGCCCTGGTCTATCACTGTGGTATCGACCATCTGGGCACCGTGCAGGGCGAGGACCGCCCCGGTATCGTGCATCGTTTGGATCGCGATACCTCAGGTCTTATGCTTGCGGCAAAGGACGACGACACCCAGCGCGCGCTCCAAAATCTTATCCGTACGCGCACGCTCGACCGCCGCTACATTACGCTCGTTCACGGGCACATCGCCATGGACGAGGGCACCATCAACACCGGTATTGCCCGATCGACGCGCGACCGCGTGAAGATGGCGGTTTCGGACGATCCCTTTGCGCGCCAAGCCATCACGACCTTCAAGGTCCTTGAGCGTTTTGATTCCACGCGCTTTGATGACGGCTACACACTCGTTGAGTGTCACCTGTTTACCGGTCGCACGCATCAGATTCGCGTGCACATGCGCCATATCAACCACGCCTGCGTGGGCGATCCGCTCTACGGCAAGTGCGATGCACGCGCCGATCAGGGTCTGACCAGGCAATTCCTCCATTCCTGGCGCGTAGCGTTCGATCATCCCGTGACGGGGGAGCGCATTGAGCGCCGCGACGAGCTGCCGTGGGATCTCGCTGCGGTTCTTGACGACCTGGCCCCGCGTTCGCTTGGTCGCACTGCTGCCGGCGACGAAATCGTACCGCAGCTCGGCCTGCTCGAAGCCTAGCCAGTATTAGGTGGTTTCTTGAACGCCCCTAGCCTGCGGTAAGATATACGGTTGTTTACGTAACGCGTTCCTGGGAGCCTGCATGCTCGCCTTTTTACAAACCAACACACCCATCGTGATCTTCAACCAGATTGTCGTCACGCTGCTCACGGTCTGCTTCTTGTACCAGGTGGTCTTCTTTGTCATCGGTGCTCTCCGCGGCGAGGTCGCGCCTCCCAAGGCCAAAAAACTCCACCGGTATGCCTTCTTTATTGCAGCACACAACGAGGAGGCCGTTATCGCCAACCTCGTTCGCTCCATCAAAGACCAGGATTATCCGTCCGAGCTCATCGAGGTCTTTGTCGTCGCCGATGCCTGCACCGATAACACCGCGCAGCTCGCGCGCGAGGCGGGCGCTGTCGTGTACGAGCGAAACGACCTGGCCCGTAAAGGCAAGAGCTGGGTCATGGACTTTGGTTTTGACCGCATTCTTAACGAGTATCCCGATACCTTTGAGGGCTACTTTATCTTCGATGCCGACAACGTTATCTCCCGCGATTACGTCTCCAAGATGAATGACGCCTTTGACCAGGGATTCCATGTGGTCACAAGCTACCGCAACTCCAAGAACTTTGGCAGCTCGTGGATCTCGGCTGCCAACGCCACTTGGTACCTGCGCGAGGCGCGTTTCCTTAACAACGCGCGTAATATCTGCAAGACGTCCTGTGCCGTCTCGGGTTCGGGCTACCTCATCTCCGCCAGTGTTATCGAGGGTATGCACGGCTGGCAGTTCCACACGCTGACCGAGGATATTCAGTTCACCACGTTCTGCGCCATTCACGGCATTCGCATTGGCTATGCGCCGGCGGAGTTTTTTGACGAGCAACCCGTGACGTTTAAAGCGTCTTGGAAGCAGCGTATGCGCTGGACCAAGGGCTTCTACCAGGTGTTCTTTACCTACGGTAAGCATCTGGTCAAATCGACGTTTTGCTATCATCGCTTTGCCGCATATGACATGTTTATGACCATCGCTCCGGGCATGTTGCTGTCCCTGATCTCCATGCTCGCCAACGCTACCTTTCTCATCGTGGGCGGGCTTTCGCATGGCTTCTTGGCCACCGAGGTCGAGATGCAGGCTTGTGCCGCCTCGCTCATTATGACCTTCGCGATGATGTACCAGACCTTCTTTATCCTGGCGCTACTTACGACCATCTTTGAGTACAAGCACATTCATTGTGCGCAAAAGTGGCGCCTGGTGACCAACCTGTTTACCTTCCCGATCTTTATGTTCAGCTATATCCCCATCACGGTGGCAGCGCTGTTCCTAAAGGTCGACTGGGTCCCGACGCAGCACGCCGTCAACGTTACCCTCGACGAGGTCATGCAAGGCGCCAAATAACCACCATCAAAACCACCACAAAGGTGCCTGTACCTTTGTGGTGGTTTTTGCTTTTGAGCAGCTGTTCATGGAGGTGCACGATGGTCTATATCCCGTTTTGGATTTGTTTCTTTGCCGGCGCGGTGATTGATGCCCGTGAGCGGCGGTTTCCCAATCAGCTTGCCGGCGCGTGTGCGGTGGCGGCACTTGCAGGCGTTTGGCTCGACAAGGGTGTTAACACGGCGTTTGACCACGCCGGTCTTGCGGTCATCGTCTACCTTGCCCTTGTGCTTACTGAGTCACTCTGGCGTCGTGTTCGCCACGTCCCTGGCATTGGCATGGGGGACGCCAAGGCGCTCTTCGCGCTTTGCACGCTCGACCCTATGGGCGGCATCGTGGCATTTGCCGTTGCGCTCCTGGCCCTTGCCCTCTCCTGCCTCTTCACAAAATCGCGCTCCCTGCCTTTGCTGCCGTTTTTGGTGCCGATTTTTGCCATAATCGAGGTCGTGGGCTGCACATTGTAACCGATTGCGCATCCTTCTTAAGGAGCATGCCATGGCATCTAATCAAGAAACGGCCGTCATTAAGGCGCGCATGGACCGTATTCCCTCGGCGTTATCGCCCGAACTTGTCGAGCGCATTGCCGCAGATCGTGCTTCGGGCTATGTCAACCCGTACCGTTGCGACGATGACCAGGTCATCCGTCGCGTTGATCGAGCCGCAGACGAGGGCACGCTCATGCGTCCGGCCTTTATGCGCGATACCGAAAAGATTCTTCATCTGCCTGCGTATGCCCGATACGCCGGCAAAACTCAGGTCTTCAGTTTTCGCAGTAACGATGACCTGTCGCGCCGAGGCCTGCACGTGCAGCTTGTCTCGCGCATCGCGCGTGATATCGGACGTGCTCTGGGGCTCAACTGCGATCTGATCGAGGCGATTGGCTTAGGCCACGACTTGGGTCACACGCCCTTTGGCCATGCCGGCGAGCGATTCCTCAACGATATCTATCACGAGCGTACGGGTCGCTTCTTTTTCCATAACGTGCAGTCGGTCCGCGTCCTCGATGCGCTGTACGGTCGCAACGTGTCGCTTCAAACGCTCGATGGCGTGCTATGCCATAACGGCGAGTACGAGCAGCGTGTTTTTGAGCTTTCGGACATGGGTTCCTTTGACCAGTTCGACCGAACCGTCGAGGAATGCATTGCCACAGGCTATAGCGCGATTGAGCACCTGCGTCCCATGACGCTCGAGGGCTGCGTCGTTCGCATCTCGGATATCCTTGCCTACGTTGGGCGCGATCGCCAGGACGCCATTGCGGCTGGCCTGCTGTCGCCCGACGCTTTTGACGACGGTCGGGGCGGCGCCTATAACAGCTGGATTCTCACGCACGCATCCATCGATATCGTTGAGCATAGCTACGGCAAACCGCGTATCGAGATGAGCGGGGACCTGTTTGAGGAGATCCGCCGGGCTAAGCGCGAGAACTACGAGAAGATCTATAGCAAGGGCGGTATCGAAGGCGACTCTGAAGCGGAACTGCGCGAGGCCTTCGAAAAGCTCTACGACCGTTGCCTGCAGGATATAAACGAGGGTGACGAGTCCTCCTACATCTTTAAGCACCACATTTCGCGTATTGAGCAGCAGCTTTCCTATTATGGCCGCACCTATGCTTGGCAGGACGACAAGGATCAGGCCGTCGTCGATTACATCGCAAGCATGACGGATGGTTATTTCTGCGAGCTGACGAGCAAATTGTTCCCAGGTCTAAAGTTTCCGCACCGCACCTATATTAACGAACGGTAGTTCGTATCCTTTCGGTATACTGTTGGTCAACAACGATTTTGATTAATGCACGGGATGGCTATGGACGACCTTTTTTCTGCTTCGACGCGCGAGCGCTCCTTTAAAAATGCGCCGCTTGCGGTGCGTATGCGCCCCAATTCGCTCGACGAGTATGTGGGCCAGCAAAAGGCCGTCGGTAAGGGCTCGTGGCTGCGCGCCGCGATTGAGCATGACGTGCTGTCGAGCGTGATTCTGTACGGCCCGGCTGGCACGGGCAAGACGACGCTGGCCCACATTATCGCCAACCATACCAAGAGCGAGTTTGTCGAGGTCAGCGCCGTGACGGGCACTGTGAAGGACCTGCGCCGCGTAATCGATGAGGCTAAGACCCGTCTGAACACCTACGACCGCCGCACCATTCTGTTTATCGATGAGATCCATCGCTTTTCGAAATCGCAGCAAGATGCCCTGCTGCATGCGGTCGAGAACCGCACCGTCATTATGATTGGCGCCACGACGGAAAACCCGTACTTTGAGGTCAACTCGGCATTGCTCTCGCGTGGGCGTGTGGTAGAGCTTGAGCACCTGAAGGACGAGGATATCGCCACGCTCATTGAGCGTGCGCTCGAGGCGCCGCAGGGTTTAAACGGTAAGTTCTCGGCCGATGAGGATACAGTCAAGACCATTTGCACGCTGGCCGCGGGTGATGCGCGCTCGGCGCTCACGACGCTCGAGCTTGCGAGTGAGATTGCCGTTACGCGTCCCGATACCGAGGGAACGCCAGCGCCGGCGGCGGGGGAACGCTATCCCATTACCGTGGATGACGTGAAGATCGCCAATCCGCGTCGTGGGTTTTCGTATGACAAAAACGGTGATATGCACTACGACATTATTAGCGCGTTCATCAAGTCCATGCGAGGCAGCGATCCCGATGCCACCATTTATTGGCTTGCGCGCATGATCGATGCGGGGGAGGATCCCAAGTTTATCGCTCGCCGCATTATGATTCAGGCTTCCGAGGATGTTGGCAACGCCGACCCGCAGGCGCTTTTGGTGGCACATGCCGCATTTAAATCTGCCGAGGTCATTGGCTATCCCGAGTGTCGCATCAACCTGGCTCAGGCTGCGCTCTATGTGTGCCTGGCGCCTAAGTCCAACGCGTGTGAGGCCTCGATCGATGCGGCGCTGGCCGATATCCACAGCAGTGGTCTTCGCGAGGTGCCCAGCTACCTGCGCGATCGTCACCGTCCCGGCAGCGACGAGTACGGTGTATACAAGTACCCGCACGATTATCCCGAAGGCTGGGTCGATCAGCGCTATTTGCCCGAGGGGTTGGAGCGCGGTGCGTTCTGGCAGCCTGCCGGCCGCGGTTGGGAAGAGTGGCGTGTGGAGCAAAGCGAGCGCGACCGTAGCGGCAACGCTCCCAAGTAGGCCATTGGCGCCTCGCGCATTCCCTTTGGGTATCTTTGCACTTCTTTGGGGTACCATGAAAAACGTCTGTATTTCGATTCCTTCGGGAGGCTTGTATGAGTCCCATTCAAATCGCCCTGCTGGTGCTCGCCGTTGCCGGCGTGTGGGCTGTTGTCGAGCTCGCGCTCACGCTGCGCAAGACCCGCACCGTCGTCGACTCGCTCGACAAGACGGTGAGTGACCTTAACAATACGCTCGCCGAGGCACAGCCCGTGGTGGCAAAGCTCGATGGCGCCGTTGACGAGCTTACGCCGGCACTTGCCCAGGTTGAGCCGCTCCTCAAGTCGAGCAAGACTGCCGTTGATGCTCTGACGTCTAACCTCGTTGAGGTTGAGGCGGTCGTTCGCGACATCTCCGAGGTCACGGGCAGCGTGGCCGAGGCTAGCAATGCCGTATCGAGCGTGACTGATTCTGCTGCTGGCGCCGTGCAGAAGCTCTTCAATAAGGTGAAGGCTCCTGCAGCCGACGCCGATCGCAAGCTCGCCGCTGCCGCCGCCGAGGCCGAGCAGCCTACTGAGCGCGTTCTGATTGACGATGACGATGCCGCTGCTGACGACGATGATGTTCAGAAGCCCGCTGCTAAGCCTGCTCAGTATTACACCTATACGCCTGCCGAGACCTCCGAGGAGTCCTGCGATGAGTAGTGAAGCAACCTGCCCCATTACGCTGAGCGTTGCCGGTGATCCGCGTCTCGCGCGCTTGGTGCGCATGACGGCCGCCAACGTCGGCGCCCTGTGCTCTATGTCCGTCGATCGCATCGAGGATATCCGCATGGCTGCCGAGGAAGCCTTCATCTTTGGGTGCACCGCGGTCGACTGCGACGACATCACGATCAATTTCGATGTGGACGAATCTCACGTCGGCATGACCTTTACCTTTGGGGAACAGGCCACCGTCGACGAGGATGACCAGGCTGCTGTGTATGCCGAGCTCATTCTTGCAAGCGTGTGCGATTCCTACGAAAAGACTGCGGCGCCTCTAACGCTTTCCCTCGACCTCAAGGCGGATATCTAATATGACCGAACGTTCCCGGAGCGGCAAGACCGCTTGGGACAAGGAGAAAACCCGCGAGCTGTTTCGTCGTTATAAGGAGACCGGTGATCCGGATGCTCGCGAGCAGCTCGTCATGTCCCATATGAACCTGGTAAGGTTTCTTGCCAACAAATTTAAGAACCGCGGCGAGCCGCTCGATGACCTTTTGCAGGTCGGCTATTTGGGCCTGCTCAAGGCTATCGACCGCTTTGACCCTGAGCGCGGGCTCGAGTTCACGACGTTTGCCACACCTACTATTATGGGTGAGATTAAGCGTCATTTCCGCGACAAGGGCTGGAGCGTGCGCGTGCCCCGTCGTTTGCAGGAGCTCTCGGCCAAGGTCAACCAGGCTACCGATAAGCTCACCAACGAGCTGCAGCGTTCGCCCAAGGTTGAGGAAATCGCCGAATACCTGGACGTGACCGTCGACGAGGTGCTCGAAGCCATGGAATCTTCCTCGGCTTACACCTCGGTGCCCATCGAGGCCCCCGGTGCGTCCGATTCCGATGATGCGCCTTCGATTCTCGATCGCTATGCCGACGACGACAACGAGCTCGACTTTACCGATGACCGCCTGGTAATCGAGGAAGCCATCCGCGATTTCTCGCCGCGCGAGCGCGAGGTTATCGAGCTGCGCTTCGTTAAGGGCATGACCCAGATCGAGATTGCCAAGAAGCTTGGCATCTCGCAGGTGCAGGTCTCGCGCCTGCTGCGCCGTACCCTTAAGAAGATTCAAGATAAGATTGACCCCGACGGAGTGATGATTCGTTCATGAGTGAGCACCCCCAACAAATCGACCGCACGCTTCGCGATACCCGCATTCTGACGCTGCGCATTTGGGGCGTCGTCGGCTGCATTGTCATCGCTGCCGTCATCTTTAACCTTATGGGCATCCTGGCACCGGTCATCGAGTTTCTCGCTGTCGGTTCCATCATCGCTTTTGTGATGTCTCCGATCACCAACTGGCTCGAGCATCACGGTGTCGGACGTGGCCTCGGTTCGCTCATCGCACTCATTGTGGTTGTTGCCGTGCTCGTCGGCGTCGTCTGCATCCTATCGCCTATTTTGCTCGGTCAAATCATGGAAGTCCTGAGCCGCCTGCCCGAGCAGCTTCGTGTTGCGGGTGGCGATCTCAACGAGATGCTCTCGCACGCTAAGACGCTCAACAACACGCCGCTCAAGGAGTATCTGGACGACAATCTTTCTTCGTTGGTTACCGTAGCGTCCAAGTACGTCTCGCAAATCGCTGCTGAGCTCGGCCGCGGTGTGTTTCCGCTCATTACCAACACGGCCTCGCAGCTGTTCGTCATCTTCCTGGGTCTGGTGCTTGCCTACTGGCTTGCCTGCGATTATCCCCGCATGCACCACGAGGTCTGCACCATCATCGGGCAGGAAAAGGAGACCTCGTACCGCTTTATGGTGGCCATCCTTTCGCGTTCGGTCGGCGGCTACATGCGTGGCATGGTCATCACATCGATCTGTGGCGGTTTTCTTGCCTTTATTGGTTTTACGATCATCGGCCATCCGTATGCAGCACTCATGGCTATCTTTACCGGCATTATGCACCTGGTTCCGGTTGTCGGTCCCTGGGTGAGTGCGGCGATCGCCACGGTGCTCGGCTTTATGTTCAGCCCCATGCTGGCGTTGTGGACGCTTGTCGTGACCATGGTGGCTCAAAACGTCACCGATAATGTCATTTCGCCTAAGGTCATGCAGAGCTCGGTGCAGGTGCATCCCGTTATGAGCCTGACGGCTCTCGTTATCGGTTCGGCACTCATGGGTCCCATCGGCATGGTTATCGCCATTCCGCTGTGCGCGGCCCTCAAGGGCATTTTCGTCTACTACTTTGAGAACGAGACCGGGCGTCAGCTCGTGGCATACGATGGCGCCGTGTTTAAGGGCACTCCGTATCGCGATACCGAGGGTAACCCAGTTGCCGTCTACGACGCGCTTGGCGACGATACGTTCATCTATGAGTCCGAGCTCATCGGCAACGAGACCGCGCCCGAGGCCAAGGCCATGCCCAAGCCCGAGCTCGATAATCCCTGGATTAAGCTCTCAGGCCTGCAGCCCGACGCGACGGGTTTCTTTAAGAACCCCTTTGCCAAGGACGACGACACAAGCTCTGACGACGACACCAAAACCGGCATCGACGGCTCCATGGACGATTCGGATTCCAAATAGGCCCTGTTAGCGTTTCTTGATGTTGTAAATAACAATAAACGCGATCAAAGTGATTGATAAGGGGCCAGCCACATAGAAAAAGATGGCGTCAATTGCGCTTAGGGTGTAATACGCTTTATCGCCAGATGTTACTGCGTACAATGCGTAGCCAAATCTCGGCTGGTTCACATACCAGCTCGAGTAAGCGAAGATTGCTAAAAGGGCTACCGAGGTTAGTGCATTCACGACAAACCGTTTGCTATTCATCGATCGCTCCTTCCGGACGATTCTTATATGCAATTATACCGAAATCATTTTTTTTCAAAGTATTTGACAGACCTAAATAACGTGCACTTTCGCTGGAGGGTCGCTGTTTGGCGGCCCTCTTTTTTGCACAGGCGCGGTGGGATGGTAATATCGTTACGTTTGAACTGTTTCGATGTGAAACCGAGGAGATTCCCTCTATGAGTGCTGACTACCCGTCAATGACTACGGCCGAGATTCGCTCTAAGTTCCTCAACTTCTTTGAGGAGCGCGGTCTTAAGCTCTATCCTTCTTCGTCCCTCGTCCCCGACGATCCTTCGCTGTTGCTTGCCAACGCCGGCATGAATCAGTTTAAGGAGTACTACCAGGGCAAGAAGACCATGAAGGAGATCGGCGCGATCTCCTGCCAGAAGTGCGTCCGCACCAACGACATCGATTGCATCGGCGAGGACGGCCGTCACCTGTCCTTCTTTGAGATGCTCGGCGACTTCTCCTTTGGCGGCGTCTCCAAGCAGCAGGCCTGCGCTTGGGCCTTTGAGCTCATCACCAAGGAGTTCAAGCTGCCGCTCGATCGCCTGTACTTCACCGTCTTTACCGAGGACGACGAGACCCATGACGTATGGCGCTCCCTGGGCGTTGCCGAGGACCACATCTCCCGCTTGGGCGAGGACGACAACTTCTGGGCCGCTGGCCCCACCGGTCCCTGCGGTCCGTGCTCTGAGATCTACTTTGACATGGGCGAGGAGGTCGGTTGCGGCAGCCCCGACTGCAAGCCTGGCTGCGACTGCGATCGCTTCCTTGAGTTCTGGAACCTCGTGTTTACCCAGTACGACCGCCAGGAGGATGGCTCCATGCCGGAGCTGCCGCACCGCAACCTCGATACGGGCATGGGTCTGGAGCGCATGGCCGCCATCATGCAGCACAAGACCGCTAATTACGACGGCGATCTGATGCAGCACCTCATCAAGCTGGGCGAGAAGATCAGCGGCAAGACCTATGACGCCGACGATTACTCCGGTGCCAGCCGCTCCCTGCGCATCATCGCGGATCACTCTCGTGCCGTCGACTTTATGATCTCGGACGGCATTCTCCCCGGTAACGAGGGTCGCGAGTACGTCCTTCGCCGCCTGCTCCGCCGTGCCGTGTTCCACGGTCGCCTGCTGGGCATCGAGGGCGCCTTCCTGACCAAGTTCATTGATGAGGTCAACGCCCAGATGGGCGAGGCCTATCCCGAGCTGCTCAAGAACGTCGCGCTCGTCAAGGGTATCGTCGCTTCCGAGGAGGAGCGTTTCTCCACGACGCTCGACAACGGTCGCGTCTACCTGGACGAGGCCCTGGCCGCGCTTGCCGAGGGTGCTGTCCTTCCGGGCGACGTTGCCTTTAAGCTGCACGACACCTTTGGTTTCCCCATCGACCTGACCGTCGAGATCGCCGGCACCGCTGGCCACGACGTCGACATGGACGGCTTCACCGCCTGCATGGAGGACCAGAAGGCCCGCGCCCGCGCCAATGCCAAGGGCGACGCCTGGGGCAGCTTCAACGACGTGTGGGTCGAACTTTCCGACAAGGTCGCCGCGACTGAGTTCGACGGCTATGACAACGATGCGATCGTAGGCGCCAAGGTTGTTGCCATCGTGCGCAACGTCGAGTCCGTCGAGTCCGCTGCCGCCGGCGAGGACGTCGAGGTCGTGCTCGACCGCACCCCGTTCTACGCCGAGATGGGTGGCCAGCAGGGCGATGCCGGCGAGCTTTTCGCCGAGGGCGTTGCGCTGACCGTTTCCGATACCAAGAACCACAATGGCCTGTATGCTCACGTCGCCCACGTTGCCGAGGGCACATTGACCGTCGGTGCTACCGTGACCGCCGCGCTCGACGCCGAGCGCCGTGGTTTCCTGCGCCGCAACCACACCGCCACCCACCTGCTCGACGCTGCGCTTAAGCAGGTCCTGGGCGAGCATGTCTCCCAGGCTGGCTCGCTGGTGACGCCCGAGCACCTGCGCTTTGACTTCACGCACTTCGAGGCCCTGTCCTCCGAGCAGCTCAAGGCTGTCGAGGACCTGGTTAACCAGCAGATCTTCGCCTCCAAGCCGGTCGTGACCCGCGTCATGGGCATCGACGAGGCCAAGGCCGCCGGTGCTGTCGCCCTGTTTGGCGAGAAGTATGGCGACGTCGTCCGCGTTGTCTCCGTGGGCGCCGAGGACCAGCCGTTCTCCCGTGAGCTCTGCGGTGGCACCCATGCCGCCAACACCGCCGAGATCGGCCTGTTCAAGATCATTTCCGAGTCCTCTACGGGCTCCAACGTCCGCCGTATTGAGGCCGTGACCTCTAAGGGTGCTCTCGACTACATGGCCGACCGTCTGGCGCTCGTCGACGCCGCCGCTGCTGCGCTCAAGTGCCGCGTGGATGAGGTTCCCGCCCGCGTGGAGAACCTGCAGGCCGAGCTGCGCGAGACTTCCAACAAGCTCAAGAAGGCACTGACCGGTGGCTCCTCCGACGCTATCTCCAGCGCCATCGAGGGCGCCGTCGAGCTCGACGGCTACAAGCTCGTCGTCGCTGAGCTCCAGGGCCTTGAGGCTGCCGACCTGCGCAACGTCTGGGATACCGTGCACCAGAAGGTCGCCGGTCCTGTCGCCTGCGTCGTCGCCAGCGTGACCGAGAAGGGCACCCCGGCCCTGCTCGCCGCCGGCTCCGATGACGCCGTCAAGGCCGGTTTCCACGCCGGTAACGTGATCAAGCAGATCGCGGGCCTGGTCGACGGTCGCGGTGGCGGCCGTCCCAACATGGCCCAGGCCGGTGGCAAGAACGCCGCCGGCATCGCCGATGCCCTCGCGGCCGCTAAGACCGCGCTCGGCGCCTAAGAATCTAGGTAGTCGCTGTGGTCGCGCTTGCGCTGGACATAGGGGAGACCAGGATCGGCATCGCCGTCTCGAGCCGTGATGGCAAGATGGCGATGCCTGTCAAGGTGCTCCCGGCTGCAGAGGTCACCGGTATGGCCAAGACGTTCCGCTACCTGGTTGAGGACTATGAGCCCGATATCCTGGTAAGTGGGCGTCCCCTGACCATGGCCGGTGAGCCCGGTCCCCAGGCCGAGCGCGTTGCCGCTGTTGCGCAAAAGATTGCCGACGAGCTCGATCTTCCGTTGGAGTTTGAGGACGAGCGCCTGTCCTCGCAAGAGGCAAAGCGTATCCTGCGCGAGCAGGGCCTCAACGAAAAGCAGATGAGGGGCAAGATTGACATGATTGCCGCCAGCCTGTTTTTGCAGACGTGGCTTGATCGTAAAAACGAGGAGGTTTCGCATGCCTAGCGCTTCCGATCCGCGCCAGCCGAATTGTACACGTCAGTCGGCGTCGCGCCCTGCCCAGCCTGGCCAGCGTCCGGCACAGCCGACCCAGCGCGCAGCTCAGTCTGCCGCGCGCCCGGTGCAGTCCTCCTCTCGTTCGGCCCAACCTGTTCAACGGACGGGTCAGCAGCCTTCTGCTCGTTCGGTTCAGTATCCGGCTTCTCACGCGGCTCAGCAGCCCACTGCTCGTTCGGCTCAGCCTGCAGGGGGTACCCGCTTTAAGCATCAGGCACCTACCCAGCGAACGCAGGCTCCCCAATCGCATTCGCATCACGCTCGCGGCTCGCATGGCGTTGCTCCGGCGACTCGCTCGAGCTACAACACGCATGCTCGTCGCGGTGTCCAAAAGAAAAGCTCCCCGGTGCCCATGATTGTCGGCGTCGTGGTGGCCTTAATCGCGCTTGCTGCTATCGCTTTCTTTGTCGTGCCTGCCGTCAAGGGCTTCTTTACCGGTGAGGATGCGAAGGTCACGGCTGGTCAGCAGGTTACGGTGACCATTCCCGACGGTGCTTCGGGCGATACGATCGCCTCGATTCTCTCCGAGAACCATATCGTCGAAAATCCTAAGGATTACTACGCGGCGGTGAAAAAGCTCAACGCCGATATGTCGCTTAAGCCCGGCATCTACTCGTTCACCACACTCATGGATGCGACCAAGGTTGTTCAGCAGCTCATGGAAGGCCCCAACGCGGGCTCCAATGCGCTGACTATCCCTGAGGGTCTGACAGTCGATCAAGTCGCCGACCGCGTGGCCCAGGCCTACGACAGCATCTCTAAGGAAGACTTCCTCAACCAGGCTAAGGCCTCCAATTACGTGGATGACTATAGCTTCCTTAAGGGCGCCGCCAACGACTCGCTCGAGGGTTTCTTGTTCCCCAAGACCTATTCGTTGGGTGATTCGCCGACGGCCGATGACGTGATTCGCGCCATGCTCGATCAGTTTAAGACCGAGTACAAGTCGCTTGACTTTGCGAGCTGCGAAGCCAAGATCAAGGAGCGCTACGGTGTGGAGATGTCCGACTACGACATCGTCAACTTGGCCTCTATCGTTGAGCGCGAGGGCCTCAACGCCGATCAACGTGCGCACGTGGCCTCGGTCTTCTACAACCGCCTTGCCGGCAAGCTCGACGGTCTGCGTTATCTCAACAGCGATGCGACCATGATGTATGTCACCGGTGGCGAGGTTACCGCCGACGACCTGCAGAGTGATAGCCCCTATAACACCTATAAGCACGAGGGTCTGCCGCCCACGCCCATCTGCTCTCCGTCGCTCGAGGCACTCAAGGCCACGCTTGAGCCGACCGACTCCGATGACCTGTATTTCTACATTACGCAGGACGAGGAGTACTTCTCGCAAACCTACGAAGAGCATCAACAGTCTTGGAATTAGCATGAGGATATTTAGCCCCAAACGATACGTTGCCTCGGTCGATCGCATCGACCTTGATACCCTGTGGGCCGACGGCAAACGCGCCATTCTGCTCGATCGCGATAACACTCTGGTTCCGCGCGACACCGAGCAGGTTCCCGCCGCGGTTTCCGCTTGGCTCGATACCGCCCGCGCCAAAGGCTTTAAGCTGTGCATGGTGTCCAACAACTGGCATCGCGATCAGGTCATGAGCTCTGCACGCGAGCTGGGACTCGAGGCCATCAGCCACGCCATGAAGCCCGCCCCGTTTGCCTTGAAGGCGGGTCTTAAGCGCCTCGGCGCCACGGCAGACGAGGCGGTGCTGATCGGCGATCAGCTGTACACGGACGTGTGGAGCGGTAACTTTGCCGGCGTTGACACTATTCTGGTCAAGCCGCAGGCAACCCAGGACCTGTGGTACACGCAGATCTTCCGTATCTTTGAGCGCCGGGCCCTGCGCGACCTTCCCTGCGAGGAATAGGTTTCGCCATGTCCCAGCACATCAAACACGGCTGCGACCATATCTTCTTTATCGGCTTTTTGGGCGCGGGCAAGTCGACGCTTGCGCGCAATGTGGGCACTATGTTCAAGCGTCGATTCATCGATACCGATCGCTTGGTTGTGCGTCGATGCGGCAAGTCGGTGACCGAGATATTTGAGACCGAGGGCGAGGATCGTTTTCGCGAGCTCGAGACCTCGGCACTCCGTTCGCTTCAAAGCGAGCGCAGCCTGCTGGTATCGTGCGGGGGCGGCATCGTCGAGACGCCGGTGAACATTGAGCTGATGCACGAGATGGGTACATGCGTGTACCTCGAAGGCGACTTTGAGGACTCGTTGCGCCAGATTCGTCGCTCCGATACCCGGCCCGATTTCCGCTCGCCCGAGCACGCTGCGCGCTTGTTTGAGCATCGCCGTCCGCTGTATCGCCAGGCGGCCGATATTACCCTTGATATTCGCAACAAGTCCTTCGAGGACGTTTCCTACCTTTGTGCCGAGATGCTTTTGGAGCGTGGACTGCTATGATTCGCCGTCAACTTATCAATTTCCAAAACCGCAGTGTCGATGTCCGCGTCGGATTGGGGGCGTTCGAGGAGCTGTCGCGCATGTTTGCCTCGGCTGTGGGCAAGCCTAAGCGTGCGATGGTGGTTTGGAACGACGCCACATCCGAGCGTTTTGGCGAGGTTGTCGAGCATGCACTTGTTGACGCCGGTTTTGCCGTGTCGCCGCTCGTCCTCGAGGTTTCGCCTGCCGGTGCTACGCTGGTCGATGCCGATACCGTCTTTGGCGCGCTGTCGGCTAACGGCATTACCTGCGATGATCTCGTTGTCGCTGTCGGCGACACGGCGACCTGCTCGGTTGTTTGCTGGTGCGCCAATCAGTGGTGCGGTCGCACCGAGTGCGCCTTGCTGCCGACGACGTTCGACGCCATGCTCACGGTCGCGACGACCATGAAGCCGCTTGTCGCCTCGTCGGCGCATGCGCTTCCCGCTATCGCGTTCCGTCCCGAGCCGGGCTTGGTCGTGTGTGACCTCGACCTTGTACGCGAGGCGGACCCCGAGGACCTCAAGCTCGGCTATGCGGTACTTGTTGGCACCATGCTTTCGAGCAGCAAGTCCCGCTGGAATCAGTTTACCGAGACCATTCCCGAGATTCTCGCGGGCGAGGAGGTCGCGCTCGTCAATGCCGTTCAGTGGTCTCAGACTGCCCGTAAGGACGTACTGATGGCCACGAACCCGAGTGCCCGCCATGCGCTCGATTTTGGCAAGACAGGGGAGCGTACTCTGCACGTCTGCCTGGGCAAAGCCGCGGCGCAGGTTCCTGCCTACCAGCTGCTGTCCGAGGGCATGCGCTTTGAGGCGCGCCTAGCACATGATGCCTGCGACTTTGATATCGATTACGTCTTTGAGGTCGATGACTGCCTGGAGGACTTTGGTATCGAGGAGCTTGCCTTCGATCTGGAGCCTGCCGCATATATCGAGGAGTTCCGCAGGCAGCAGTTTGTCCGCTCGAACCGCAGCATGTTGCCGCTGCCCGCGGCGCTCGGCGCCATTCGTCTAACGAGCGTTGAGGACGAGGTTCTCGACCGCCATGCTCACGCATACTTGGCTTCTCGCAAAGAACTTCTCTAGGATTTATTGACATACATCGTCTTTCGTATCATGTTGAGGGGCGGGTTTCCAATCGGTTGCGAATCGCGCGCGATTCCGTACGCTGATTGAGCCCGTCCCGTCTTTATGAAGACAACAAGAAAGGAATCTGCATGTCTGAGTTTGCTGCCGGTCCTGCCGGTCGTATCGAGCGTGTCCGTGCCCTGATGGCTGAGCGCGGCTACGACGCTATCGTGGTGCGCGACGAGGCCAACCTTCGTTGGCTTACGGGCGTGAAGGGCGTCTTCGATTACACCTTCGAGTTCCCGCACGCTGCATTTATTACGGCCGGCCAGTGCCTGTTCCATACCGACTCGCGCTATCTCAACAGTTTTGAGGAGAACACGCCCGCCGGCAGCCCCTGGGTTTACGACATGGACGAGGGCACCATCCCCGGTTGGGTCGCCGGCAAGATCGCGGCCAACAAGTGCCGCGTCTGCGCTGTCGAGGACGATATGCAGATCAATTTCTACCAAGGTATCCAGCGTGGTTTGGAGGATCGTTCCGTCGCCTGCATGTTGCCGCTGATGCATGACGACATTCGCAAGATGCGCGCCATCAAGGACGCCGAGGAGATCGAGCTCATGCGCCATGCGCAGTCGATTACCGACGCCGCCTTCCAGCACATGCTCGGCTATATTAAGCCCGGTATGACCGAGAAGCAGGTCCGCAACGAGCTCGAGAACTTTATGTTCGCCAACGGTGCCGACAGCCTGGCCTTTGGCTCCATCGTCGCGAGCGGTCCCAACACCGCCAATCCGCATGCCGTCCCGAGCGACCGTGTGGTCGAGAAGGGCGACTTCGTTCTCATGGATTATGGCGCGGGCTACTGCGACTATCGCTCTGATATGACGCGTACCGTCGTGATGGGCGAGCCCACGCAAGAACAGCTCGACCTGTACGCGCTCGTGCGCCGTACGCACGAGGAGTGCGTCGCCGCCATCCATCCGGGCGTCGAGGGCAATGACATTTTCAAGCTTTCCAAGAAGATCATTGACGATGCCGGCTATGGCGATTACTACAACCATGGTCTGGGCCACGGCGTGGGCATTGACATCCACGAGCTGCCCAACTTCAACCGCAGCAAGAATATCATCGAGGTCGGCTCGGTTATCACCATGGAGCCCGGCGTCTACCTGCCCGGCGTGGGCGGCGTGCGTCTGGAGGACTACGGCGTGGTCACCGAGAACGGCTACGAGCCCTTCACCAAGACGCCGCATGACCTTCACGTCATCGATTGCTAGCTCATTTCGATAGATTTTTGGGGCGGGACGTCCGGATCGATTCGGACGCCCCGCGTTCTCTTTTTATGCGCTCGCTGCAGGCGCCGCCTGCAAGTGTATAATTTCGGTTGTATGTAATTTGGACGCCTGTGCGTTCTGCCCATAAGAAGAAAGGTCGCTATGCCTACCATTTCTACCGCCGACTTCAAGAACGGCCTCGGTCTCCGTATTAAGGACAAGGTTTATACCATCGTCGAGTTCCAGCACGTCAAGCCGGGCAAGGGTGGTGCTTTTGTGCGCTACAAGACTCGCGATATCAAGAGCGGCCGCGTCGTCGAGAACACCTGCAACGCCGGCACCAAGTTCGAGAGCGTCATGCTCACCACCCGTGAGTTCCAGTACCTCTACAACGACGGCACCGACTACATCTTCATGGACAACGAGTCCTACGAGCAGGTTCCCGTTCCCGAGGACATGGTGGGCGAGAACTCCAAGTGGCTGCGTGAGAACGACATCTGCCAGCTGCTCTTCGCCGACGACGAGCTCATGGGCGTGACCCCGCCGATGTTCATCGAGACCACCATCGTCCAGACCGACCCTGGCTTTAAGGGCGACACCGTCCAGGGTTCCACCAAGCCGGCCACGAT
Source organism: Collinsella sp. CLA-AA-H167 (assembly GCF_040095305.1). Taxonomy (NCBI): domain Bacteria; kingdom Bacillati; phylum Actinomycetota; class Coriobacteriia; order Coriobacteriales; family Coriobacteriaceae; genus Collinsella; species Collinsella sp. CLA-AA-H167. The sequence goes on from NZ_JBBNGA010000001.1 coordinate 334,940, forward strand.
CGACACCGGCGCTGTCATCCAGGTCCCCATGTACCTCAACGAGGGCGAGGTCATTAAGGTTGACACCCGCGACGGCAAGTTCGTCTCCCGCGTCTAGCAACCAACTCTTCTAGGAGGACTCATGCCCCAGGAAATCAAGATTGGCGGCATCGGCATTTCGCCCGATGTTCTGACCGCCATCGTCTCGCGCGCCGTGTCCGATGTCGAGGGCATCGCCTCCGTTGGCGTCAAGGACCTTGCCACCAACCTTGTCTCCATGATGCTCTCGTCCAAGGCCCCGGCTTCCGAACCGGCGGTCGAGGCCGAGGTCGTCGGCGACAAGCTCGCGCTCACCGTGCGCGTCGTGGTGTTCTTTGGCTATCCGTTCAAGAAACTCGCCGAGGCCGTTCGCGCTGCCGTGGTCGCTGCCATCGATGCCCAGGTGGGCGTTGAGGTCGAGCGCGTTGACGTTTGCATCGACGGCCTCGTTTTCCCCAAGGAGTAACCTTTGAGCCTTAAGGTTTATCGCGGGCGTACGCTTGCCCGCAGTCAGGCGCTGCAGCTGCTGTTTCAGGCCGAGGCCACGGACAGCCCGCTCGAGCGCGTCCTCGAGGGCGATTTCCTGATCTCGAAGGGCCCCCTCGACCCCTATGCGCTGGAGCTGTGCCGCGGTGCCTACGAGCATATCGATCGCATCGACTGTGCCCTGCGCGCCGTCGCCAAGAACTGGGATCTTATGCGCATGCCCGGCGCCGACCGTAATCTGCTGCGTATCGCCGTCTACGAGATGCGCTTCCTTACCGACGAAGAGGTCTCGGACGCTATCGTGATCAACGAGGCCGTCGAACTTGCCAAGGCCTATGGCACCGACCAGTCCGCGTCGTTTGTCAACGGCGTGCTGGGCAAGATCGCGCGCAGCGAGGAGTTGCCGGGCGAGGACCTGTACCAGGAACTGCTGGCCGAGGATCGCGCTCGCGAGGAGGCCCAGGCTGCCGAGGCTGCCGCTAAGGTTGCGGTTGCTCAGGCTGAGGCTGGCGTGCTGGCCGAGGATGCGGACGCCGCCGAGGCTGTCGTCGACTCCTTCGAGGAGTAGTCATGCCAGAGGGTTCTGTCCGCAACTTTGACGAGATCTCGGACCGTCTGGATCAGATCATCGCTACCGTTCGCTCCAAGGATACGTCCCTGGAGCGTTCGCTCGATCTGTTTGACGAAGCGATTGAACTGGGTTCCCGCGCGGTCGATATGGTCGACAAGTTTGAGCTGACGCCGCGTGAGGTCGACAAGCTCGAGCAGGAATACGATGAGGATGCGGCAAACGAATCCTAGGATAGCTAGGCCGCATCTCCGGATACGAATGGTTGATGGCATTCATGAAACGCGTGCGTCTTGATGACGAACTGATTTCACAGGGCATCTGCGCCGATCGCGCGGATGCCCTTCGCACTCTTATGGCCGGCTTGGTCTCGAGTGGCGGTGAGCGTTTGATTTCGCCGGGCCTTAAGGTGACCCCGGGCTTGCCTCTGCACGTGAAGGGGCGCATTCCGTACGTTGGGCGCGGCGGCCTTAAGCTCGAGGGTGCGCTCGATGCGTTTTGTATCGACCCGACGGGCCTTGTCTGCCTGGACGTAGGCTGCTCTACCGGCGGCTTTACCGATTGTCTGCTCAAGCGCGGAGCTGCGACCGTTGTTTCGGTGGACGTGGGTCGCGCCCAGTTTGATTGGTCGTTGCGTCAGGACGATCGCGTGACGCTGCATGAGCGCACAAACGTGACGCAGCTGCCTGAGCTTGGCTATGCCGGTGCCATCGACCTGGCTGTATGTGATGTCTCGTTTACCAGCATCGCGAATATCATCGACGCCGTGCTGGCGTGCCTGAAGCCTTCGGGTTCGTTCTGCACGCTCGTAAAGCCCCAGTTTGAGGCGCCGGCTGCGCTGGTGGGCGACGGCGGTATCGTGACCGACTCCGCCGTCCGCCGCGATACGCTCGTGGCGGCGATTGAGCTTTTTGACGCCAAGGGCCTGTTCCCGGTCGATGTGTGCGTGTCACCCATTCATGGTGCCAAGGGCAACGTTGAGTTTTTCCTGTACGGCACAAGGTTTGTCCCCGGGGAGCGCGCCGACGATGAGCTTCAATCCCAGGTATCGGCTTTGAGCGAGAAAGCTGCAACGCTATGAAGGTCTTTCTGGTCCCCAATTACTACAAGCAAGAGGCGGTCGAGAGCGGCCTGATGCTCGAGCTTTGGCTTTCGCGCCAGGGTTATGAGGTGGCATGGGCTGCCGATCAGCGCTCCAAGATCCAAAGCGCGCCCGATGTTGACGATGCCGACCTGGTCATTACGCTCGGCGGCGACGGAACGCTGCTGCGCGCTGCCCGCATCCTCAACTATCGCGAGATTCCCATTTTGGGTCTTTCCTATGGTCATTTGGGCTTTTTGACGGCCGCGAGTCCCGAGGAGCGCGACATTTTGCAGGTTGTGAGCGATGCCCTGTCCGGCGAGCTCCACGTGAGCCGCCGCGCCACCATCGCCGCGGATATCGTGTCCGTGCGCGACGATGGCACGAAGGATGTCGTGCGCACGTTTGCCCTCAACGATATGGCACTTACGCGCGGCCCCCTGTCCGATATGGTTGAGTTTGACATCACGGTGTCCGGCCATCATATCGATCGCCTGCGCGGCGACGGTGTCGTCGTTTCGACGGCGACCGGCTCCACCGGCTATGCGCTTTCCGCCGGCGGTCCCATTGTCAGCCCCGATTACACGGGTATGGTCTGTGTGCCCATCGCCCCGCATACCATTCAGGCTCGCGCTTTTTTGACCTCGCCGAGTGATGTCGTCGAGATCTTTATGTCCGATGATCGCCCGAGCGTGCCGGCGATTGCCATCGACGGACAGTTTATTACCTGCGATGGCACGGTCGAGAGCGTGGCCGTGCGCCGTGGTCCCGGCGACGTGCTGCTGCTCGATTACGGTCCCGAGAGCTTCTATAACTCGGTGAGCCGCGTGTTCTATGGAGTGCGCCATGATCGATGAGCTGCAGGTTTCCAACATCGCGCTCATTCGCGAGGCGACGTTGGTTCCGAGTGCGGGCCTAACGGTTTTGACTGGCGAGACCGGCGCCGGCAAGACCGCGCTGCTCTCGGCCCTCAAGCTTATTTTGGGCGAGCGCGCTGATTCGTCGACGGTGCGCGAGGGCGAGGCGCTGGCGAGCGTCGAGGCGCGCCTGTTCGACGGTCCACACGACACGGAGGGGTTCACCGTACAGCGTAGCCTTTCTGCCGAGGGCCGCAGCCGCGTAAAAATTGACGGTCGCATCGCCAGCGTGCGTGAGCTTTCGGAGCGCGTCGGCGTGATGATGGATCTTTGCGGTCAGCACGAGCACCAGCGCCTCCTCGATCCGGCGCATCACGTTGCCATGGTCGATGCCTGGGCTGGTCGCTCTGCGCTCGAGGCGCTCGACCGTTACCGTGCCTGCTTCAAGGCGTCGCGTGCGGCTGCCAAGGAGGTCCGTCGCGTAGAGGAGGCGTCGCGTGCGCAGGGGAGTCGCGTCGAGGAGGCGCGCTTTGCCCTCGAGCGCATTGGCGAGGTCGACCCCAAGCCGGGCGAGTATGAGGAACTCGAGGAACTGCTGCCGCGCTCCGAACATGCCGAGGTACTGGTTGCCACGGCTAACGATGCCCATGCATCACTTGCCGCCGAAGGGGGAGCGCTCGATGCCGTGAACAGCGCCGTGGCAGAGCTTTCCCGTATGGCTACCGTCGATCGCAAACTGGGCGACATTGCCGATGCGCTTTCGGATGCCTGTATCTCCCTTGAGGATAGCGCGAACGAGCTTCGTGCCTATCGCGATGGCGTCGCCTTCGACCCGCGCGAGCTCGCTCGCATGCGTGAGCGGTATTCCGACCTCAAGGGCCTGTTGCGTCAGTGGGGTCCCACCATGGACGATGTTTTTGCCATGCGCGATCGCTCGCAAGAGCTGCTGTCCCTGGTCGATGATGGCGATGAACAGATCAAAAAGGCGCGTGAGGCACTCGGGAGCGCCGAGCGCGAGCTGTTCGCTGCCGCCAAGGCACTCAAGCGTGCGCGTAATACCGCTGCTCCGCGTTTTTGTCACGAGGTTGGCCGCCAAATGGCGCGCCTGGAGATGGGCGGCGCCGAGCTCGTTTGGGAGTCGCGTGATCTTCCGCGCGCCGAGTGGACGCCGGCGGGTCCTTCAAGCTACGAGCTTTTGTATCGCAGCGGTGTCGGCTTGACGCCGCGTCCCCTGCGCCGCATTGCCTCGGGCGGCGAGCTCAGCCGCGTCATGCTGGCGAGCAAGGTGGTCTTGGGTAATGCTGACGGCGTCGACACACTGGTATTTGACGAGGTCGATGCCGGTGTCGGCGGCTCCACGGCTCGTGCTCTTGCTGGTGTGCTGGCCGATCTTGCCGCTACGCATCAAGTGATTGTCGTAACCCACTTGGCGCAAGTCGCCGTCATGGCCGACAAGCATTATGTTGTCAGCAAGGAGCCGGGCGATGTTCCCCAGACGCATTTGGACGAGGTAACCGGCGAAGCGCGTACCGCCGAGATCGCCCGCATGCTCAGCGGCGATCAGTCCGAGGCAAGCTTGGCCCACGCAAAGCAGATGCTCGAAGAAGTTCGAGGCTAGGTCGTATCAGCGGTGTTGGTGGGACAAAATAGACTGAAATTTTTGTCCCACTACGCGTTTTACTCAACGACCTTGTCCGGCTGGATGAGCTCCTCGTAGTAGCTGATATGTTCGCGAGCGTCTTCAATCTCGGGCAGCAGGAAGTTGTAGATAACTTCGATGATCATCGTGGCGCTGATCTTGGAGAACGCAAAGTCACCCGTCGTCAGCAGAGCTTCGTGGTTGACGGTATTAAAAGTGTAGTCTGCCAGGCGCGCGAGTGGAGACTTGCTGTCGCTGCTGATGACGACTACGGTGGCACCGCAGTCGCGAGCCGCTTTTGCCATGCGATTCAGTCGGCGCGACTTGCCGGAGTTTGAGATGAGCACGATGACGTCACCCGGGCGCAACGTGAGCGCAAAGCCGATTGATGTCTCGCTAATGGTGCTCGCCATGCAGCGCAGGCCCAGCTGCGAAAACTTAAACGTCGCATCGAGCGCGACCGCGTTCGTATTGCCCACAGCCGCAAACTCAATAACGCCCGCATTCTTTAACGCGTGCACAACGGCCGTTAGCGTTTCGTGGTCAATCCCGTCGATGGTCGCGTTAAGCTCGCTAACCTTGGCAGCCAAGATATTCTTAAGGCTCTGCTCCATGTTGTCGAGCGAGACCTCGTCGGTCAGGCCCTCGTTGCGCTGACTCTCTAAGTCGCGTGCCAGCGAAAACTGAAAGCTGCGGAAGCTGCCAAAGCCCAGCTTGCGGCAAAAGCGCGAAACCGTCGCCTCGGACGTGGCGGCGGCTCGCGAGAGCTGTGCGGCCGTCAGACGCGGCGCCTCGGACTGGTGCTCTAGAATATAGTCGACAATGCGCTGCTCGGACTCGCTGTATCCCTTGTGCGTGCTTATAAGGGAGAGTGCGCTCTTGCTGCTATCGGACATGGATGACTCCTGGTTGGCATGAACAACTGGCTTGTTGTGCATCGATATAGTATACGGACATTTTCAATTAGAAGATACACCTTGCCGTTTCAATAGGTGATGGTAAACTTTCATCTACCGTTTACGGTAATGAAAGAATCTTTCACCGGAGAAATGGGCTGTATTGCTTCTCATTTAAGTGGTGGCTTGGTATCTTTCAGGTGTGGAAAAGCGCGCAAGGACGCGCGTGTAGGGGAGCGCCTGCGGGCGCAGTACTCAAGAAGGAGGGACACATGGCTAAGTTTGACATCATCGCCGCTACCGGTTGCCCGACCGGCATCGCGCACACCTTCATGGCGAAGGAGGCGCTGGAGAAGGCAGCTGCCGAGCGAGGTCTGACCATTAAGGTTGAGACCCATGGCCAGGTCGGTGTCGAGAACGAGCTCACCAAGAGCGAGATCGCCGGTGCCAAGGCCGTCGTCGTTGCAGCCGATAAGGATGTCCAGGCTGAGCGTTTCGCCGGCAAGCCCATGGTTTCCGTTGGTGTTTCCAAGGCCCTGTCCGTTGAGGCCGCCGGTACGTTGATTGACCGCGCGCTTGCCGCCAAGGGCGACAGCACGGTTGCAGCCGCTGCCGATGTCGAGGACGAGGTCGAGGAGAAGGAGTCCATCGGCCACGTCATCTACAAGCACCTTATGAACGGCGTCAGCCATATGCTGGTCTTTGTCGTTGCCGGTGGTGTCCTGACCGCTGTTTCGTTCCTGTGGGGCATCACGTCCTTCGATTCGACGGCGTCTGACTACAACAGCTTTGCTGCGATGCTCAAGATCATCGGCGGTATCGCCATGAACCTCATGGTTCCGGTGCTTTCCGCCTACATCGCCGAATCCATCGGCAAGCGCCCGGCGCTCGTCCCCGGTTTTGTTGCCGGTATGATCGCCATCCAGGGCCTGCCTGTTAACGCCGAGACCGGCATGATCGACGCCGGTGGCGCCGGCGTGGGCTTCGGCTTCCTGGGCGGCATCGTCGGCGGCTTCCTCGCCGGCTATGTCATCCTGCTGCTCGAGAAGGTCTTTGCCGGTCTGCCCAAGAACCTAGACGGCCTCAAGGCCATCTTCCTGTACCCGCTGTTCTCGACGGCTATCGTCGGCCTGGTCATGCTCGGCATTTCGGGCCCCATGGCTGCCATCAACACCGCCATGATGGACTTCCTCAAGGGCCTGTCCGCCTCTGGCGCCGTTGTCCTGGGTCTTGCCATCGGCTGCATGTGTGCCTTTGACATGGGTGGCCCGGTCAACAAGGCTGCTTACGTCACCGGTACCGCTATGCTCACCGAGGCACTGGCTGCTGGCGTTGGCACCGATACCTACAACTTCGGCACCAACTTCATGGCTGCCGTCTCCGCCGCCTGCATCGTTCCGCCGCTGATCACCACCTTTGCCGTCGTTGTCGGCAAGAAGTACTTCAGCCAGGAGGATCACGACGCCGGTGTCGTCAACCTCATCCTTGGTTGCACCCACATCACCGAGGGCGCCATTCCGTTCATGACCAAGAACATCTGGCCCGTCATGCCCATCATGATGCTCGGTTCCTCTATCGCTTCGATCCTGACCATTATGTTCAACGTTCACGATCCGGCGCCTCACGGTGGCTTCCTGGTCCTGCCCGTTGTCGAGAACGGTCCGCTTTGGGTCCTCGCTATCCTCATCGGCGCTGTTGTCGGTGGCATCCTGTTCGTGGCCTTCAAGAAGTACGACTTCGAGAAGAACCAGAAGGCCGCTCCTGCAGCCAAGCCCGTTGAGGCCCCCAAGGCCGCTGCCGTCGAGGCCCCCAAGGCCGAGGCTGCCGACTTCGTGAAGGTTGAGAATGTCTTTGTCGCCGAGGACTTCGCTTCTCGTGACGAGGCTCTGAGCTTCGTTTCCAACCAGGCTGTCAAGGCCGGTATCGCCAGCGACGCCGACGCCGTGATGAACGCCTTCCTGGCCCGCGAGGCCGAGGGCACCACGGGCATGATGGAGGGCTTCGCCATTCCGCATGCCAAGTCCGACGCCATTACCGAGGCTGCCGTCATCGTCGTCAAGGACGAATCCGGCGTGACCGGTTGGGACACCATGGACGGCGCTCCCGTCAACGTGGCTATCGCCCTGCTCATCCCTGGTGCCCAGGCCGGCACTACGCACCTCAAGATCCTGTCCAAGGTCGCCGAGGCGCTCATGGACGAGGACTTCCGTGCCACCGTCAAGGGTTCCACCGACGCCGCCGAGATCGCCAAGACGATCAACGCCCGCCTGGTCTAATTCCGCAGTACGCGAATAACATCGCCCCCTGTAACAAAGGCGAGGACTCCCTACGGGTCCTCGTCTTTTTTCATACCACCCGGCACTCAGGGACGTTCCTTTTCTGCCGGCACCCCGGGACACTCCTTAGTTCCCAACAGGGCATAAATAGCCCTCATCGACTGAATCACCCACGCGAACAATAATTCAGCCAGAATTCCTTTTGCACGATATTTCTTGGACGGAAGCATGTTCCCGCAGCTCGCCTGCCGGGCGGGGCGGTTAAGTTTGTCGCGAGTTCCGCACGCAAAGGAAAGCACTTAATGTGCTTTCCGTCTTGCGCAGGACTGTAGAGCAGCAAACTTAACCGCCCCGCCCGGCAGGCGAGCGGACAGCGAACGACATCTGTCCAACAATTCGTGCGAAACACAATGAAAAACCGTTTGATGTGAGTTAATATAAACAACGTCGTGAATCTGACTCCTGCCACATGCATGACAGGGGTTAAACACAAAAAAGGAGTCAACTATGGTTTCTGAGAAGGCTACCCTCGTTAATCCTCAGGGTCTGCACATGCGTCCGGCTGGTCTGTTCGCCTCCACTATGGGCAAGTACGCCTGTGACGTGACGGTCGTCACCCCCGAGAAGGAGGTCAACGGCAAGTCCCCGATGGCCCTCATGGCTGCTGGTATCCCTTGCGGTACCGAGGTCGAGGTCAAGTGCGACGGTGCCGACGAGGCCGAGGCTCTGGCTGCTGCCATCGAGCTCATTAAGAGCGGTCTTGGCGAGTAGAACTCAAACGGGTCGCATGTTGAACAATTAAGTTCATACTTGGGGGCGCAGTGACCTGTATCAAGGTAGCTGCGCTCTTTTGTCATGGATATGGCAAAACGCTTTATCACATGGCACGGAGAGAGGAATGGGAATGTATCAGGGAGTCAACGCATCCGAGGGCATCGGAATCGGCACCGTTATGGTCGCCGTCGATCCCGACTTGACGTTTGAGCCGCACGAGGTTGCTGATTCGGCAGCAGAGAAGGAGCGCTATCAGACCGCTCTTTCGGTCTTCTGCGAGAAGACCCAGGCTCAGGCCGACCACATGAAGGAGACGGTGGGCGAGGCCGAGGCCGAGATCATGAGCGGACACATTGTCCTAGCTCAGGATCCGGGCATGACCGACGCCATCAACGCCGCCATTGACGGCGGCACCTGCGCCGAGCAGGCGCTCATGGACACCTCGACCATGTTTGAGAACATGTTCCTGTCCATGGACGACGAGATGTTCCGTCTGCGCGCGGCCGACATCGCCGACATCCGCACCGGTATTCTGGCCGAGCTGCTGGGCAAGGAGGTCGTCGACCTCTCCGTCCTGCCCGAGAACACCGTCGTTGTCGTGCACGACCTCACGCCGTCCATGACCGCCACGATCGATAAGGCCCACGTTGCCGGTATCGTCACCGAGACTGGTGGCCGCACGTCGCACTCCGCAATCATTGCGCGCGCCCTCGAGATCCCGGCTGTCCTTTCGGTTTCCAACAGCTGCACCGCACTGCGCAACGGCATGACCGTTGTCGTCGACGGTGGCAAGGGTATCGTCGAGGCCGATCCCGATGAGGAGACGCTCGCCGCTTACACTGCCAAGGCCGAGGCTTTCGCTGCCGAGAAGGCGGCTCTCGAGGCCTTCCGCGGCAAGCCGTCCGTGACTGCCGACGGCATCAAGAAGATCATTGCCTGCAACATCGGCAACCCCGATGACGTGCCCAACGCGCTCGATCACGATGCCGAGGCTATCGGCCTGTTCCGTTCCGAGTTCCTGTTCATGGACTCTGCTGAGCTTCCTTCCGAGGAGGAGCAGTTCAACGCCTACCGTAAGGTCGCCAGCGCGCTCAAGGGCGCTCCGGTCATCATCCGCACGCTCGATGTGGGTGGCGACAAGGAGATTCCGTACCTGCACATGGTCAAGGAAGAGAACCCCTTCATGGGCTTCCGCGCCGTGCGTTACTGTCTGGCCAACCCCGACCAGTACAAGGTCCAGCTCCGCGCCCTGCTGCGCGCCAGCGCCTTCGGTGACGTCAAGATTATGATCCCGCTCGTCACCTGCGTCGAGGAAGTCTTGGCTGTCAAGGAGCTCGTCGAGCAGTGCAAGACCGAGCTGACCGAAGAGGGCCGCAAGTTCAACGAGAACATCGAGGTCGGCATCATGGTCGAGACGCCTGCAGCCTCGCTGCTCGCTGACCGCCTGGCCGAGGTCGCCGACTTCTTCTCCATCGGCACCAACGACCTGATCGGCTACACCATGTGCGCCGACCGTGGCAACGACACCATCTCCAACCTGTACCAGGTTTACTATCCCGCCGTGCTCCGCTCGCTCAAGAACATCATCGAGAGCGGCGTGAAGGCCGGCATCATGGTCGGTATGTGCGGCGAGGCCGCTGCCGATCCGTTGCTCGAGCCGCTGCTGATCAGCTGGGGCCTGGAGGAGTTCTCGATGAGCGCTCCGTCCATCCTGCGCGCCCGCAAGACCATCAGCCAGTGGACCAAGGCCGAGTGCGACGAGCTCGCCGAGAAGGCGCTCGCCTGCAACACCGCTGCCGAGGTCAAGGCACTGCTCGAGTCCGCAGCTCGCTAATTTGGTATCAGAGGTAACCGCGTGGTTGGAATGGGCCGGCCACGCGGCCCTCACATATACAGGGGGTACTGTAAATGTTCTACACGCTAACCGCTAACCCGGCTGTCGACATGACGGTTTCGAGCTCTCCGCTCGAGCCCGACGAGAACGTCCGCACCGGCTCGGCCAGCTACACGGCTAACGGCAAGGGCCTCGACGTGTCCTTCGCCTTTAAGAAGATGGGCGTCGACACCGTCGCGCTCGGTTTCTTCGCCGGCTTCACGGGCAAGTTCATCGTCGAGGAGGTCATGAACCTGGGTTGCCTCTGCCGCCCGGTCTGGACCGACGGTATCACGCGCATCAACACCTACGTCAACGATGGCCAGCACGAGTACGGCATCCTGAACCCCGGTGCTCCGATCACGCCGCAGCACCAGGAGGAGCTCTACAACATCCTGGACACCGCGGGCGACCTTGAGTGCCTGATCGTCTCCGGCTCCGTACCTCCCAAAGCTACGCCCGACTTCCTGGCTCAGGTCATGGAGCACGCTCAGGCCCGTGGCGCCGACGTCGTCCTGGACCTGTCCTCCGACAAGCTCAAGGAGCTCGCTCACAAGAAGCCGCTGCTCATTAAGCCGAACCATCACGAGATGAAGGCTATCTTCGGCGTGCCGGTCGACACCGACGACGAGGTCCGCGTTGCCATGAAGCTGGCTCACGAGGCCGGCGTCCAGAACGTGCTGCTCACCCGTGGTAGCCGCGGTGACGCTTACTTCTCCAACGGCGAGGACATCTGGTATGCCAAGCGTGAGTTCAACATCAAGCTTGTCTCTTCCGTCTGCGCCGGCGACTGCACCCTCGCTGCGTTCCTGCACAAGTGGTACAGGGATCGCGACAACGTCGAGGAGGCCATGAAGCTCGCTATGGCCACCGGCGCCAACGTTGCTGAGTCCGTCGGCATCGGCGACTTTGGTCACGTCGACGAGTACAGCAAGCGCGTTGCTGTCCGCAAGCTCGATCGCAAGTAAGCGAAACGCGACATATTCGTGCGCATGCGGCGCTCCGGTTTCGGCCGGGGCGCCTTTTTTGTTCCGCCATGGTGGAGAGGTGCCCTGCCGTACTTCATCGCTTCCACACCGTTCACCGAGTTGTTGTAGCCTTTTACCGAAGCGTGGAATATACTTTCATTAACACGTTGCTTCGTGAAAGGAACATTCATGATTTACACGCTTACTGCAAATCCCGCCATTGACTACAACATCTCCTGCGACGGTCTTGCTGCCAACACCGTCACGCGTACCTGCAACGCCGTCTACACGCCCAACGGTAAGGGCCTCAACGTCTCGTTTACGCTCGACCACTACGGCGTCGACACCACGATCCTGGGCTTCTTCGCCGGCTTCTCGGGAGAGTTTATCGTTAAGGGCGCCGAGGCCCTTGGCGTGCCCGTCAAGCCCGTGTGGACTGACGGCATCACGCGTGTCAACGTGTTCCTCAACGCCGGTCCCGACACTGAGTACAACATGGTCAATGCCGGTGCCGCCATCAACGCTGCCAACGAGCAGGAGATGTTTGAGCTCATCGATTCACTTGACGACATGACCTGCCTGGTCATTAGCGGCTCGCTGCCCCCCAACACCTCTGAGGGCTTCCTGGCCGAGGTGCTTCGCCGCGTTAAGGCAAAGGGCGCCGAGTTCGTGCTCGATATTTCGAGCCATCAGTTGGCCGACCTCATTGCTATGGAGCCGCTCCTCATTAAGCCTAACGACGACGAGCTGCTCGACATCTTTGGCATTAAGGTGAGCGGTGGCGACGACGAGTCTGTCAAGGGCGCGATGGCCGAACTGCATGCCAAGGGCGCCAAGAACGTGCTGTTGACCCTGGGTGGCGCCGGCGCGTACTTCTCCAACGGCGAGCACATCTGGTTTGCCAACCGTACCTTTGAGGTCAAGCTGCTGTCGACCGTTTGCGCCGGTGACTCTTCGCTGGCCGCCTTCCTGTCCGTGTGGCACGACGCTCCCGAGCGCTTCGAGGACGCCCTGCGCCTCTCGATGGCCACCGGCGCCAACGTGGTCGAGTGCCCGGGTCTGGGCGATTTTGCTAAGGTCGATGAGTATCAGAAGGGCATCGCCATCCGTCAGGTCTGCTAACGCAGCGCACGGACCTTGCATCTTTGCTTTGTAGAGCACCCGTCTCGGATTGCCGAGGCGGGTGCTTTTTCATGTTTGTAGTCGATGCCTTGGGATCCAATCGTGCTTGAAGCGCGTTCGCGTGTGCGCCCGCTCTCATTTCTTGCTAGACTTCATGGAAACCATCAATCGATATGCCCGCAATTGCAGGAGGCCACAGGAATGTGCAATGTTTCGCTCAACGCTACGCAGCCGTCAGCCGCCTCTCTGTGCGTGTTGCGAGCCCTCGAGGATGCCGGTCTTGAGGCCTGGTACGTGGGCGGTTGGGTACGTGACGCCCTGATGGGACGTCCCAGCCACGATGTCGACATGTGCTGTAGCGGCCTGTGGCAGGAGTCCAAGGCGGCACTCGAGGCCGCCGGTATTGCCGTAGTTGAGTCGGGCATTAAATTTGGCGGCATTACGGCTATTTGCGATGGCGAGCGCATTGAGGTCACCACCTATCGCCTGGACGGCTTCTATACCGACGGTCGTCATCCTCAGAGTGTGGAGCGCGCCGCTTCGCTTGAGGACGATCTGGCGCGCCGCGACTTTACCGTCAATGCCATGGCGTGGCATCCCGAGCGCGGCCTTGTCGACCGCTACGATGGCCAGGGCGACCTAGACCGCAAGCTGATTCGCGCCGTCGGTGATCCTAAGCGCCGCTTTAACGAGGATGCCCTGCGCATGTTGCGCGCGGTGCGCTTTGCCTGCCGCCTAGACTTTGTGATTGAGCCCGAGACCAAGTGTGCCCTTGCCGAGTGCGCGCCGCTGCTCGATGCCGTGGCGCGCGAGCGCGTGGGCATTGAGCTCGAGGGTATCCTTTCGACCGGCCATGGGGGAGACGCGATGCTGCGCTACCCCGAGCTTGTTTGCGCCGCCGTGCCCGAGCTCGCGTCCGCTCGCGGGTTTGATCAACGCAGCGTCTATCATGCGTTTAACGTCTACGAGCATATCGCCCGCGTGCTGACGGTGGCAGGGGAGCTGGCGCTGTGCGACGGCGTCGCGCCCTCGTCGAGCCTTATGTGGGCGGCGTTTTTGCACGACGTTTCCAAACCCGAGTGCTTTACGGTCGATCACGACGGCAGCGGCCACTTCTACGGTCATCCCGAGCTCGGCGTCAAGAAGGCGCGTGTCATCATGGATCGCCTGGCGCTCTCGCACGATTTGGTGCGCGATGTGTGCCTGCTGATCAAATACCATGACAAGCCGCTGCGCCCCGAGCGCTCCTGCCTGCTCAATATGATGCGCGCGCTTTCGGGCGAGGGTGTCGATACGCCGCGTCTGATGGACGAGCTCATGGACCTTAAGCGTGCCGACACGCTCGGCAAGGCGCCCTCGTGCTTCTATTACGTCGAGACGATCGAGGAGATGCGTACGCTCGCCCACGATCTGCTGCAGGCGGGGGAGCCCTATACACTCAAGATGCTTGCCATCAATGGTGGCGACCTGATCCGCGCCGGCGTCAAGCCGGGGCCGGAGCTGGGACAGCTTCTCAACGCCGCCCTCGACGCCGTGATCGAGGACAACATCCCCAACAACCGCGAAGCCCTCCTGACTCATCTCCACCTAGGGTAGCTAAAATAGCCCCGTCCCAAATTAGCTACCTTGTTGACCTGCGCGTTCCATAACCTCGCGACAAAATTTCGGCAATTTGGAATTTCTTCTTGCGCTTGCGTTTTTTGTCCCGTAATATATTTCCTTGCAGCACGGCAGTGCAGATGTCATGTGGCCCGTTCGTCTAGCGGTTTAGGACGCCGCCCTCTCAAGGCGGAGATCACCAGTTCGAATCTGGTACGGGCTACCACTTCTTTTCTGCTGAGGCTTATGGCCCGTTCGTCTAGCGGTTTAGGACGCCGCCCTCTCAAGGCGGAGATCACCAGTTCGAATCTGGTACGGGCTACCACGCATCTGATACCCGGTCTTTCCACGGAAGACCGGGTTTTTTATTATCAAACAACTGTCTGTCATTCCCGTTTGAACAAGAGCTTTGCGTTCTGCTTATGGCCCTTACGGGTACAATAACCAAGATATTTTGACTGTTAGAAGGAGTCTCATGACGGAGTCCTCTCAGCATACGTCCAAGCCCCAGGTCGAGGTTGAGGCCTCGGGCGGCGATGACAATAAGAGCGCACGCCGCGGCGCAATCTTTATCGGCGTTGTGCTGGTGGGTTATATCGTCTATCTGGTGGTAACCGGGCAGATGGGGCAGTTCTGGGCTGCTATGTCGAGCGTCCAGGCGCCCTGGCTCGTTGTCGCGTGTCTTTGCATGTTCATGTATCTGTTCTTTGGCATTGTGGCCTATGCGATCGCCGTCTGGCTCGACCCCAATTCACCCGTCGGCATTCGCGACCTGATCTCGGTCGAGGCGAGTGGCATCTTCTTTGGCAACCTGACGCCCATGATGATGGGCTCTACGCCTGCCCAGATCTACCGCCTGACCAAAGCGGGCCAAAACGTGGGCGAAGCGGGTGCCACGCAGTTCACCCGATTTATTGTGTATCAGTTTGGCCTAGTTGCCTGGGGCGCTATCCTATTGCTTGCTCGCATGCCGTTTTTTGCCGAGCGCTATGGCGACATGACGCTGCTGTGCGTCTTTAGTTTTGGCGGTCACTGCTGCATCCTGCTCGGCATCTTCGCCGTCGCGCTCATGCCTAAGACCGTCACGCGCGTCGCCCATTGCATCATCAATTGGCTCGAGCGCATAGGTGTCTCGGCCACTAAGATCGATGGATGGCGCTCGTTTGTCGATGGCGAGATCTACTCCTTCTCCGAGAAGTTCAAGCTTTCGGCCGGACATTTTTCTTCCATGCTGCTCACCGTGTTTATCACCATGCTGCAGCTCGCGTTTTTCTATCTGGTGCCGTATTTTCTGATGCTCGCCTTTGGCCACCACGAGGTCGACTTTTTCTCGGTCATGGCCGCGAGCGCCTTTGTCCAGCTGCTGAGCTCTGCGGTTCCCTTGCCCGGTGGAACTGGTGGCGCTGAGGGCGGCTTTGCTTTGTTCTTGGGTCATTTCTTTGGGTCGGCTTCGACCGCCGGCTATCTGCTGTGGCGTCTCATTACGTTTATCGCGCCGACCATTTTGGCTGCGCCCCTGCTGGGCCTTAAGAGCGCCCACAACGAGAGTATCCATGCGCGCTGGGATCGCGTGATGCGCAAGCTCGGCCGCGCGCCTCAGACGCCCTCTGCGCCCACTAAGCCGCACCCCACGAATGCTGACCGTTGATCCCAGGAAGCACGCTCAGAAGGCTTCTGGGACCGCTAAGCCGGCTCATAAAGCCTATGTGCGACAGACGGGCGACGGTATCCGCGTATCTCCGTCGGCACTCAATAAGAAGAAGCACCCTAAGTCGCAGTAGGACAGTCGTGCGTTCTTCATGATGCGGGGCATATTTGTGCTGTATGGGGGATAATCCTCTTACGTAGATTATCTCTCATCTGTTGATGAATGCCCGCATATCGAAGGGACACGTCTATGGACACCAGCAAACCGCGTCTTGATCGCCGCATCGTTCGCAGCCGCAATGCCATCCTTTCCGCTTTCGAGCGCCTGCTCATGGAAAAGCCGCTGGCAGACATTACGGTGAGTGCCATCGCGCGCGAGGCCAATGTCGACCGCAAGACCTTTTACGTTCACTTTGGTACGGTTGATGGCTTGCTCGATGCCATTGCCGTCGATGTGGTGGAGATGATTGTCGACTCGGTTGAGAAAACGCTTGCCTCCATGGACGGCGACACCAACGAGCGCGCCCTGGGCGCGGCGGCGACCTTCTTTAAAACCGTTAACGAGGCACTATGCAACAACTTGGTGCTCAATCGTCAGCTGATCGAGAACATTCCGCTCGATGATTTTATGGCTCGTCTTCGTGCGCCGCTCGAACACGAGATTGCCGAGCGCGATCTGCTGCCCCAAGGTCTCAAGGACGAGATGTTCGACTACTATCTGGCGTTCTTGCTGTCGGGTATTATCGGTATCTATCGCACGTGGGCCCTGTCTGATGGCTCGGTTCCTATCGAGCGCGTCTCGGAGGTCGCCAACGACCTGACTCTCAATGGCCTATCGAGTCTGGAATCTCGCTTGGATTAGGCGCAGGCTCGAGTTCGTGAGGCGCTTGTCGGGGTGCAGCCCGATCGACCAGGCGACGAGCATCCCGCCGAAGCAGTCGATGACCGGGCTCAGGTAGACCTTCTCGCCGCCCGGGAGTCTGAACTCGGTGATGTCGGTGAGCCACAGCAGGTTGGGCTCGTCGGCGTGGAAATTCCTGTTTACGAGGTTCTCCGGCGCCTTGTAGACCTCGCCGGCGTAGGAGCTGTAGCCTGAGGATCATTAAAAGAAAGTCCAGTTTATCCTTCCCACTCCAATTGGGAATCCTCCGATGCGCCTTCGCACGCTCACATGACCTCGATACCATGCGAGCGTGCGAACTCGACGAGCTCTGCGTTGCGGGCGTTTATGGTGCCGAAGGCGGCGGGGCACACAATAAGGCGCGCGCAGTGGACGAGGAGCTCTTTGGCGCGGGCTATGGTTTTATCCCCGATCGGCTCGAAGGCGCGCTCGGCCACGCATTCCGCTGCCAGGTCGCGCGCGAGCTCGCAGTCGATGTCCCCTTCGTGCAGAACGCCCGCGTAGAACGCCTTGCCCTGCCGGACGAGCTGGCGAAACACAGCCGACCCCGTACCTGCGCCGGCGATGACGAACGTGTTCGCATCGCCGTGCGGGCGCCCAATTTCCACGCTGCCGAAGCGCTCGTTGAAGGTGCCATGCTGAAGGCCGTAGAGCTCGCCAATCGTCTCGCGCGTGAATATGTCCTCGGGTGCGCCGGCGCGGAAGACCCGGCCGTCCTTCACGCAAATCACCTTGTCGGCGCTTTTCTGCGCGAGCTCGAGTTCGTGGATGGACATGATGACAGCCACATTCCGCGATTTCGCAAGGTGGCGAAGTATTCGCAGCAGGTCGATCTGGTAGCGGATATCGAGATACGACGTGGGCTCGTCGAGCACGAGCACACGCGGATCCTGCGCGATGGCGCGTGCGAGCATGACGCGCTGGCGTTGCCCGTCGCTTATCTGCATAAAGTCGCGCTCGGCGAGCTCTTCCACATGTGCGGTTTTCATGGCCTCGTCGACCCGACTATGGTCGTCGGGCGAGAGTGTGCCCATTCGCCCGGTGTAGGGGTGCCTTCCTGCCTCTACGACATCGCGGCAGGTGAGGAGCTCGGTCCGGGGGCGATCTGTCAGCATAACGGCAAGGTTCCTTGCAAACTCCGCCGTCTTCCATCGGGAAATCTCCCGCCCGTCGAGCTCGACCGCGCCGGCAAGCGGTGCCAGATGGCGTGTGATGGTTTTCAAGATGGTCGACTTGCCCGAGCCGTTCGGCCCGATGAGCGCCACGACGTCGCCCGCGCGAACCTCCAGATCGACGCCTTCGACTACGACCTTCTTGTCGTAGCCCGCCGACAGGTCGCTTATGTGGAAAAGCGGCGCTCCGTCAGCCTGCGTTTCGACCGTAGTTTCGAGGTTCGGCTCCGCTCGGAGGAGGCGTTCCGCGCGCAGTTCCGCACGAGCCGAAAGTGCCTTCTGGCGCTTTCGTGCGAGCTCAGGACTGTCTAAGCATGGAATGTCCCCTCCGAGCGTTTTGGGCCGCGGCACGAATTCCCCCATCTACCTCACCCGCTTCTTCAACATGAGCGCGATAACCACCGGAGCGCCGAAGATGGCGGTGACGGCGCTGATGGAAAGCTCGACGGGAGAGAACAGCGTGCGCGCGATCAAATCGCAGCCCGCGCAGAAGATGGCGCCTCCCAAGAAGCACGCAGGAATCACGCGGATGGGCTTCGACGACTTTAGCGCCGACTTCACGAGATGCGGAACCGCGATGCCTACGAACGACACCGGACCAGCGAACGCGGTCACGCAGGCGGAGAGCATGCTCGCTAGAAGGACGAGCACCACGCGGAAGCGTGCGACGTTCACGCCGACGCTTTTCGCGTAGGCTTCTCCCAGCTGGAAGGCGGAAAGGGGCTTCGATATCGCGAATACGCATGCGCTCACGGTGATCACCACGACCGCGATGATCGCGATGTCGTCCCAGCTCGAACCCGAGAAGCTACCCAAAGACCAGTTGTGCAGGTTCACGATGGACTGGTCGTCGGCGAAGGCGATGAGGAAGTTCGTCGCCGCCGAGCAGATGTATCCCACCATGACGCCCGCCACGATGAGCATGGCCATGGAACTTATGCGCCGTGCGATGAGGAGCACGAAGCCGATGGTGATAAGCGAGCCCAGAAACGCTGCGGCCACCATGGCCGGCGAGGACATGGCCTGGTTCGCGCCTAGAAGTACGATCATCGTAAGCGCGACGACGAACTTTGCGCCCGAGGAGACGCCCAAGATGAACGGGTCGGCGATGGGGTTGTTGAAAAACGTCTGCAGCAGGAACCCGGAAAGCGAAAGTGCCCCGCCGAGAAGCACGGCTGAAAGCACGCGCGGCAGGCGAATCTCCCAGATGACCTGGCTTTCCATGGAATTGGCCGCGCCGCCCGAAAGGATGCCGGGGATGTGGTCTGCGGGCACGAGCGCGCTCCCGATGCACAGGTTGGCCCCGACGAGCACGATGAGGGCAACAGCGAGCAGCGCCGTCACGACGCGACACCGCGCGGCGCGCCCCGATTCGTCGTATGCCATGGAAAGCCGGCTTCTCATGGCGCTAACCGAGCTTCCTCAGATAATGGAAGTCGCTCGCGTCATCGCCGGTGAACGCCCCGTGCAGCTCGTCGATAATGTCGGCGGTAGAAGTCATCTGCTGGTACATGTCGGCGCTTGTGACCCAGACGTTGCCGTTCTTCACGGCTTTGAACTGCGACAATAGCGCGTTTTTGCCTACGAAGTCGTTCAAGGTGGCAACCGATT
This sequence comes from Collinsella sp. CLA-AA-H167, assembly GCF_040095305.1. Taxonomy (NCBI): domain Bacteria; kingdom Bacillati; phylum Actinomycetota; class Coriobacteriia; order Coriobacteriales; family Coriobacteriaceae; genus Collinsella; species Collinsella sp. CLA-AA-H167. The sequence goes on from NZ_JBBNGA010000001.1 coordinate 354,428, forward strand.
CGTCGATGGTGCCGTTGTAGACGATGATGTCGGCATCCTTCGCCGTCGCGTAGAAGCGCTCCATTTCGAGCGTTACTGACGAACCTGACGTCGACGCCGTCTGCGCGTCATCGAGCGCATAGCTGCCGCCTGCAAGCTCGATCATCTGCGCCACGTAGTCGCCCGCCCGCCGCGTGACGGCGGCCCCGTTCGAGTTAATGTAGAAATACGCCACGGTTTTACCTGACGACGCGAGCCCCGACGTTTGCTCGACGCGGGCCTTCTGCTCGTTGAACAGGTGCGCGGCCTCGTCTTCCTTGTCGAACAGAACGCCGAAAAGCTTAATCCACTCGACGCGCCCGAGTGCTTCGGGCTCGCTCGACGACTGTTCGGTGAGCACGACGAGCCCGAGCTTCTGCAGCTTTTCCTTCACATCGGGCGTGTGGTTGATCATGGTGTTCTCGATGGCGAGTGTGCAGCCCGAGGCCGATATTCGCTCGTAGTCGGGCGCGCTGTACTTGCCGCCGTAGGCGATCGCCCCACTTTCGAACGCGCTTTTGAAGCCCACGACCGAGCAATCGTCGGCCTTCGTGCCCGACATGATGATATTGTCGTTCGCATCGAGCGCGTCGACCAGGCACATCGTCGCCGACGACACGAGGTACACCTTGTCGGCGGGGCGCCTTATGACCGCGATGTCGGAGCTCAACCCATCAGGTACCTTCGCATCTTGCGGCACCACGAGGAAACGTTCCCCATTCGAAACGCAGATAAGCCGCAGACCGCCTTTGAACTCGTCGACAGTGAAGTGCTCGGCGTATTCAAGCTGAAGCGCCCCCGTCGGCTCCCAGCCACAGCCCAAATCGGCGTTGTGGAAGTCGGCCGCGGCGCTTGAAGCCGTTCCCACAGGGGAGCCGCCGCTTGCTTCGTCGCCCGATTTCTCCTTCATGGTGGATGAGTCGAAGTGGATCGTGTAGTCGATGGTGTGCGGCGTCGACATGGCGACGGTCTCGGCCGACACGGCGATGTCCTCGTCGAGCGTGACGGGTATCTCGAACGTGGAGTTGCCGCCGTCGTTTACGGGCGCGTAGTCCACGCCGTCGACGGTCATCTTGTCGTAGTTCGAACTCGACCAGGTGATGGTCGCGGTGTAGGTGTCGCCATCCTTCACAATTGTGGTGGGTGAGGCGATGCTTGCGCGCCCTGACCCGCCGGAAAGCGAGACATTCACAGTGTATTCCTGAGAGCCCGCCGTGCCACCGGTCGCGTTCGGGCTCGCACTGCACCCCGCGAAGGGAAGCGCGAGCAGGGCGACGAGAACGCAGGCGATCGCGCGCGCCGCGATGCTTCGGCGCTTCCTGTTTTCCCCCTTGGGAAGAATCGATCGCATGGCGTTACTTCAGTGCGTCGGCGCGTAGATCGACGCCGGCGGATTCGAACACGAGCGTGCGGTCGTACCACTGCTCTTTTCTAATACTCCACGCGGCACAGGCGGTGTCCTCGTCGAGCGCATCAACGGGCACGTCGTAGGTGTACTTGCCTTCCGCGTTTTCCACATAGGTGATGAAGTCGGCCTCGCTCGCGGCGGCAGCCTCGTCGCCCGTGCCCATGAAGAGCTTGCCGTAGCCCGTGCCGGAAAGCGTCATCACGCAGTGCATGGAGCCGTTTTCCACGATGAGCTGGGCGTCCACAATCCTGAACATGTTCGAGCTGGAATCTACGGTGATCGGATAGGTGCCGTCGGCCACCTTGTCGGCGGTGATGGGGGCAGCGCTTGCGCCCTCGGTCGCATCGGCCGCCTGCTCGGTCTTTTCCTGGGAATCGGTATTGCTTGCCTTTGCGCTGTCGCTTGAATTTCCGGCGCAGCCGGCGAGCGAGAACGCGAGAAGCGCCGCCGACAGGGCGAAGACGAGGGTTTTCTTCAACATGGAGGGGTTCCTTTCAATCGCTTCTACCGCCCGCGCCGTGCGGTGGGCGGGCGGGATGCGAATGCAACGGGCATGCGCCGTCGGTCGGGGAAGGCGCATGCCCGTTGCACGGGGACGCGACCGGCGCCCCCGTGCGCGGCGAGTTTACAGCTTGGCGATGGCGTCGTCCACGTGCGAGACGTAGATGTCGTCGACCGCGGCGTTCTGTCCCAGACCCTGGAGCAGGCACGTCACTTCGAAGCCGGCGGCCACGAACTTCGCAGCCCAGCTGTCGGGGTCGGTCTCGTCTGCCATGTCGTTGTTCGCGTGGTCGCCCGCGACCACCATGAACGGCGCGAGCACGGCCTTCTTGTACCCTGCGGCGCTCGCAGCGGCGATAACATCCTCGCAGGTCGGTTCAGCCTCGACGGTGCCGACGAAGAACTGCGTCAAGCCCTCGTTCTTGAACACTTCCTGCATCTTGGCATAGTCGGCGTTGGAATCGGCTTCGGTGCCGTGGCCCATGAGGCACAGCGCCGTCTTGCCGTCGTCGAAGGACGCCATGTTCTCCTTAATGGCTGCGGCCACCTTCTTGTAGTCGTCGTCGGAGGTGAGCAGCGGGTCGCCGAGCGAGATCTTGTCGAACTTGTCGGCGTACTTGTCAAGCTCGTCTTTCACGTCGGCGTATTCCAGGCCAGCCATGAGATGCGTCGGCTGCACGACGATTTCCTTCACGCCGTCTTCCACGCAACGGTCGAGCGCCTCGGTCATGTTGTCGATCGTGATGCCGTCGCGCTTCTTCAGCTTGTCGATGATGATCTGCGCGGTGAAGGCGCGGCGGATGTCGTAGTCCTGCCAGTACTTCTCGCGGATAGCGTCTTCGATGGCGCCGATGGTGATGTGGCGCGAGTCGTTGTAGCTCGTGCCGAAGCTCGTGACGAGAATGACCGGCTTCACGGCCTTCTCCTTTTCGCTCGATTTCTCGGAACTCGCGGAGGTGCTGGAGCAGCCCGCGAGCGCGACTCCGGCGAGCGCGACGGCTCCGGTTGCTGCGGCGCCCATGAAGCCGCGGCGTGACATCTGGTCGGACATGGTTTTCCCTTTCCTCGGTTTGCCGGTCCCCCGGCGACAGTTGCTTATCGGCACAAGCGAAAGAAAAGCGCGCTCGTCCGCAAAGGGATAGCGCGCCTGTTTCTTGCATTCGAAAGGGAAGCGCACTCCTCGGGGTTCACAAGGAGCTAACGCCACGGCGATGCCGTGAGGAAAAGGCGAAGCAGTCTGGCTTGGGGCGCGAGGCGGTTCGCCCGCGCGTCCTACACAGTAATGTCCCTTGCCCAGGATTCCCACCTGGTTCCCTCCGCAAGCCAGCGCGGACTGTGTGGGCGCCGCGCCGGTCGTTTCCTTTTATTCGATTGTCATATGCTCGTTGCCGAAACTACCACTATGATAGTGGGCGTTTGTGGGCGTGTCAAAGCCAGGGCGGGCGGCATTGCGCCTCCTGCCTACGTATTTGCGCCGATTGCCGCTGCGGGCGCCGTGTCTTGCCCGCTGTGCGAAGGGCGGCGTAAACGGTTGCGATGAGAAACGGGAAGGGAAGGCTCGGATGATTCATATCGTTGGCGCAGGTTCGGGCGCCGCCGACCTTGTCACGCTGCGCGGGGCGCGTCTTCTGCGCGCGGCCGACGTGGTCGTTTGGGCGGGGAGCCTTGTGAACCCCGAGCTGCTCGCCGAGTGCAAGGAATCCTGCGTCGTCTACGACAGCGCGCACATGACCTTGGAGGAAGTGCTCGACGTGATGTGCGCGGCGGATGCGCGGGGCGAGGAAGTGGTGCGCCTGCACACGGGCGACCCGTGCCTGTACGGCGCCATCCAGGAGCAGATGGACGCGCTCGACGCGCGCGGCGTGGACTACGAGGTGGTGCCCGGCGTGTCGAGCTTTTGCGGTGCCGCGGCGGCGCTTCGCCAGGAATACACGCTGCCGGGAATCAGCCAGTCGGTCGTGATCACGCGGCTTTCCGGGCGCACCACCATGCCCGCGGGCGAGGGCATGCGCACCATGGCGGAAAGCGGCTCGACTATGGTCATCTTCCTGAGCTCGGGTATGCTCGCCGAGCTTTCCGCCGAGCTTTTGGCCGCGGGCCGCAGCTCCGACGAGCCGGCGGCGCTCGTGTACAAGGCGACCTGGCCTGAGGAGCGCGTGGTGCGATGCACAGTGGGCACGCTCGCCGATGCGGGCGCGCGAGAGGGCATCGACCGCACGGCGCTCGTGGTGGTGGGCCGCGTGCTCGGAGCTCGCGGCGGGCTTGCGCACAACGGCGGGCAAGCGGAGTCGTACGAGCGCAGCAAGCTTTACGACCCTTCGTTTGCCACAGGGTATCGGAAGGCGAGCAGCTAGCGTGGCCTTCGAGCACTACATATATACCGGGACGACCCGCCTGCGCTGCGGCTACACCACGGGGAGCTGCGCCGCGCTCGCGGCGAAGGCGGCCTGCGAGATGCTCTTGTCACGAAAGCCCGTCGGCCGCGTGTCGATCGTCACCCCCGGCGGGCTGCCCGTCGAGGCGAACGTGGTCGACGCATGTATCGGCGAGGGGTGCGCCCAGTGCGCCGTGCGAAAGGACGCAGGCGACGATGCCGATGTGACCGACGGCGTGCTCGTGTACGCGCGCGTGGAACATGCGGGGTCGGGCACGGGCGCTGCGGGCAGCAAGGGCGTGCCCGCGCGCGAATCGGAAGTTTCCGTCGATGGCGGCGTGGGCGTGGGGCGCGTGACGTTGCCCGGGCTCGAGCAGCCGGTGGGGGCGGCCGCCATCAACGCGACGCCGCGCGCGATGATCACTTCGGCGGTGCGCGAGGTGTGCGCCGCGCACGGCTTTTCTGGAAATATCGCTGTGACGATTTCGGTACCCGAGGGTGTTGCCCTTGCCGAAAAGACCTTCAACCCGCACCTGGGGATAGGGGACGGCATTTCCATCCTGGGCACGACGGGCATCGTCGAGCCGCGCAGCCTTGCTGCCTTGCGCGACAGCATCGAGCTCGAGATCCGGCAGCATGCGGCTATGGGGTGGCGCGGAGTCGTGCTCACGCCCGGCAACTACGGCGGGCAGTTCATCTCGGGGCATTTCCACCTTAACGGTGCACCGGTGGTCTTCATCTCCAACTTCGTGGGCGATGCGATTGATTGCTGCGTTCGCGAGGGATTTACCAATGTTCTTCTTGTGGGACACATCGGCAAGCTGGTGAAGGTTGCGGGCGGCATCATGGACACCCATTCGCGTACCGCCGACTGCCGCGCGGAGATTCTGGCCGCCCACGCGGCCTTGGCCGGCGCTGGCGCGAAGACCGTGCGCGAGATCATGTCGTCGGTCACGACCACGGCGGCGCTCGAGGTAATCGAGGCCGCCGGCGTGGGGGACGCTGCGCGCGCCTCGCTCGCTGCGGCAATCGATGACAGGTTGCGCCGCCGCGCGGCGGGCGCATGCGACATCGCCGCGGTCGTGTTCGACGCCGAGCGCCGAGAGCTTTTCCGCACGTCGGGCGCCGATGCAGTTATCGGGGAATTGGGGGCTACGTATGAGTAAAGGCGTGCTGTACGGGGTGGGCACGGGGCCTGGCGACCCCGAGCTGCTCACGATCAAGGCCGTCCGCACAATCGAATCGTGTCCGGTCATCGCCGCACCGCAGACGGCGGACGGGGCCATGGTCGCGCTCGACATCGTGCGCGGCGCCGTCGACCTTACAAGCAAGACGGTGATCCCCGTGCGATTCTCGATGACGCGCGACGCCGAGCGCCGCACGGCCGAGCATGCCTCGCTTGTTCGCGAGCTTGTCGCGCACCTGGATGCGGTCCGCGACGTCGCGCTGCTGAACCTGGGGGACCCGAGCATCTACGCCACCTTCCAGCGCATAGCGCCCGACGTGCGCGCCTGCGGGTTCGAGGCGCGCGCCATTCCCGGCGTGCCGAGCTTCTGCGCGGTCGCCGCAGCGCTCGAGCGCGACCTCACGCCCGAGATGTCGTCGCCTCTGCACATCGTGCCCGGCGGCTACGACGACGTGCGCCGCGCAATCGGCTGGCCGGGGACGAAGGTGGTCATGAAGGCGCGTCGCTCGCTTGCGGACACGAAGCGCATCCTTCGCGAGGAGGGCGCCTTCGACGGTGCCGAGCTCGTAGAGGACTGTGGGCTTCCGGGCGAGCGCGTGTATCGCTCGCTCGACGATGTGCCCGATCGGGGCAGCTACTTCTCGACGATGGTGGTGCGCTAGATGAGGGTTTCCTGCATAGCGTTCACTGAGAGGGGGTATGCGTTGGCGGAGCGCACCGCACACGCGCTTTCCGATTGCGCGCAGACAGGTGAAGATGACCCTGGCTGGGACGTTTCCGTTTCGCGCGGGTTCGGCGAGGGGAAGGCCGACCTGCGCGCATGGACGGCGCTCGCGTGGGAAGCGTCGGACGCGCTTCTGTTCGTGGGCGCGGCGGGCATCGCCGTGCGGGCGATCGCGCCGCATGTCGCCTCGAAGGCAAGCGATTCCGCGGTTGTGGCGATCGACGAGGCGGGGCGCTTTGCCGTCCCGCTTTTGTCGGGGCATTTGGGCGGTGCGAACGAGCTTGCGCAAACTGTGGCACGCGCGGCAGGGGCCATCCCCGTCATCACCACGGCGACCGACGTCCGCGGCGTGTGGGCGGTGGATACGTGGGCGCGCTGTGCGGGGCTCGCCGTTTCGAATCCCGAGGCCATCAAGCGAGTGTCGGCGCGGCTGCTTTCGGGCGGGCGCGTGGCGCTCTATTCCGACATGCCGATTTCGGGACAGCCGCCTGAGGGGGTTGACATTGCGTCCGACCGCGCTCGGGCCGATATCGTCGTGTCGCCGTTCGCTGGCGCGAATGCGGGTGCGTCCGTTCGCGCGGCGGAGACAACGGGCGAGGTCGTACCCGCCGGTGTGACGGGGAAGCCGGCGGGCGTGCGGGCGCAGGCGCCTGCGCCCGAGTCGCTTCGCCTTGTCGTGCCCTGCATCGTTGCGGGCATAGGGTGCCGTCGCGGTGCGTGCGCCGAAGCGATCGGGGAGGCGTTTCTTCTCGCGTGCGGGCAGGCGGGCATCTCGCCTTCGGCCGTGCGCGAGGCGGCGACGATCGACGTGAAGGCGCACGAGGAGGGTCTGCTCGCCTTCTGCCGCGCGCGCAATATCCCGCTTGCGACGTATTCCGCAGAGGAGTTGTCGCAGGTCGAAGGCAGCGTTTCGCCATCTGATTTCGTGCGTGCGACGGTGGGGGTCGACAATGTGTGCGAGCGCGCGGCGCTCGCGGGCGGGGGCAAACTTATCTTCCCGAAGCTCGCTCACGGCGGCGTGACCGTCGCGTTTTCCAAGGTAACTATCGAACTTTCGTTTAAGGAGCGGTGATGGGAAAGCTCTTCGTGGTGGGGATCGGCCCGGGCGGCCCCGACGGCATGACGATTGCGGCTCGGCGCGCGCTCGAGGCGGCCGACATCGTTGTGGGGTACACGAAATACGTGGAGCTCGCGCTCGCCGCCGTGCCCGACGCGGCGCATCTCGCGACGCCGATGATGCACGAGGTCGAACGGTGCCGCCTGGCGCTTTCGCGCGCGCAGAGCGGAGAAGCCGTGGCGCTTGTGTGCAGCGGTGACGCGGGCGTGTACGGCATGGCGAGCCCCGTGCTGGAGCTTGCGGAGGACTACCCCGATGTAGACGTGGAAGTTATCGCCGGGGCCACCGCGGCTCAGAGCGGGTCGGCGGTGCTCGGCGCCCCGCTTGCCCACGACTTCGCGGTCGTGTCGCTCTCCGACCTGCTCACGCCGTGGGAGGTCATCGAGCGCAGGCTCGCTGCCGTTGCGAGCGCCGACTTCTGCATCTGTTTGTACAACCCGCGCAGCAGAAAGCGCGCCGACAGGCTCTCGCGCGCGGCGAAGATTATGCTCGAATGGAAGGCCCCCGACACGCTCTGCGGTTGGGTACGCAACATCGGGCGCGAGGGGCAGCAGTCGGGCATGTGCAGGCTCTCCGAGCTGGGGGAGTTCGACGCCGACATGTTCACCACCGTGTTCGTCGGCAACGCGGACACGAAGCGCGTAGGCGGCCGTATGGTCACGCCGCGCGGGTATCGGGAGATTCCATGCGAAAGGTAACGATCATCGGGGCGGGGCCCGGAAACCCCGACTTGCTCTCGCGTGCGGCGCTCGACGCGATCGACATCGCCGACGTGGTCATCGGCGCTCATCGCGCGCTTGTCGGCATCGACGTGCCGCCCGACGTGGTGAGATGCGAGCTCGTGAAGACGGCGGACATCGTCGCCGCGCTCACCGATGCGGCGTCGTGGCAGCACGCCGTGGTCGTGATGACGGGCGATGTGGGGCTGTTCAGCGGCGCGCGCCGCCTGGTGGAGGCGCTCTCCGGCGACGCGCGGGTGGACGTGCGCGTCATTCCCGGCATAAGCTCAGCGTCGTATCTCGCCGCGCGCCTCGCGCGTCCATGGCAGGATTGGCGCTTCGCGAGCGCTCACGGCTTGGCGTGCGACATCGTGGCCGAGGCCGAGCGCGCAGGTGAGCTCTTCCTCGCCACGTCGGGCGGGGAAGACCCCTCGCGGCTTTCGGGCGAGCTTGTGCAGGCGGGCTTCGCGGACGCGCGCGTGACGGTGGCCGAGCGCCTGTCGTACCCCGACGAGCGCATCACCTGCGCGACCGCAAGTGAAATCGCAGGTCAGACGTTCGACGACTTGAACGTGATGCTTATCGAGTTCGCAGGCTGCGCCGGGTCGCCTGCGGGCTCTAGCGCAGCCTCCGAGGCGCCGGCCGGCGCGTCTGCGCCCGCGGCGGCTTCTTTCGCGGCGGACTCTGCGGGCGCATCCCGCGCCGCGAGCTCCCGCTGGCCGTACGCTTCCTCGGGCATTCCCGACGAGCTCTTCATCCGCGGCGACGTTCCCATGACCAAGCAGGAGGTGCGCGCCGTCGCGCTCGCGAAGCTGCGCCTTACCGCGACCGACACCGTGTGGGATGTCGGCGCCGGCACGGGGAGCGTGTCGATCGAGGCGGCGCTCGTCGCGCGAGCGGGGTCGGTATGGGCGGTCGAGCGCAACGCGGCCGGCGTGCGGCTCATCCGAGAGAACGCGGATGCATTCGGGTGCGGCAACGTGCATGCGGTCCCCGGTGTCGCCCCCGAAGCGCTCGCGAAACTGCCTGTCCCCGACGCCGTGTTCGTCGGCGGGAGCGCGGGCGAGCTTCCCTCCATCGTGGAGGCGGCGCTCGAGAAGAACTCGCAGGTTCGCCTGTGCGTGCCATGCGTCACCGTTGAGACGCTCACCGAGGCGTGCGCGCTCCTCTCGGGTTCGCGCTTTAAGGGGTTCGAGGCGTGCCAGGTGTCGGCCGCCCGTGCCGAGGCTGTAGGCTCGCACCATCTTATGAAGGCGCAAAACCCCGTGTTCCTCGTCAGCGCGCGTGGTGCGGGCGCGGATGCCGAGGAGCTTGCCGAAGTCGGCGCGCTTGCTGAGTCGCCTGTCGGGGAGGACCTCTCTGTCGAGGGGAACCCATCCGTCGAGGTAGTCTCGCTTGCTAACTGCGGCGCCGCAGGTGGGGAAGGCGGCGCCCGGTGAGCACGTCCATCCCGCGCTTCATGGTCGCTGCGCCCTCGAGCGGGAGCGGCAAGACGGTCGTCACGTGCGCGCTCCTGCGCGCGCTCGCGCGTCGCGGCCTTGCATGCGCGGCTTTCAAATGCGGCCCCGACTACATTGACCCGCTCTTTCACCGCCGCGTCGTGGGTGCGCGCTCGGGCAACTTAGACGGCTTCTTCACCGACGCCCCGACGTTGCGCGCCCTGCTCGCACGCGGCGCCGCGGGCGCGGATGTCGCGGTGCTCGAGGGGGTTATGGGCTTCTACGACGGCATGGCGCCCGGCGTGGCCGACGCGAGCAGCTACCAGGTTGCGCGCGACACGGAAACGCCGGTCGTTTTAGTGGTGAACGGGCGCGGGGCGTCTTTATCGCTCGCCGCCGTAATCCGCGGCATCGCCGAGTTCCTGCCTTGTGCGAACGTGCGCGGCGTCGTGCTGAACAAGACGAGCGCCGCTGCCTGCGCCTACGCGGCGCCTGCGATCGAGAAGCACACGGGCGTCGCGGTTTTGGGGAATATCCCCGCCGACGAGGCGTTCTCGCTCGAAAGCCGGCATCTGGGGCTTGTGACCGCCGACGAGGTCGAGCAGCTCTCCGCGCGCATCGACAAGATGGCCGAGCTGGTGGAAAAGAGCGTCGACGTCGACCGCTTGCTCGAAATGGCGGCGACGGCACCCGATATCCGCGAGGAACCTTACCGGTTGGAGCCGATCGCGGGAGCGCGGCCCATCGTCGCCGTTGCGCGTGACGAGGCGTTCTCGTTCTACTACGAGGAGAACCTGCGCGCGCTCGAGGATCTGGGTTGCGAGCTGGCCTTTTTCAGCCCCCTGTGTGATAGCGAGTTGCCCCGGGGGACAAGCGCCCTCTATCTGGGGGGCGGCTACCCGGAGCTCCATGCGCGGCAGCTCTCCGAGAACGCGCCGATGCGCGAGGCGGTGCGGCGCGCGGTGGAATCCGGCATGCCGACGGTCGCCGAATGCGGTGGGTTTCTGTACCTGCAGCGCGAAATCGCCGATAGCGAGGGGCGGCGCTGGCCTGTTGCGGGCGCCCTTGAGGGCGCAAGCGAGAACGGGGGAAGGCTGTCCCATTTCGGGTACGTGGAGCTTACTTCCCAACGCGACGGGCTCTACGGGCCGCGCGGCACACGCATCCGCGCGCACGAGTTCCACTACTGGCAGTCCACCTGCCCGGGCGGCGACTTTTGGGCGCAGAAGCCCCGGCGCGACAAGGGCTGGCCCTGCATGACGACCACCCCGTCCCTGGTGGCGGGCTTCCCGCATGTGTACTATCCTGCGAACCCCGACGTTGCGCGCGCGTTCGCGTCTGCCGCAGCGTCGTTCGCAGAGAGGAGGCGGCATGGCTGAAGCAACCGAAACCGCGCTTGCCTGCATCCGCGAGGAAGTCGAGCGCGCGTTCTCGTCGGCGCCGGGCGCCGTGCTCGAAGCCGCGCTTTCCCGGATCGCGCCCGCAGACGAGTGCGCCCGTGCCGCCGCGTACGCCGCGTGGGACTCCATCGCGCACCCCTTGGGGGGATTGGGCGACTTTGAAGACGCCGTCGCGTGTATCGCCGCAGCTCAGGGGAGCGCCGAGGTGGCCGAGTTTCCCCGTGCGCTCGCGGTATTCTTCTCCGACAACGGGGTCGTTGCCGAAGGCGTGTCGCAAAGCGGGCAAGATGTGACGCGAGCCGTCGCGCGCAACATGTGCGAGGGGGCCGCGAGCGCCTGCCGCATGGCGGCGTTCGCGGGTGCCGAGGTCGTGCCCGTCGACGTGGGTATGGCCCGGGGCATAGAAGACGCGCGCATGGTGCGCGCGAACGTGCGGCGGGGGAGCGGCAACATCGCTCACGGCTCTGCTATGTCTCGCGATGGGGCCGTGCGCGCGATCGAGGTCGGAATCGCCGTCGCGTGCGGGCTTGCCCGCGCCGGCGTGCGCCTTCTCGCCGCGGGCGAGATGGGCATCGGCAACACGACCACCTCGGCGGCGGTGGCCGCAGTGCTCATCCGGGCGGACGCGCGGAGCCTCGTCGGGCGCGGCGCGGGGCTCTCGGACGCCTCGCTCGCGCGCAAGCGCGACGTGGTCGAGCGCGCTATCGACGCGAACTCGCCCGATCCCGCCGACCCGATCGACGTGCTCTCGAAGGTGGGCGGCTTCGACATCGCTGCGATGTGCGGCTTCTACCTGGGGGCCGCGGTCTCGAAGGCGCCGGCGCTCCTCGACGGGGTCATATCCTGCACGGCGGCCCTGTGCGCGGCGCGCCTGTGCCCCAACGCCTTGGGCTACCTCGTGGGCACCCACGCATCAAGCGAACCCGCAAGCCGGGAGCTCCTTCGCGAGCTCGGCATAAAGGCGCCCCTCGACGCAGGCATGCACTTGGGCGAGGGCGCGGGCGCCATGGCGTATCTCCCCCTTCTGGATTCGGCGCTGCGCGTGTACCGGGATGGGAAGACGTTCACGGCGACTGGCATGGCTGCTTACGAGCATTTCGAGGCCGGGAAATGACGGTGACGCTCGTCATCGGCGCCGCCGCGAGCGGCAAGAGCGCCTACGCCGAGTCCCTGTGCCTCGGGCACGACGGCCCTCGCGTGTACCTGGCAACGATGGAGCCCTTCGGGGAAGAGGGCGCCCGCCGCATCGCGCGCCATCGGGCGCTGCGCGAGGGCAAGGGGTTTTCCACCCTCGAGCGAACGCGTGACGTGGGCGCCGCAGTGTCCGGGCTTCCGCGCGGCTGCACGCTTCTTTTGGAGGACGTGGGCAACCTGGTTGCGAACGAGCTTTTCGCGGAAGGCGGCTTGTCCCCACGTGACCCCGACGCTGCGGCGCGCGAGGTGCTCGGAGGCATCGAACGGCTCGCTCAGGCCGCTGCGTATACGGTGGTGGTCACCGTCGACGTGTTCGCCGATGAGATGCGCTACGATGAGGGGACCGAGGCATGGAGGCGCGCGCTCGCGCGCGTGAACGCGGGCGTGGCGGCGCTGGCCGACCGCGCAGTCGAAGTGGTATGCGGGATTCCCGTGTGGATGAAAGGCGAAGGACCTACAAGGTGAAGATAGCAAAGGCAATCGGCGCGGCGTTCGGAACGTTCTCGCACATCCCCGTCCCGAAATCGGCCTGGACCGATTTCGGGTCAACCCATGCGCTTGCCGCGTTTCCCCTGGTGGGCCTTGCGGAAGGGTTCCTCATGACGGTGTGGGGGCACGTGGCGAACCTGCTCGGCGTGCCCGCGACCATCGTCGCGGCCGTGCTCGTGGCGCTGCCTGTGGCGGTGACGGGAGGCATCCACCTAGACGGGCTCTGCGACACCTCCGATGCGCTTGCAAGTTGGGCCCCGCGCGAGCGAAAGCTCGAGATCATGCACGATCCGCGGGCGGGCGCCTTCGGGGTCATCGGTGTTGTTGTGTACCTTATTCTGCAGTTTTCCCTGTTCACCGCGCTGCCGCTTACGGCGGGGGCGTTCCTCGCGCTTCTGTGCTCGCTCGTGTTCTCCCGCGCGCTTTCGGGACTCGCCGTTGAATGCTGGCCTGCCGCGCGGGCGGACGGCATGGCCGCGGGGCTCTCGCCTGCGAAGAAGCGCGCGGCGATCGTCGTGCCGCTTTGCGCTTTCGCTGCGGCTTCGGGTGCAGGGATGGTCGCGTGCGCTCAGGCCGTCGGCGCCTTTATGGCGGTGGCGGGGCTTTTGGTGCTCGCGTGGTACCGCCATGTTGCCCTGTCCCGCTTCGGCGGGGTGACGGGGGATTTGGCCGGATGGTTTCTGCAATGGGCCGAGCTCGCGATGCTTGCCATGCTGGTGGTGGGGGGCATGCTCCTATGATGCTCGTGGTAGGTGGCGCGCATTCGGGGAAGAGGACCTTCGTGCGCGAAAAACTCGGGTTCGCGGCGGACGATTTCGTCGATGCGGCGCAGCTTGCGGAGGGCGGCGTGCCCGCGGCTTTTGCCGGCCGCGTCGCATACCGTGCTGAGGAACTCGTACGCGCGCTCGACGCTGACCGGGCGCTCGAGCGGCTGATCGGCTTCGACGCAGTGATTCTGCCCTTGGTCGGCTCGGGGGTCGTCCCCATGAGTGCGGAAGACGCCCAATGGCGCGAGCGCGCGGGGCGCCTGGGATGCGCGCTCGCTGCGCGCGCCGACGTCGTCGTGCGCATGACGTGCGGGATTCCCCAGGTCATCAAAGGAAACCTTGCCGATGCACCTCGAGGGACGCAGGGCGCGGGTGCGCCTTTGGAAGTCGTCTTCGTGCGCCATGGTGCCACGGCGGGCACGGAAGACCATCGCTACAGCGGGGCGGGCACCGACGAGCCCCTGTCGAGTGCGGGCGAGCGCGCTTTGCGCGACCTCGCGTGCGATCGTGACGTGTTCCGTGTTATCACGAGCGGCATGGCCCGCACCGACCAGACGGCGCGCATCCTCTTCCCGAACGCGGAGCTTATGGCGTGCCCCGGTCTGCGCGAGATGGATTTCGGCGACTTCGAGGGGCGAAGCGCCGCCGAGCTTAAAGAGGATGCGCGCTATCGCGCCTGGGTAGACTCCTGGTGCGAGACGCGCTGCCCGCATGGCGAGGGCAAGAGCGATTTCACCCGCCGCGTCATCGCGGCGTTTCGGGAGGCGTGCGAATCGGAGCGCGCCCAGGGGAGTGGGCGCGCCGTCTTCGTCGTTCACGCGGGTACCGTGAAAGCGCTGCTCTCCGAGCAAGCTGTCCCGAAAATGGGATACTTCGACGTGCATACCGAGCCGGGCGGCGCATGGGCCGCCACTTGGGATGGGCGCTGCCTTCGCGACGTTCGCCCCGCTTCGGGGGGCGATGCCCGGTGATGACGATTCTTGCCGTCGCCGCCGGGTTCGCGGCCGACCTTGCCTTCGGCGACCCGCGCTGGCTTCCCCATCCCGTCGTCGCCATGGGGCGCGCGATCACGTGGGCCGAAGGCCGCCTGCGGGGCGCATTCCCGCAAACGTCCGCGGGCACGCGCGCCGCAGGGCTTGTGCTTACCGTGGCGCTTCCGCTTGCGTGTGGGCTTTTGACCTGGGGAATCCTGCATCTTTGCGGCATGGTTCACTCCGGCTTGCGCTTCGTGGCCGAGGCATGGGCGAGCTATCAGATTCTCGCGGCATGCGAGCTGCGCCGCCAGAGCCTGGCCGTGGCCCGCGCGTTCTCGAAGGGCGGACTTGTCGAGGCGCGCGAAGCCGTCGGGCTCATCGTGGGACGCGACACGTCTGTTCTCGACGAGCAGGGCGTCGCGCGCGCCGCTGTGGAAACGGTGGCGGAGAACGCGAGCGACGGCGTCATCGCGCCGCTTTTCTACCTTATGATCGGGGGTGCGCCCTTGGGCATGGCGTACAAGGCGGTGAACACGCTCGACAGCATGGTGGGCTACAAAAACGAGTGCTACATCGACTTCGGCTGCGCTTCGGCGCGCCTCGACGATGCGCTGAACTGGATTCCCTCGCGCTTATCGGCTCTGCTCATGATCGTCGTGTGCCCGATCGTCGGGCTCGACGCGCGCGGGGCGGCGCGCATCTGGCGCCGCGACAGGCGTCGCCATGCGAGCCCGAACGCGGCGCAGACCGAGTCAGCGTGCGCGGGCGCGCTCGGGCTGCGCCTGGCGGGACCCGCGGTGTATTTCGGCAAGCTCGTTGAGAAACCGACGATAGGAGACGCGTCCCGCGAAATCGAGTGGGGCGACATCGCCCGGGCGACAAGGCTCATGCTCGCTGCGTCCGTATGCGCGCTCGTCGTCTTCGGCGCCGCGCGCGCGGCGGTCGTGCTCGCCGTGGGGGCGATGGCATGAGGGAAGACCACGCCGCGCCCCGGGCTGCCGGGGGAATCCTGCGCGCCCGTACGCATGGGGGCAGCGCGCAATCGCTCGGCATCGCTTGCGATAGGGGCGCCTCCGACCTCATTGACTTCTCGGTGAACGTGAATCCGGCAGGCCCCTCGCCGCGCGCCGTCGCCGCAGCTTGCAAGGCGCTTTCTCGAATCGACGCCTACCCCGATAGGGAAAGCCTCGCCCTCGTTCGCGCCCTAGCGCGCGCCCAGGGCATTCCCGAAGATACTATCGTCTGCGGCGCGGGCGCGTCCGACATCATCTGGCGGCTCGCCGCGGCGGTGCGCCCGAAACGCATCGTCGTGTGCGCGCCGACGTTCTCTGAATATTCGGAGGCGGCATCGTACTACGGCGCATGCGTGCAGGAGTTCCCGCTCTCCGAAGCGGACGACTTCGACGTGCCCGCCTCCTTCGCCCGCGCGATTGAGGGGCCGGGAGACGTGGCGTACCTCTGCAATCCGAACAACCCTACGGGGCGCCTCGTCGACCCCAGCGTGATCGATGCCGCGGCTTGCCGCTGCGAGCAGGTGGGCGCACTGCTCGTCGTGGACGAGTGCTTCCTCGGATTTGCGCCCGACGCCCGCGAAAGGAGCGTGGCCGCACGCGCCGCGTGTTCGCGCCATGTGGCCGTGCTCTCCGCGTTCACCAAGCTCTACGGAATGGCGGGGTTGCGGTTGGGATATCTGATCAGCGGAAACGCCCAACTCATCGAGGGGATTCGCCGGGCGGGGCAGGCGTGGCCCGTCTCCTCGGTCGCCGAGGCCGCGGGCATCGCCGCCCTGGAAGACGTCGAATACGTCTCACGCACGCGCGATGTATTGGCGGGAGAGCGAGCGTGGCTTTCCCACGAGCTCTCCTCGCTCGGGCTTTCCGTCGTGCCGTCGGATGCGAACTTCCTTTTAGTCCGCACGCCGGCGAAAGACATCCCCGAGCGCCTGTATAAACAGGGGGTTTTGGTCCGCACGTGCGACTCGTTTTCGGTGCTGTCCCGTTTCTGGTGCCGCGTCGCGGTGCGCACGCGCAAGGAGAATGCCCGGCTTGCGATGGCGTTCAGCCGCGTGCTTCGGGCGGAAGGCGCATCGGGCGAAGGCGAACCCGACGAACGGGGCGGCGCTTCTTGCAGCGGCGCTATGGCGGGCGCGGATGGCCGAGGCTCGGCGAAGGAGGTCGATACCCGTGGGTAGGGCCAAGCCCATCATGATCCAGGGCACCATGTCGAACGCGGGGAAGAGCCTGCTTGCGGCGGGGCTGTGCCGCGTACTTTCGCAGGACGGCCTGCGCGTGACTCCCTTCAAGAGCCAGAACATGGCACTCAACAGCGGTGTTACGGCCGACGGGCTCGAGATGGGGCGCGCCCAGATCATGCAGGCCGAGGCGTGCGGCATCGCGCCCGACGTGCGCATGAACCCCATCCTGCTCAAGCCCGAAAGCGGCCACCGAAGCCAGCTCATCGTGGCCGGCAAGGCGCAGGGAGCCTTCGCTGCGAGGGACTACTTCGCGCGAAAGAAGGCGCTCATGCCGCAGATTTTGGAGGCGTTCGATTCGCTCGCGGAGGATAACGACGTCATCGTCATCGAGGGCGCCGGCAGCCCCGCCGAAATCAACCTTGCCGAAAACGACATCGTCAACATGGGGCTCGCGCGCGCCGTGTCCTCCCCCGTGCTGCTCGTGGGCGACATCGACCCAGGCGGGGTGTTTGCCCAGCTCTACGGCACGGTCGCGCTCCTTGCGCCCGAGGACCGCGCGCTTTTGCGGGGGCTTGTGGTGAACAAGTTCCGCGGCGATGTGGAAATCCTGCGCCCGGGTTTGGCCCCGCTCGAGAAAATGTGCGGGGTTCCCGTCGTGGGGGTCGTGCCGTATCTTACGCTCGACCTGGACGACGAGGACTCGCTCGCGCCGCGCCTATCTGCCCGCGAGGCGCGCGGCGTCATCGACGTCGCCGTCGTGCGTCTTCCGCATCTGTCGAACTTCACCGACTTCGACCCGCTTTCGCGCGTGCCCGGCGTGGGCGTGCGCTACGTTTCCTCGACGACCGATCTGGGCCGACCCGACCTGGTGGTGCTTCCCGGCTCGAAGACTACGCTCGACGACGCGCGCTGGCTTGCGGCTAGCGGCATCGGGGCCTGTGTACGCGCGCTTTCGGGCACGGGCACGCCGGTGCTCGGCATATGCGGAGGATACCAGCTTTTGGGAGACGAGCTTTCCGACCCGCACGGCAGGGAAGGCGCTGGCACCGCGCGCGGGCTCGGGCTCATCCCTGCAAGTACGGTGTTCAAGGAGGAAAAGCGCCTCGCCCAGTCGGAGCTGCGCATCACGGGCGCCCAAGGCGCGTTCTCGGCGTGGAACGGCATGACGGCGCGCGGGTACGAGATTCACGACGGCGAAACGACCGTCTCCTGCGCTCCTGCGGGCACGATTGGCGGCAAACCAGAAGGCGCGGCCTGCGGAAACGTGTTCGGAACCTATCTCCACGGCCTGTTCGACGAACCGGGGGTGGCGCTCGCCCTCGCGCGCTCGCTCGCGCGCATGCGCGGCCTGCCCGAGAACGTCGTGGGTGCTGCGGGCGCGGCGTCCGCGGCCGATCACCGTGCGCGCGAGTTCGACCGCCTGGCCGACGTCGTGCGCGGGGCGCTCGACATGGAGTATGTCTACCGCAGTATCGAGGAGGGCGTATGATCCACGTGTATCATGGCGACGGCAAAGGCAAGACCACGGCGGCGATGGGCCTCGCCCTTCGCATGCTCGCTGCAGGCCGCCGCGTCGTCGTCGTGCAGTTCCTGAAAGACGGCGAAAGCGGGGAGGTGCGCCTGCTCGCCGAGCATTTCGGCGTGCCCGTGTTCGCGGGGAAGGTGTCGGACAAGTTTACCTGGTCGATGACGTCGGAAGAACTTGCCGCGACGTGCGAGCTGCACGATGGGAACCTCGCTTCCGCGCTTGCCGAGCTCGAGGGCGCGCAAGAGGGACTGCTCGTGCTCGATGAGGCGCTCGACGCGCTTTCGAAGGGGCTTGTCGACGAGGCGCTCGTGGACCGCGCGCTCGATATGTCCGCGCGCGGCGTCGAAGTAGCGCTCACCGGGCGCGCGCCTTCCCGCAAGATCGTGGAGAAGGCCGACTACATAACCGAGATGCGGTGCAAGAAACATCCCTACGAGCAGGGGATATGTGCAAGGGAAGGAGTGGAGTACTAGATGGATTCCAAGGAGATGGCGCCCGGCGACATCGAGCGGCGCAGCTTCGAGATCATCACCGAAGAGCTCGGCGGCCGCACGTTCCCGCCGCTCGAAGAGCCCGTCGTGAAGCGCGTCATCCACACCACTGCCGACTTCTCGTACGCCGATTCCCTCGTGTTTACCCATGACGCCGCGCACTGTGCGCTCGACGCACTGCGCGCAGGGGCCACGGTGCTCACCGACACGAACATGGCGCTCGCAGGCATAAGCAAGCCCGCGCTCGCGAAGCTCGGCTGCAAGGCCGTGTGCTTCATGGCCGACCCTGATGTCGCCGCGGCTGCGCGCGCCGCGGGCACGACTCGCGCCGTTGCGAGCATGGACAAAGCTTGCGGCATCGAGGGTCCGCTCATCGTGGCCGTCGGCAACGCTCCCACAGCACTTCTGCGCCTCGCCGAGCTCATGGACGCGGGGAAGATCGCGCCCGCGCTCGTCGTTGGGGTGCCGGTCGGGTTTGTGAACGTGGTCGAGGCGAAAGAGGAGCTACTCGCACGACGCGTGCCAGCCATCGTCGCGAGGGGTCGCAAGGGCGGCTCGACCGTGGCGGCTGCCATTATGAACGCGCTGCTCTACCAGATCACGCGCCCAGGCGGCCCGAAGTGACGGCGCCCGCATCCGCGCCGGCGCTGCGCATCTTCGCCGGCACCACCGAGGGCCGCCTTCTGTGCGAATGGGCGAGCAGGGCGGGCATCCCCGCCCGTGCCTACGCGGCAACCGAGTACGGAGGCGAGCTTTTGGGCGAGCTTCCGGGCATCGAGGTGCATGCGGGCAGGCTCGACGATGCCGACATGGAGCGCGAGCTTTCCGGCGCGTGCATCGTTGTCGACGCCACGCACCCCTTCGCTACGCTCGCAAGCGGCAACATCCGGGCCGCTTCGCTCGCCGTGGGTGCACGATGCCTGCGCCTTGCGCGCCCGGTCGAGGCGCTGCCCAAAGGCGTCGTGCCGGTCGCGTCGATCGCCTGCGCGGCGCGCTTTCTCTCCGAGAACCCGGGTCGCGCGCTTCTCACGACGGGGAGCAAGGAGCTTGCTCCCTACACGAGCGTCGCCGATTTCGCGGAGCGCTTCTTCGTGCGCGTGCTCCCGCTGCCCAGTGCTATAACGAAGTGCATCGACGCGGGGTTTTCGCCGTCGCACGTCATCGGCATGCAGGGGCCCTTCACCCGCGAGCTCAACGAGGCGATGCTTCGGCAGGTGGGCGCCCAGTGGCTTGTGACTAAGGACTCGGGAACCTTAGGCGGCACGGCCGAGAAGCTCGCCGCCGCGCGCGACGTGGGAGCGCGCTGCATCGTGGTCACCCGTCCCGCCGAGGGAAGCGGGGCCCTTTCGCTTCGGGAAGTGGAAGACGCGCTCTTACGGGAGTTTGCGCGCTAGGCGCTTGCCGCGCCTAGCGCGCCCTCCCGCCCGCGAGGAGGAGCGTCCCGAGCAAGCTCGACCCGTACAAGCCCGTCATCCATCAATAGCTCGAGGACGACGCCCAGAACTGGCGCAAACAGCCCTTCAATAAGTTGCGGTGAAATAGTGTCTGTTTTTGCTGCTAGATAGCATATTCAGTCCCTAATTCACCGCAACTTGTTGGTGGTGGCTTACTGGTAGCTGGTGGTGGCTTACTGGTAGCGTAGGCACTCCACCGGGTTGAGCTTTGCCGCGCGGCGAGCGGGGTAGAAGCCAAAGATTACGCCGATGCCGACGGAGACGCCGAAGGCCAGCAGCACCGTGGCGATTGAAAAGCTCGGTGTGATCTCCCCACTGGCACCGAGCTCGTTGAGAACCCCTGATCCTGCGGCAAACATCGCGAGGCCCCAGGCCAGCAGATAGCCAATCAGGACACCCAGCAGGCCACCGGTGACGCACAGCGCCGAGGACTCGGCCAAAAACTGCGCGGTGATATCGCGGCGACTGGCGCCCAAGGCACGGCGAATACCGATCTCGCGGATGCGCTCAGTCACGTTGGTAAGCATCATATTCATAATGCCGATTCCGCCGACAAGCAGTGAGATACTGGCGACAGCGCCCATGATGAGCGAGAAGGCGCCCATAAACGAGTTGAGTGCATCGATGGCGCTTTTCATGGAGGTCGCCGATACGCTGTCGTACTCATCATCCTCCGAGATGCCCTTCATCGCGCGCACCTTAGACTCGATGGTCTTGCAGAGCTCGTCCATGTCTGTGCCCTCGGCGGCAAGTGCCGTCACGCTGGGAAATGAAGGATTCTCGTCGCCAAACAGGCCGGAGATGGTTTCGCGTGGCATATACAGCGTGAGCGAGCCCATGGAGTCGCTGCCGCCATCAATCACGCCTACAATCTGCACCTCGCCGTTGGACACCTTGATGGTTTTCCCCAGTGCGTCCTGTTCGTTGCCGTAAAGCTGATCGGCGCCGCCACGGCTGATGAGCGCCACGCGCGAGCCTGATTGAGACTCTGCCTGTGAATAGACACGTCCCGCAACGAGCTTGCTGGCGCCCACGGCATCAAGCATGTCGCTATCGACGCCGTGGGCCATGACGGTATAGCTTTTATCCCCGACCTTGTACTCGGAATAGGCGCTATCGACGATGCCGATCTGCTCAATCTGCGGCACCAGTTTGCGAAGCTTTTCCACATCCGAATCGGTGAGTTCTTGGGACGAATAGATCTCTACCATGCGGGCTGCATTGAGGCCCAGGCTGTTGACCAGGCTGTTTTGGATACCGCCGATGAGCGAAGTCATGGCGATGACCGAGGCGATGCCAATGACGATGCCAAGGATGGTGAGCAGGCTGCGTCCCTTGTTGGCCTCGAGCGAGTGAAGGGCTTCTTGGACAAGATCGCGGGTGCTCATGCCTTCGCTCCTTTCGGCTGATTGGTGGTTGCAGAAATCGCGGGCAGGTTTTTGACGGCCCCGCGTAACGTATTCGGTGTATGCGCGACATATGCGCCGTCATGGATTCGCCCGTCACGGATGGTTACGGCTCGATCGGCCTCGGCGGCGATGCCGGGGTCATGCGTAATGAGTACGATGGTCTTGCCGCGTTTCTGGAGCTTGTGGAAGGTTTCCATGACGAGCGCCCCGGTTGTCGAGTCTAGATTTCCCGTTGGCTCGTCGGCCAAAATGATGGGCGGGTCGTTGACGAGGGCGCGCGCGATGGCGACGCGCTGCATCTGTCCGCCCGAGAGTTCCGATATGCGGTGGTCCCAATGGTCGACCGGCAGTGTGACGGCTTGCAGCGCGTGCACGGCGCGCATCTCGCGCTGGCTACGCGGCACATTGGTGTAGGACAGCGGCAGCATGACGTTTTCGATCACCGTCAGACGCGGCAGCAAGTTAAAACTCTGAAAGACAAAGCCGATGCTCAGCGCGCGCACCTCGGTGAGCTCATCATCGTCGAGCTCGGCGACGTTGAGCCCTTGCAGGAAATAATCACCCGCCGTCGGCTTGTCCAGGCAGCCCAGGATGTTCATGAGCGTCGACTTGCCCGAGCCCGAGGGGCCGGTGATGGCGACGAACTCACCGGGGTTCACCGCCAGGCTCACGTTGTGCAGGATGTGGGCGCAACCGGCCTCGCTCTCAAAGATGCGGTGCACGTTGCGGATGTCGATGACGGGACGCATTACTTGCCCTCGTCGGCAGACATATTGTCGCCGCCGTCTGCCGTCATGCCTGCGCCGGTATCCGTCACGATGGTGTCGCCGTCGCGTAACTTGGTAACCGGGACGTCTGGGTTGATCTCGTTGCCCTGGTCGTCGCGCTTGACCTGCGTCTTACCGACTACAGCCTCGTTGTCGTTTTGCGTCACGACGGTCACCTTCACGCGGCGCGTCTTCTTGCCTTCCGAATCGGTGGCCAGATTGACGTAATAGTGCTCGCCATCTTCGGTCATCAGCGCCATGGTCGGCACCATAACCACGTCGTCGAGCTTCTCGGTCACTACCGAGACCTCGGCAGTCATACCCGGCTTAAGGCGACTGTCGGGTGCTTCGATGAGGATGTCGACGTTAAAGGTCACGCTGCCGCCGCTACCGGAGCCGGAGTCAGAGTTTGCCACCGAGGCGATAGCCGTGACGGTGCCCTGGCTCACGATATCGGGAAACGCGGGATAGGTCACGTTGGCGCTTTGGCCCACGGCAATTTTGGCGATATCCTTTTCGCCCACCTGAACCGTCACCTTCATCTTGGACAGGTCGGCGATTTGCATGCACTGCTTGCCGCCGCTCGTGTCGCCTTCGCCCATGATCGTGCCTCCGGTCACCGTGGCACCGACTTTGGCGTTGAGCTCGACGATGTTGCCCGAACTGGGGGCCTTTACGGTGCGCTCGGCCGCCTTTGCAGTTGCCTGCTCCAGCGTTGCCTGGGCCGAGGCGAGGTTGCGCTGGGCGGTCGAGACGGCATTTGCGTTGGCGTTTGCGTCCGATGGGCCGGTCGATCCGTCACTGTCCGTTGTCGGTGCGGCCTGTGCGGCCGCGAGTGCCACCTTTGCATTGTTCAGGTCTTCCTGGGCGGCCGCGACCGCGCGCTGCGCCTCGGAAACAGCGCTATCGAGCGCGTCGTTCTTAATGGTCATGAGCACGTCGCCCTCGTTGACGCTCTGTCCGGCCTGCACGTTGATCTTTTCAACCGTACCGTCGACAGAAGGGGAGACGACCGATGCCGAGATGGGCTTAAGCTGCCCCTTGGCTTCGACTGTGGTGGTAAACGTGCCTTCGGTGACCATGTCGGTCACCGGTCCGTTGGTGCCTGCGGGTTGCGCGTTGATGACCAGCGTTGCGATGATGACAATGAGCGCGATGGCAACAACGACGCCGGCGGCAATACCGCGTCGAATCAGCTTTTTGCGTCGACGTTCGGCACGTTTTGCCTTGAGCTTGGCATATGCCTCTTCATCGGAAATCTCGGCCGTATCGTTCGTGCGTCCGTTCTGCTTGTCGGCATGTACGTTTGTAATCAGAGGAAGCGTTTCGGCGGCATCTTCGGGCGTGTGCTCGGTATCATTCGGGCCCGGGGTGATCGTGGGGACATTCGGCATAGCGTCTCCTTTATAGAAAGTTCCTCAATAAGTATATGCGCCCGTCGCGTAAGGCGGGCGCATATGGCGGATTCTTTCGGAACTGTTAGATTGGTCGCAGCGGCTCCACGTTGTGGGAATGCGCGCGTTGCACTACGAGTGGACAACCACGCACAGGCCGACTTTGATGCAGTCGTGAAGTGCCTTTGCATCGGCCAGGCGCAGGTTGATGCAACCGTGGCTGCCGCACCACTTGTAGGAGTTGGGGTCGTCGAAACTCTTGTCGTTTTGCCACGTTGCATCGTGGAAGCCGACCATGTTTCCCTCAAACGGCATCCAATAGCTTGCCGGGCTCTCGTATTTGGGCTTACCGGTCTCGGGGTCCTTGGTACCGATAAGCTTGCTGGCGCCATCGTTGCTGTTGATCTGCCATACTCCCTCGGGGGTGGCGTCCTCGCCCGGCTTTCCAGAGATAAAGTTGGCCTCCCACACGATATTGCCGCTCTCGTCGTAGTAGCGCGCGTGCTGCTCGGACAGATCGACGTCGATATACGCCTTCCAGTCGGGCTCTCCCTTTGCGGTAAAGGTGTCGGCCTTCTGGGAGTACTTGATCTCGATTTCGCCGGTCTGCTTGTTGTTAATGGCGTCCTCGACCTGCTTGGCGAGCGAGCTGCTGTCGATGGACCAACCAAAGTCGCCGCCTTCGACGGCGCACTGCTTGCCATCGGCGCGCGTCCACCAGCGAGTGGAGCCCACGGTGTTAAAGCCGTTGGCGAGCTCGGCTGCCCAGCTGCTGATCTGCGTCGTATCGAGCGTAGGTTTGGCCGGATCGGCAAAGCTGATCCACTGCAACACGGAGCTGCCATCAACTTTGCCGGCATCCTCGCCGTTGAGCTTGAGGGTCACGTTGACGCCCAGGAAGTTGTTGGCGGCATCGCATGCGGCCTGAATCTGATCATCGGTCAGCGTTCCGTTGAGCGGCTCATAGGCATCGTTGCCGAGCTTGGAAAGATCTACGGTCTCGGCCAGCGAGGCAAGCTCGAGCTCGGCATACTTAATGACATGCTCGCGGTTGAGTTTTTCGTTGGAGCGCGCCTTCTCGACGGTAAACTTGCCGGCCTGCTCGTCATAGGAGCTATTGGCCTCGAACGCGCCCGAACGCCTCTCGTTAAACTCATCGATGGCGGTGCCCAGATCCTTCTCAAACTGCTTTTGGTCAAAGGTATCGGAGAGCATGGACAGGTCGACGTCTTGATCAAGATCTACTTCGTTGGAGGTAGCGGTTGTTTTGGTCTTGCCGCTTAAGGATTCTACAAGGCGGACCGGCCATACAAAGGCTTCGTTGTGGTTGATGATCTCTTTTGCGGCAGCTTCGCCGTCGACGATGGGCTCATCGGACTCGGGCTGATAGGTCCAGCTAAAGTCATCGCCCGCCACGGTGAGCTTATAGTGCTTCCACGCCGAGTTGACCTTGGTGGCGGCAGACGAAGCGTTGGAGAACGAGACGTCGACGCCGGCGATGGTGGTGTTGGGGTAGGCTACCTGCGAAAACGCTACGACGCCTACGATATAGACAATGACGATAAGACCCAGGAGGACAAAGAGCGTCGTCTTTTTGCCCGACTTATTGTTCCCGGTGGGTTTGCGCGCGGGGCCGCGATCGCCTCGACCGTGCGTGGGGGGCTGCTTGGGCGTATTGCCGTTTGCCTGGCGCTGCTGGTTCGGGCGTTGCGAAGCGTTTGCCGCACCACGCTGCTGACCGTGGCTCGGCGCGATAGGACGCGGCGACTGAACGCCGCCGGTGTGCCTGCTCGGCTGCTGCGGATCGGGAATCAGTTGAGTTCGATCGTTTTGCGACATCGTGTGCATATCCTTCGAATTTCGCCTTGCGGCTCATCGTGTTTTTACTGGGCTTGCATTATAGCGATTACCTAGTTGATTGTGGTATGGAAACGGTGGCATTCAAAAGAGGTGGGACATTTGTCCCACCTTCGAGTCGTTCTTTGTCGCTATCCGCACACACCGCATTTTGCACAGGCCGAAAGTGCGGCCGGAGCCTGCGCGATGCCGCCCTTTGCCGTCTCGCGCAGCGTGGCCGGCAACGCGTGGCCCACCGAGAGCATGACGTGTGCCATCTGGTCAAACGGCACCAGGCTCTTAATGCCGGCGAGGGCGAGTTGTGCGGAGCTAAAGGCGGCTGCCACGCCGATGGCGTTGCGGTTTTGGCAGGGCACCTCCACGAGGCCACCGACGGGGTCACAAACGAGGCCCAGCAGATTACTCAGCGCGATGGAACTGGCGTCGAGCGCCTGCTCGGGTGTGCCGCCGAGCATCTGCACTAGCGCGGCGGCGGCCATGGCGGCCGCACTTCCGACCTCGGCCTGACAGCCGCCCTCGGCGCCGGCGACGCAGGCGCTCGTGGTGAGGTTGAGGCCGATGGCGGCTGCGCAGTAGAGCGCGTCCATGACCTGCTCGTCGTCGAGCTGAAGGTGATCGGCGAGCGCCAGCACGCAGCCGGGCACGACACCCGCGGAGCCTGCCGTGGGAGCGGCGACGATCACTCCCATCGTGGCGGAGCGTTCGAGCACGGCCATCGCGCGGGCCACGGCGTCGGTTTGAACGGTGCCCATCAGGCTCGTGCTCAAATCGACGCGGCCGGTGGCATCGACGAGTTTAGCCTCGCCGCCGATAAGCCCGCCGAGCGATTGCTGCGGATTGACGATGGGGGTCGTGGTCTCCTCGCGCATGACGTCGAGCACGCGGCGCATGGCGGCGACGGCGTGGGCCTCGCCGGTCAGACGTGCCTCGCGCACGGCCATGACGGCGCCGATGTTGAGCCCCAGTTCCTCGCACGCATCGAGCAGCTGCTCGCCGTCGTCGAAGATTTCCTTTGCCGAGACGCCGGGGGAGAGCGACGAGGCAGAACCGGGGAGTTCGATAAAGGTCGCGTAATCGACATTGTCGAGCTTGCGGAGCATGGGGACGACGGTGTCGTCGGGGGCGCCGTCGGTCTCAAAGACGGAGTAGGCCTGGCCGCCCACTTCGGTGCGGTAGGTGCGGCAGAAGGCGATGTTCACATGGGCGTAGGCGAGCAGGTTGGTGAGCGCTGCGAGCACGCCGGGGACGTCCTGGTGCGCCACGAAGAGCGTGGAATACATGCCCGAGATGTCGACGCCGACGCCGTTAATGCGGCTGATGCGCATCTTGCCGCCGCCTAAGCTCTCGCCGCGGACCTGCGCCGTGGCGCCCGTGGCGTCGACCATATCGATGTCGACGGTGTTGGGGTGGATGGAGGCGTCGTCGCCCTTGATGTCAAAGTGATATTCGAGGCCCTGCCCACGTGCGAGGTCAAAGGCCTGCTTGATGTTCTCGTCATCGGTGTCGAGGCCCAGAATGCCCGCGACGAGAGCGCGGTCGGTGCCGTGGCCGCGGTAGGTGTGGGCGAAGGAATTCCACAGGCCAAAGGTGACTTTGGTGATGCGGCCTTCCAGCAGGCTGGCGGCAACTTGTGCGCAGCGCAGGGCGCCAGCGGTGTGCGATGAGCTGGGGCCGACCATGACGGGGCCCAAGATCTCGAATGCCGAGGTCGTAGCTAGTGTTTGCGGCTTGCCTGCCATATGCGCTCCTGTTCTATCCCGTCGTTCCGAGGACTTTGGTATTTGATCGCCTGCTCTACAGTCCTGGCTCACACGGAGGCCACATTAAGTGGCCTCCGGCTCGTGCGGAACTCGCGATCGACCAAATACCAAAGCCCTCGGAACTTAGGATACATGGTAGGGGCACGCTTGCTGCAAAATTCATCAGCTGGGAACCTATTCTGTGTCCCATGTCGACTCATCTTCGCCACCGGTTAATATAAAAGAGGTACCGGTTGTTCCGGTACCTCTTTTTGGCGTGTTTCTATTTGGCTGTGGCTTTTCTCGTTAGCTTACAGGCCGCAGGCTGCTTTGAGTTCTTCGACTCGGTCGGTCTTTTCCCAGGTGAAGTCGGCGTCTTCGCGGCCGAAGTGACCGTAGGCTGCCGTCTTTTCGTAGATGGGGCGACGCAGGTCTAGGTCGCGGATGATTGCGCCCGGGCGCAGGTCGAAGGTTTTCTCAACGGCCTCAACGATCTTGTCCTCGGCAACATGCGCGGTACCGAAGGTGTCGACCATGATTGAGAGGGGCTTGGAAACGCCGATGGCGTAGGCAAGCTCGACTTCACAGCGGTCGGCCAGACCGGCGGCGACCACGTTCTTAGCGACCCAGCGCGCGGCATACGCGGCGGAACGGTCGACCTTGGTGCAGTCCTTGCCGCTAAAGGCGCCACCGCCGTGACGGCCGTAGCCGCCGTAGGTGTCGACGATGATCTTGCGGCCGGTGAGGCCCGTGTCGCCCATGGGGCCGCCCACGACAAAGCGACCGGTGGGGTTCACGTAGATCTCCGCGTTGTCCCACGGCATGTTCTCGGCGGCCATGACCGGGGTGATGACGTGCTCGATGAGGTCGGCCTTGATCTTGCCCATGTCCTCGATCTCGGCGGCGTGCTGCGTGGAGATGACGATGGTCGTGACCTCGACGGGCTTGCCTTCCTCGTAGCGCACGGTGACCTGGGTCTTGCCGTCGGGACGCAGATAGGCGAGGGTGCCGTCGTGACGCACGGCGGCCAGGCGCTCGGCCAGGCGGCTCGCCAGGTAGTGCGGCATGGGCATGAGGGTCTTGGTTTCGTTGGAGGCATAACCGAACATCATGCCCTGGTCGCCGGCGCCGATCAGGTCGATCGGGTCGGTGGTAGCGCCGGTCTGGGTCTCGAAGGACTCGTCAACGCCCTGGGCGATATCGGGCGACTGCTCGTGGATGAGGCTCATAACGCCGCAAGTGTCGCAGTCAAAACCGAACTTGGCACGGTTGTAGCCGATGCGGCGGATAACACCGCGGGCGATTTCCTGTACGTCGACGTAGGCCTGGGTGCGAATCTCGCCGGCGACGATGACAGTGCCGGTGGTCACGAGGGTCTCACAGGCGCAACGGACGTTCTCAACGTTGGCAGGCACGCCGTTGGGGGCGATGTAGCCCTGCTCCTGGAGCTCTATTTCTTTGGCGAGGATTGCGTCGAGGACGGCGTCGCTGATCTGATCAGCGATCTTATCGGGATGACCTTCGGTCACCGACTCTGACGTAAAAACAAAGGACCCGTGTTGGGGTGGAATGGAACGAAGTTCTTCTGACATGATTGTCCTTTCAAAAACGTGTCCCAGCGACCGTTACCATTCCGCCGGGCTCTCTATGCAAGGGCACATCATAGCGCGTAAATCAAACATTCACACCCTTTCCGCACCTACTCATTGGGGACAGACTTAATTACTCATTGGGGACAGACTTAAATGACCAGTCTTAAACCAAGAATGTCCCCAATGACTACAACGACTGGTCATTTAAGTCTGTCCCCAATGAGTAGTCCCCAATGACTGGGTCGGTGCCCTTTGTGCGGAGGTTGCTTTGATGCTTTATAATGGTGCGGTTAGACATCCATCCTGCAATCGAGGAGATTTCCATGGCATCAGACGTTCGCGTCCGCTTTGCACCCTCACCGACGGGCAAGCTGCACATCGGCGGCGCCCGCACCGCTATCTATAACTGGGCTTTCGCCCGTGCAAACGGCGGCACGTTCATCCTGCGCATTGACGACACCGACCCCACCCGCTCTACCGACGAGAACACGCAGATTATCCTGCGCGCCATGCGTTGGCTGGGCCTGGACTGGGACGAGGGTCCCGAGGTGGGCGGCGATTTTGGCCCCTACGCCCAGACCGAGCGCCTGGACCTGTACAAGCAGGCCGCCCAGAAGCTTTGGGACGAGGGCAAGGCCTATCCCTGCTTCTGCACCAAGGAGCAGCTCGACGCCGATCGCAAGGCCGCGCAGGAGCGCAAGGACCCCTTCCAGGGCTATCAGCGCCGTTGCCGCGACCTTGATCCCGAGGAGGCCCGCCGTCGCATCGAGGCCGGCGAGTCCTACGTCCTGCGCATCAAGGTGCCCGAGGACCGCGGCGACGTCGTCATCCACGACGCCGTTCACGGCGAGGTGACCTTCGACGCCAAGGAGCTCGACGACTTTGTCATCTTCCGCTCCGATGGCACGCCCACGTACAACTTTGCGACCGTCGTCGACGACGCCATGATGAAGATCACCCATGTCATCCGCGGCGACGACCACCTCTCCAACACCCCGCGTCAGGTCATGGTCTACGAGGCCCTCGGCGCGCCCGTGCCCACGTTCGCCCACATCTCCATGATTCTGGGCGCCGACGGCAAGAAGCTCTCCAAGCGCCACGGCGCCACCTCAGTGGAGGAGTACCGCGACGCCGGCTACCTGTCCGACGCTTTCGTCAACTATCTGGCGCTGCTCGGCTGGTCGCTTGACGGCGAGACCACGATCATTCCGCGCGATGTCCTGGCCAGCAAGTTCTCACTCGACCGCATCTCCAAGAACCCGGCGACCTTCGACCCCAAGAAGCTCGACTGGGTCAATGCCGAATACATCAACGGCATGTCCGATGCCCAGTTTGCCGACGAGATCATGGTCCCCGAGCTGCACGAGGCGGGTCTCATCGAGGGCAACGTCGAGTACGGCGAGGACTGGATTGACGCACTCGCTGCCATCGTCAAGCCGCGCACCAAGATGCCGGCCGACGCCGTGACCGTCGCCGCTCCCATCTTTGCTACGGCCGAGACGCTCGAGTATGACGAGAAATCCGTTAACAAGGGCCTGGCCAAGGAGGGTATGGGTTCAATTCTGGACGCCGCCAAGGCCGCGCTCGAGGGCGTGGACGAGTGGACAGCCGCGAACATCGACGCCGCGCTTGAGCCGCTTCCCGAGCAGATGGACCTCAAGAAGCGCGTGGTGTTCCAGGCCGTGCGCGTCGCCGTTTGTGGCAACATGGTGAGCCCTCCGCTGGGCGAGACCATGGCGCTCGTCGGCCGTGACGACTGTCTGGCGCGTATCGACCGCGCCCGCACGATGGCGCTGTAGTCGCTGCACAAACGTTTGTATCCGAGCCCCGTTCACCCCGAGCGGGGCTCTTGTTTCTGTACCGATGAGTGGGTTGCTGGGACATAATAATCAGTAGTGTTTGTCCCAGCTCTTTCAGGTCTGTTCGTTAGAGGTGGTGTATGGCTCAACAACTGTCGCTGTTTGGTTCACCGGAACCGGAGGAGTCTCCGGCGGCACCGGCATCCGCTGCTGCCTCGGCCAAGCCCGAGCCTGCACCTGAGCCCATTGCCGCCTACGCGAGCGTGGTTCTCGACATTCCTACCCGAGCGCTGTCCGAGCCATTCGCCTACTGCATTCCCCAGTCCCTTGCCAACGAGGCGCAGATCGGATCCACGGTCCTGGTTCACTTTGGTAACCGTGCCGCCGCGGGCTATGTCGTCGACATTGCGCCTGAGCTGGGCGACCTGCAGGGTAACAACGCCCTCGACCCCGCGCGCATTAAAGCCGTCGAGGCTATCCTCAGCAAACCGCTCTTTACCGCCGAGGCTGCACGCATTGCGCGCTGGATGAGCCGCGAGTATGTCGCGACGCTTTCCGAGTGCCTGCGCCTGTTTTTGCCACCGGGCGGCAGCCCGCGTGTGGTCAAGGGCGACGACGGCGTGTGGACGGTTGAACGTCCAGCCGTCAAACCCATCCAAAACCGCTGGGTGATGCTTACGCCCGAAGGCTTTGACTACACGCCACCCAAGACCGCGGTCCGCCAGCGCCAACTCATCGAGGCGCTCCAGTGTGGTCCTGTCACGACGCGCGACCTCAACCTTCTCTATAACAGTATGTCGGCGACCATCAAGTCGCTCGAAAAACGCGGCGTCGTGGTGGTGGAAGAGCGCCGCGCCTGGCGTGGCTGCAGCGAGCAGACCACGCTGTCCTCGGCAAGCGGCAAGGCGCCGGTCTCCCTTACCAACGGCCAGCAACAGGCACTCGCGCAGATTGAGCGCGCCCGTCTGGACGCTCATGGCGACGTGGTGCTGGTCGACGGCGTCACCGGCTCCGGCAAAACCGAGGTTTACCTCTCCGCCATCGAGCGCGTGCTCGCAGCCGGTCGCTCTGCCTGCGTGCTGGTGCCCGAGATCTCACTGACGGCCCAGACCGTCGGCCGCTTCCGCTCGCGCTTTGGTGAGACGGTCGCGGTTTTCCACTCGCGTCTTTCGGCTGGCGAGCGCCTGGACCAGTGGGACATGGTTGCCAGTGGCGCCGCGCGTGTGGTCGTGGGAGCTCGTTCGGCGCTTTTTTGCCCGCTCAGCGACCTTGGTCTCATCATCATCGACGAGGAGCACGAGACTAGTTACAAGCAGGGCTCCAGTCCGCGCTACCATGCGCGCGAGGTGGCAGCCGAGATGGCGCGCCGCTATCGCTGCCCGCTCGTGCTGGGGTCGGCCACGCCTTCTGCCGAGGCCCTCGACCGCTGCCGCCGCGGCATGTATAACGGTGCCACCTGGACGCGTGTCGAGATGCCCGAGCGCCCCGGACACGCCGTGCTGCCTACGGTCCGCATTGCCGACCTGCGTCGCGAGTTCGCACACGGCAGCCGCTCCATGTTCTCAAAACCGCTGATGGAAGGCCTGGAGCGTGTGGTCGAGCGCCGCGAAAAGGCCGTGCTGCTGCACAACCGCCGCGGTTTTGCGCCGTTTTTGATGTGCCGCGAGTGCGGCTGCGTTCCCACCTGCAACCACTGCTCCACCGCGCTTACGTATCACGAGCGCACGCACACGCTGCAGTGTCACACATGCGGTTCGTCTTGGCGCGTGCAGCCGTATCCCGCGCCCACGAGCCGTTGCCCCAAATGTGGCAGTCGCTACCTGGCAAAAATGGGGCTGGGCACTCAGCAGATCGAGGACGCGCTGCACCAGATGCTGCCCGAGGACGTCGCCATTATTCGCATGGATGCCGATTCCACGCGCGGCAAGGATGCGCACAAAAAGTTGCTCGAGCAGTTCGATGCCGCCGATTGCGCGGTGCTGCTGGGCACCCAGATGATTGCCAAGGGCCTCGACTTTCCCGAGGTCACGCTTGTGGGCGTGGTCAATGCAGACTTTGCGTTAAAGCTGCCCGATTTTAGAGCAGGGGAGCGCGCCTACGATTTACTGGAGCAGGTCGCCGGCCGTGCCGGTCGCGGCGATCGTCCCGGTGAGGTGATCATCCAGACCTACCTGCCCGAGGATCCGGTCATTCGCGCCGTCGCTAAGCACGACCGTTCGATCTTTACCGACTACGACCTGGACCAGCGCCGCGACGCCCTGTATCCACCGTTCGTGCGTCTGGTCAACATTTTGGTGTGGTCGGCGAACCGAGACGACGCGCAAGACTACATCGGCCGCATCGCCAAGCTCCTCAAGCGTCGCTGGCATGCCGCCGCGCCCGATTTTTTGCGGGCAGGGAGTGCCGCGCCGCAGGTGCTGGGCCCGGCTTCGTGTGTAATCGAGAGAGCCAAGGACCGTTACCGCTTCCATCTGCTTGTGAAGTCGCCCGTGGGGTACCATGTCTCTGATGATATCGACGCCTGCCTCAAAGAGGTGGGCTCCGTGCGCCGCGTGAGCGTGAGCGTTGACGTCGACGCCTATGATTTGATGTAACAACCTGAAAGGATGGCCATGGAAGCCAACGGAATCGTACTGTCGCCCGACCCTCGTTTGCGCCAGGAGTGCGCCGTCATCGAGGAGATCAACCCGGCGATCGAGGCGCTTGCCGAGAAGATGAAGAAGATGATGTTCGAGAACGGCGGCTGCGGCCTGGCTGCTCCGCAGATCGGCGAGCTCATCCAGCTCGTCACCATCGACTGCGACTACACCGACAAGAACGACTATGACCCGTACGTGCTCATCAACCCCGTGATCGTGGAGCAGAGCGACCATCTGGTGCCGTTTAGCGAGGGCTGCCTGTCCATCCCTGGCATTAGCTGCGAGATCGAGCGTCCCGACCATGTCGTCGTCGAGGCGTATGACCTGGATGCCAACCTGATTCGCTACGAGGCCTCGGGCGACCTGTTCTGCGTGTGCCTGCAGCACGAGATCGATCACCTGCATGGCAACACCATGTTTGAGCGACTCAAGCCGATGCAGCGCATCAAGGCAGTCAAGGAGTACCAGGACGCCCTGGCCCGCGGCGCTCGACCGGGCGAGACGGAGTAGGTCCCACCGTCCCCTTCCGCCGCAGGGCTTAGGTTATTGCTCCATGCTCAAACAGTCCTGCTCGCACGAAGAGCACATTAAGTGCTCTTCGGCTCGTGCGGAACTGCGCGTGGAGCAATAACCTAAGCCCTGCGGCGGAAGGGGACTGCGTTTTCGTGCTCCTTTTCGCCCGGGTGCCGTCGGGCCAGGGAGGGGCGTCTTCGCTGATAGTCTTTGTTGAGAGAGAGCTGCTTTTATTGCGGCTCTTTCTTTGGTTTTGGGTATATTTGTTCTTGTTGAATTGTTATTGCGGATGGGCTGGGTACTTGGCTTTCCGCTGTTGTTTGTAGCCGTCTCGGCTTTGGTTGAGGGGAGACGTTCTTTATGCGTATTGTGTTTATGGGTACGCCTGATTTTGCTGTGCCTTCGCTGACTTCGCTTGTCGAGGCTGGGAACGAGATTGCGCTCGTAATTACTCGTCCTGATGCTGTTCGTGGGCGTGGTAAGAAGCTTGAGCCTTCTCCTGTTAAGGCCAAGGCGCTTGAGCTTGGTCTGCCCGTTGTTGAGGCCAATCGTATGACGCCTGAAGTTGTTGAGGCGCTCCAGGCTGCGCAGGCTGCTATTTTCTGTGTGGCTGCCTATGGCTGCATTTTGCCTGATGAGGTGCTGCATATGGCGCCGCTTGGTATTGTGAATGTTCATGCTTCGCTGCTGCCTCGTTGGCGTGGCGCTGCTCCCATTCAGCGTGCCATTCTTGCTGGTGACGAGGTTGCCGGCGTTTCCATTATGCGCATTGGGCATGGCGTGGATACCGGCGCTTATTGCGCCCAGGTGTCTACGTCTGTTGCCGGTAAACATGCCGAGGCGCTCACGATGGAGCTTGGTGAGCTTGGCGGTAAGTTGCTTGCCGATACGCTTCCCTCGCTTGCCGATGGCTCGGCTGTTTGGACTGAGCAGGATGAGTCGCTCGTCACGCATGCTGCAAAGATTTCCAAGCAGGAGATGCGTCTTGATCCGCAGATGGCGGCGCTCGATTGCGTGCGTCATGTGCTCGCTTCGTCCGATACCGCGCCTGCTCGTTGCGTGATTGCCGGCAAGACGGTTCGCGTGCTCGATGCTGCGCCGGCCGATGTGTCGCTTGGCGAGGGCGCTGTTGCTGTCAAGAGCAAGCGTGTTTACCTGGGCCTTTCCGATGGCGCGGTTGAACTGCTTGAGGTTAAGCCCGACGGCAAGCGTGCCATGGCTGCTTCTGCCTGGGCTGCCGGCCTGCAGGGTGCCGAACTTAGGTGGGGTGTACTGTCATGAGCAAGTTGTCTCCCGCGCGCAAGCTTGCGCTCGATGTGTTGATGGAGGCCGATCGCCGTGGTATGTACGCACGCGACGTGTTGTCCTCCCGCGCTTCCGCCAAGGCCATTGACCAGCGCGATTCTGCTTTTGCCGCTCGTTTGGCGCTCGGTGTCGCCGCCACGCAGGGCATTTTGGATGAATTGCTCGATCAGTTTCTCGATAAGCCCAAAAAGGTCGCGCCGCGCGTTCGCATGGCGCTTCGTATTTCTGCCTTCGAGATGCTCTACCTGCATACGCCTGGCCGCGTTGCCGTAAGTCAGGGAGTTGAGCTGGTTCGCTGCGGTGCTAAGTCTGCCGCTGGCTTGGCCAATGCTGTACTGCATAAGGTTGCGGACAATGTTGAGGACTTTGCCACGGCATCCGACGTGGATGAGTCCGAGCGACGCTTGGTTCGTCTGTCGCGCCTGATGGGCTTGCCGCGATGGCTGTGCGCTCGCATTATGGCATCGTTTGACACGCCAGACGGTGCGCTTAACTTTGCCGGCAATCTGGCCCCCGCACCGCTGGCCCTGCATGAGAACGCCTTTGCGACTAAGCCCGATCCGTATATCTCGCAGCTCCTCGCGCCTGTCTTCCCGGGCTGCCATGCCCCGGTTGATGCCCAGGTTACTGTTGCTTCGGGTGTGTTTGAGCGTGCTGCCGCGGTGGCATCTGACCTCAACGCGCAACTTATCGCCACAGCTGCCACGCGCCCTGGAAGCTGCCTTGAGATTGGTGCCGGTCGTGGCACCAAGACCTATGTGATGATGTGCCAGGCCAAGCGTGCGGGCTATGAGCGTCAGCATACGGCGCTCGATTTGCATGATCGCAAGTGCGATCTGAATCTCGCTCGCCTGCATAAAGCCGGTATTCAGGGCGTTCGTACGGTTTCGGGTGATGCCTGCGAGCTTGATGAAGTACTGACGTCGTTTGATGCCATGCTTGGCAAGCCGGTTAAGTTCGACACGGTCTTTATCGATGCGCCGTGCTCTGGCACCGGCACCATGCGTCGTCATCCCGAGATCCCTTGGCGCCTGACCGAAAAAGATGTGACGGTTGAGCTGCCCAAACTGCAGCTTACGATGCTCAAGGAGGCTGCTGCCCGCGTGGCTGCCGGCGGCGAGCTTATCTATGCCACCTGCTCGGTCTTTGATGAAGAGAACACGCAAGTCGTGGATGCGTTTTTGGCTTCTCCCGAGGGCGCAGGTTTTAGCTTGGCACCCCTCTCCGAGGCGCAGATTCTGCAGCTACCCGAGTTCGAACAAGCCAAGAAGCTCGTCTCCGTACGTCAAAACGACCGCGGACTTTTCCAAAGCGTCCCCGTAAACGCCGACTCCTACGACGGCCACTTCTGCGCCCGCCTGGCTCACATGTAACAACTAAGCTGCGTTGAAATAGGGATTGAAAAACGCTTCTACCCGCTAAACAGTCCTTATTTCACCGCAACTCAGGATTTTTCTGGGACGGGGATTAATAAATCGGGCATTAAAGTGGGCGGTTGGATTCGGTAAGTTTCTGGTTACATGAACTGCTCTCAGATTTAATATTGAGGGGTTAAAATGATCGATCTTAACAATGACAAGATTGACAATCCTGAAGATAAAACTCAGGAAAATGAAGAGGTTGAGAATTCTTCGAATAAAAAGCGAGTAATTATTGGTGCCGGTATTGTTGCTCTGCTTATTGCTTGTTGTGTCGGTGGTTATGCTGGTTACAATTACAAACAAGCATGTAGTGAACATAATCAGCAGGTTGAAGTTTTGTATTCAAAGGCTAGCGATAGTGTTGCTGCCTTTAAAGCTGATCCTAGGCTGCTAACTTTTGAGCAACGTCTTGATGCCATTAAAAATGCTCAAAATAATAAAGAGATATTGAATAAAGAAATCTCTGATGACAGTTATAAGTATGCTGATGGCACTTCCCCTGATTGGACGAAGTTGCTTAATGAATACGATTCCATAATTAAAGACTGCCGTAATGCTCAAAATAATGAGTGGAATACTTCTCTAGCTGACCATGTTGACTTTGATGTAAATTCTACTGAAGATACTGACTCTCTCCAACAGCATATTAATAGCCTCAATGGCCTTCTTAATGATATTTCTAACAAAGATAATCAGAAGCTTATTTTTGAAGATGCCAAAAAGGATTCTAAAAAGTTCATTGATCAAATCAATGAACAGATCAGTCGTTATCAAACTCGTATTGATGATGTGAACAAGGCAAAAGCTGAAGCTGAAACGAAGGCTCTAGAGGAAGTAACAGCACAAGCTCAACAGCAGAGTTCTCAACAGAACAATTATTCTAGCGGTAGTAACTACTCTGATAATTATTCTGGTGGATCTTCTAGCAGTATTTCTTCTTCCAATAATAGTGGTGGTAAGTATGTCATTCGTCAATTAGATCAATATGATGCAGCTGGTAACTATATCGGATCTACTCATTGGTATAGCGATGGTACTTGTGATGATCCTTATGCTGCCGGTATGGGCGGATTTTAAAATATACTAATTTTTAAAAATAATTGTCGACCCATAGCGCAAAGAAATAGCCCCGCGATCGGTGTTGATCGCGGGGCCGCGTTGTTTCTAGTGGCTATGCGGACAGTTGGCGCAGCAGCCGCTGGTGGCGCTGGTGCTGGAGCCGCCGCTGCGCTGGTCGGTGTTGTAGAAACCGCTGCCGTCGAACTTGATGCCGCTGGCCGAGAACGTCTTGGATGCCGGAGCGCCGCAGCTGGGGCACACGACCTCGGGACTCTCGGACATGGGATGCTCAACCTCAAACACGTTGCCGCAGCTCGAGCACTTGTAATCGTAGCGCGCCATAATACTTCCTTTTCAGCACAAAGCGGGCAGATCACTCTGCCCGCATAAATTCAAACGTCTGTAACTGTACCCTATATCGGGCGTTTTATCACGCTTCGCCCCAGAATCTATGCGTGTTGCGCAGGAGCTGTGCGGTTTTGCCCTCAGCGGCCGCAACGTCGGCCTCATCAGCCTGCCAGGTCCAGTTGCCCGTGGCCACGCCCGGTACGTTCATGCGCGTGTCGTCGCCAAGCCCCAGCACGTCCTGCAGCGGCATCATCACCAGGGGAGCGTCGCTTGTCAGCGCGTCGCTCATCAGCTTGGCTGCCACCTCAACACCGCTCGGCTCGTCGCCGCCCGCAAAGGAGCGCGTGCACCAACCCGCGAGCGTCGACGTGTCATGCGTCGATGTGTACAGGATCTTGCCGGGCGTAGGGTGCACGCCGCAACGAACGTCGTAATCGCTAAACTCCAGTACGTCCATACCGGGGAAGCCGCAAGTCGAAGCCATGGCGCGAACGCCGGGCGTCAGGTAGCCCAGGTCCTCGGCGATAAAGTTGAGCGGACCCAGCTCGTCATAGGCGGTCTGGAACAGGTCCTTGCCCGGTCCCGCCAGCCAACGCCCGTCGGCGCAGGCCTTACCCGCGGGAATGCTAAAGTAGCTGTGGAAGCCCAGGAAGTGATCCAAGCGCACGCGGTCGTAGAGCGAAAACGCACGACGTAGGCGATCCATCCACCAGCTATAGCCGTTCTGCTTCATGTGGTCCCAGCGGAACGTCGGGTTGCCCCACACCTGGCCCTCGGGCGCAAAGTTGTCGGGCGGCGCGCCAGAAATCTCAATCGCCTTACCGGTATCGGACAGCCAGAAGTTCTCGGGCTCGCTCCATGCATCGGCCGAATCGTCCGAGACATACATCGGGATATCGCCGATGACCTCGATGCCCTTCTTGTGCGCGTAGTTCATGAGCTCGCACCAGGCTAGGTCAAAGCGGTACTGCATGTACGCCTGCAGCTCTGCCTCGTCGTGGAAACGCTTGTCGTCAATCAAGTGCTCGTTGTAGCGCGCAACATCTGCCGGCCAATCGTGGCGCGATTCGCCCTCAAAGTACTTTTTGACGGCCATATAGACGCAGTACTTCTCGAGCCAATCGGCATTGCGATGTTTAAACGCGGTGTACAGCGGATCGGCATCCTCGCCGCCGTGGGCCTTCCAGGTCTCAAAGTCGGCGGCTAGCTCCTTGTGGCTTTCGGGCAGCAGGTCGATATTGCCTGCAAAGGCCGAAGGACCGGCGTAAGGGGAGCGAAAGAAGTCCGTCGGGTTGACAGGCAGGACCTGCCAGTAGCGCATGCCCATAGCGGCCATATGGTCGATAAAACGACGCGTGGGCGCGCCGATCGTGCCGGGCTTACCGTCGTCGGTCGGCACCGATGTGATATGGCACACAACGCCCGCACCGTAATCGAGCGGCTCCTGCAGACGCTGCTCGGCGTGGTGATAGATGATCGACGATCCCAGCGGATACAGGTCGAGCGTGACGGTGCCATTGTGAATCTCGCACTCGTGACCGCTAATCACATCGCTCGCACATTCGTCGAGCGCCGGAATCGTCACGCGGTGTGAATTGCGCAGGCTGCGGTTGATGATAACCGTAGCGGCCTCGCCATCCTTGCCCGTGCGGTTGTATGCCAGCACCTCGTCGTTGAGCGCGAAGGCCTTGATCTCGCCGTCGATCATAAACGGCAGTGCGCGGCGTACGGCGGAGGCGTTTTTGACAATAGCCAGCGTGTCGAAGTCGTGCAGTTGGTCCTTGGTCGGCAGGGTGCGGCGGTTACCCGGATCGGTAAGGCCCTCAAGGCCGTACTCGTCGCCATAGTAAATCGATGGCACACCGGGGAACGTCATCTGCATGAGCGTTGCGAGCCAAAAACGGCTCTTGGCCAGGCCCATCGAGTTCTCGTCCAGACGCCATTTGCTGCGCTCGCACTCGGGCAGCTGCGACTCATCGGGGCCGCCGCCGAGCACCGAGATAATGCGCGGACGGTCGTGGCTCGAAAGCAGATTAAGTGCGCAGGACAGGGCCTCACGGGGATAGTTCTCGCGCAGCGTTTCGATATCCTCGGCTGCCTGGTAGGCGTTCTTGTAGCCCATCAAAAAGCCGATGACCATGTCGCGGAAGGGATAATCCATGGCCGAGTCCAGCTCGGAGCCTTGCAGATAGCGGCGCAGATGGCCGTAGCTGATCTTGTTGGAGGCGTCTTCCCAGACTTCGCCGAGCAACAGTGCATCAGGCTTCTCGGCGAGCACGGCCTTTTTGATCTCGGCCAGGAAGTCATCGGAAAGCTCGTCGGCCACGTCTAGGCGCCAGCCATGAGCGCCGGCACGTAGCCATTTACGGATCACGCCGTCCTTGCCCAGGAGCCGCTCGCGTACCAGCTCAGAGCTCTCATTGATGGCGGGCATATTGCCCACGCCCCACCAGCAGTCGTATGAGCCGTCCTCGTGGAAATAAAACGCATCGCGCCATGGAGAATCCTCGCTCTGCCACGCGCCCACGCCGGGGTAGTTGCCGTAGCGGTTGAAATAGATCGAGTCATCGCCCGTGTGGTTGAAGACGCCATCCAGAATGATGGAGATGCCCAGCTTCTCGGCCGCCTGGCACAGCTCGGTAAAGTCCTGCTCGGCGCCCAGGATCGGGTCGATCTTGGTGTAGTCGGCCGTGTCGTAGCGGTGGTTGCTCGCGGCTTCAAAAATGGGGTTGAGGTAGATGGCTGTAAAGCCCAGCTCGGCGATGCGAGGCAGGTCTTCCTGGATGCCCTTGAGCGACCCGCCGTAGAAGTCCCAGGTTTTGATGGAGCCGTCTTCGGCGCGCTCGTACACGGGCGGCTCGTTCCAGTCCTCGATCATGCGGCGCTGGATTCCGTTGCGCGGTTTTTCGACTTCGGCCAGCGTGCGCTCGCGCCAGTTTTCGTCGCGGGCATAGCGGTCGGGGAAGATCTGGTACACCATGCCGCGCTCGTACCAGGCGGGGCGGTTCTCGCGGTGCTTATAGACGGTAATCTGGAAGGACGGCACCTCGGCGTAGTCGTAGGTTACGCCCTCGCCGCCGGTGCGGCCCTGCGGTGCGCCCAGACGAACCTCGGGCTGGCCCTCGATATTGCAGATAAAGCTGTACCAGATAAGACAGGGCTCGGTGCACTCCAGCTCGGCGGTAAAGATGCCGTCGCCCTCGTGCGTCATGGGATACAGAGTTTCCCCGATCTCATCGACCCAGGTTCGCAGCGTAAGCGTTGCCTGGTTGGGGTCG
The DNA here is from genome assembly GCF_040095305.1 of Collinsella sp. CLA-AA-H167. Taxonomy (NCBI): domain Bacteria; kingdom Bacillati; phylum Actinomycetota; class Coriobacteriia; order Coriobacteriales; family Coriobacteriaceae; genus Collinsella; species Collinsella sp. CLA-AA-H167. Next base: position 395,525 of record NZ_JBBNGA010000001.1, read on the forward strand.
GCATCCTCCAAAATTACCGACAGCGAAACGGAAGTTCCTGTGGTCACAGCGCCAAACGGAGTGCGAAACTGCGGCAGACGGCTGTTGTGTATCAATCTCATAATACGGTCCAGTTCAATAGAATCACGGCCTGCGGGCCATGGCTTTACGCACAGGATGTAAGTATATCTGTTGTACATAGGCTGTATAAACAACATCCGTTTACCATCGGCGAACGGTTGTCCTAGAAAATCGTTTTACCAACTATCTATAGAGAAGGGGCGCCCGGTTGGAGCGCCCCTTGCTTAGGGTTTGATGAGGTTTTGGATCGTCTGGATTAGCGGCGCTTGCGGGTGGCCGTTGCCTTGCGGACGGAAGTCTTCTTGGTCGGAGCCTTATTCTCGGTCGGAGCGGCAGGGGAGACCGGGGTCTCCTTGGCAGGCTCGGGCTTAGCCTCCGCCTTCGGGGCAGCCTTGGTCTTAGCCTTGACCTCGGCGGCCCTCGGTGCCGGCTCGGGCTTGGTCTCCTCTTTGACGGCGGCGGGCATAGCCTCTGCCTTAGGAGCGGCAGCCTTTGCCGTGGTCTTCTTGGCCGTCGTCGTGCGCTTGCGCGTGGTGGTCTTGGCGGTCGGCTTGGCCTCGACAGCTGCTTCGGCCTTGGGCTCGGCAGGCGTCTCCTCGACCTTGGCTGCCGGCTTTGCGGCTGCCTTGGTCGCGGCGGCCTTGGTAGCCGTCGCCTTCGTAGCTGTAGTCTTCTTGGCTGCCGTTGCCTTCTTGGCGGTCGCGGTTGTCTTCTTGGCAGCGGTCTTTGCCGGAGCCTTGGCGGCTGGTTTGGCCTCAGCGACCTCGGCCTTTACCTCGGGAGCAGCCTCGGCCTCGGCGGCCTTCTTGGCAGCGGCGGTCGTGCGCTTGCGCGTGGTCGTTGTCTTGGCAGCCGTTGTTTTAGTCGCGGCAGCTTTGGTCGTCGTAGCCTTCTTAGCGGTCGTCTTGCGGGTCGCGGTCTTCTTAGCTGCGGGCTTTACAGCAGGCTTGACCTCGACCTCTGCCTTGGGAGCAACCTCAGCCTTTACCTCAGGCTCGGCCTTTGCGGGCTCAGCCTCAACAGGCTTCTCCTCGGCCTTGGGCTCCTCGGCGGCCACCGGCTCAGCAACAGCCTCAGGCTCGTCGACAACAGCCGCTGGCCTCTCAATCTCCGGATGCATAAAGAAGTACAGATCAAGATATTTATCGGCCGAGCGCGTCCAGCTAAAGTCCTGGCTCATGGCCTGCGTTACCAGCTGGTTCCAGGCGTCGCGGTTATCCCAGAACAGACGCGCCGCGCGGAACACCGCGTCGCCCATCTCGTCGCCGTTAAAGTTGCTAAACGAGAAGCCCGTGCCCTCGCCGGTAAACTCGTTGTACGGGATCACAGTGTCCTTCAGGCCACCGGTCTCGCGCACGATGGGCAGGGTGCCGTAGCGCATGGCGATGATCTGCGACAGGCCGCAGGGCTCAAACTTCGAAGGCATCAGGAACATGTCGGCGGCGGCATACATGCGCTGCGACAGCGCGGGGTCGAACTCGATGCGCGCGGCCATGGTGCCGGGGTACTTGTCCTGGAAGTAGCGCAGGCCGTCCTCGTAGTCGCGGTCGCCGGTGCCCAGCACCGCCACCTGCACGCCGCCGGCCAGGATGCGGTCGAGCGCGTACATGACCAGGTCCATGCCCTTCTGGCGCGTCAGACGCGTGACCATCACCATAAGCGGGCGGTCGTCGCGCACCTCGAGCCCCAGCTCTTCCTGCAGCTTGGCCTTGCACACGGCCTTACCAGAACGGTCCTCCACGGTGTAGTTGGCGGCAATGCGCTTGTCGGTCGCCGGGTCAAAGCCTGCGACGTCGATGCCATTCAAAATGCCCTGCAGCGCATACGAACGCTCACGCAGAACGCCGTCCAGGCCCTCGCCAAATTCGGGCGTCTGGATCTCGTTGGCATAGGTAGGGCTCACCGTGGTGATGGCATCGGCATAGCGCAGCGCGCCCAGCATGTAGTTGATGCTGCAGGCATCGCAACGCAGCTGCGAGGCGGCCGCCGGAATATGCGCCACACCCAGGATGTCCTCCATCACGGTGTCGCTAAACTGGCCCTGGAACGCCACGTTGTGGATAGAGAACACGGTCTTGACGCGGTCGTACAGCGGCAGGCCCTGGTAGAACTCGCGCAAGAACACGGGCGCCAGTGCCGTCTGCCAGTCGTTGCAGTGCAGGATGTCGCACTCAAAACCGGCCGGCAGGTGCTGCAGACTCTCGGTGATGGCCTTGGAGAAGAACGCAAAGCGCTCGCCGTCGTCAAAGAAGCCGTACGGATAGTCGCGCGCAAAGTAGCGCTCGTTGTCGATGAACATATAGGTGACGCCGTCGTGCTCGAGCTTCTCGAGTCCGCAGTACTCATTGCGCCAGCCCAGGCTCACGTAAAAATCGGAGAAGTGCTCCATCTGCGCCTTGTACTCATCCTTGATGGTGGCGTACTTAGGCACCATTACGATAACTTCGGCGCCGGCGCGCACAAGCGCCGCGGGCAGCGAGCCCGCCACGTCGCCCAGGCCACCGGTCTTAACAAACGGTGCACACTCGGCCGAGGCAAACACGATCTGCATCTTTTTGCTGGAATCTGCCATATTGTCTCCCATGTTGCAATTCGAGAATAGCCGCCTGGCGCTAACCGGGCGGCTATTCTACATGTTACGAGCGATGTTGCGGTGCCAACGTTAACGTACGATGGTGGTGTCGGAAGTTAACGGAGCCTTGCCCAGCACCAGGATGTTCTCGGGCGTGCCGCGAAGCTCGGTGTTGGTGGGGACCACGTTGTTCTTGTCCAGAATGGCGTTCTCGACGCGTGCGCCGCTCTTGATGATGCAGCTCTGGTTGATGATCGAGTTGGTCACCGATGCGCCTTCCTCAACCACAACGCCGCGCGACAGGATCGAGTTGCGCACGGTGCCCTTGATGATGCAGCCGGCCGAGATGATCGAGTTGCAGGCGTGGCTGCCGGTCGCATAGCGCGAAGGCGGCACGTCGTGAGCCTTGGTCAGGATCGGGCGTTCAGGATCAAAGAGCTGGTCGGCCACGGTCTGGTCGAGCAGGTCCATGCTGCGGCGATACAGCGACTTCTCGCTAAACACGCCCACGACCTCGCCCTTGTACTCGTAGCTGCACACGTCGATGTTGCCAAAGTCGCCCTGGAGTGCCTCGAGCAGGTCCAGATAGTCGGCGGCCTGGTAGTGGTCGATGATCTCGAGCAGCGTCTCGCGGTTGACGATGCAGCAGTCCATGGACGCGTTGTCGCCGTACACGACGCCGGCGCTCACGCCCGTCAGGCGGCCGTTCTCGTTAATCTCGAGCTTGGTCTCGTCATCAACATTGCGCGTGGCCTTGCAGTACACCACGGTCATCTGGGCGCCAGAATTCTCGTGCGCCTCGATGATGGTGTTGAGGTCCATGTTAAAGATGATGTTGGTGCCCATCATCACAACATAGGGCTTCTGCGAGCGCTGGAACAGTGTCTTGTTGGAGATGATGTCGCGCAGCAGGAAGCGCATGCCGCCCTTGGTGGTGCCATACGCGTTGCCGGGGACCATGAACAGGCCGCCCTTCTTGCGGTCCAGGCCCCAGTCCTTGCCCGAGCCCACGTGGTCGATCAGCGAGCGGTAGTTACCCGGCATGACGACTCCAACGGTCTTGATGCCGGCATTCATCATGTTGGACAGCGGAAAGTCGATCAGGCGGTAGCGGCCCAAAAACGGAACGGACGCGATGGGGCGGTCCTTGAGCAGGACACTGCCGTAGGACGAAGAGTAGTTAGCGGTGATATAACCGATGGCCTTGCGATTGATCATCGGATCATTCCCCCTTCCCGATAACGACGTCATTTCCAACGACGGCCGTATCCTTGGTGGTATCGACAGAGCCGAGCTTCACGCCCTCTTCGACCGTGGAGTTCTCGCCCAAAATAGCGCGGCAGATGTGCGCGCCGCTCTTAACGTGCGCACCCGGCAGCAGCACGGAGTCCTCGACCACGGCGCGCTCCTCGATGATGACATCGGTCGAAAGGATCGAGTGGCGAGCGGTGCCGTAGATCTTGCAGCCATTGGAGACCAGGCAGTCGTCTAGGCGGCCGTCCGGGCCAATGTAGTGCGGCGGACGCGTGGTGATGTTGGACATGATGGGGAAGTTCTTGTCGAACAGATCGAACTCGGGGTTGTTACCCAGCAGGTCCATCGAGGTCTCGTGGAAGCTGGCGATGGTGCCAACATCCTTCCAAAAGCCGTGGAACTCGTAGCTGTACAGGCGCTTGTTCTCGCCGAGCAGCTTGGGGATGATGTCCTTGCCAAAGTCGTGGCTCGAGCGCTGGTCCAGAGCGTCCTCCCCGAGCGCCTCGATCAGCACGTCGGCCGAGAAGATGTAGATGCCCATGGACGCGAGGTTCGAATCGGGCTTCTCGGGCTTCTCGGTGAATTTGGTGATGCGGCCATCCTCGGGATCGGTGGTAAGGATGCCAAAGCGGCTGGCCTCCTCCCACGGCACGGGCATAACACTCACCGTGAGGTCGGCATTGTTATCAATGTGCGTCTTGAGCATCTTGCGGTAGTCCATGCGATACAGGTGATCGCCCGAAAGAATAAGGACGTACTTGGGGTCGTTGGCCTTGATGTAGTCCAGGTTCTGCGTAATGGCGTCGGCCGTGCCCGCATACCAGGCGCCACCGGTCTGCGTCTCATACGGCGGCAGGATCGACACGCCGCCGTCGCGGCTGTCCAGATCCCACGCCTCGCCGGAGCCCACGTAGGCATGCAGCAGGTAGGGACGATACTGCGTCAGAACGCCCACCGTGTCGATGCCCGAGTTGGAGCAGTTGGAGAGCGAAAAGTCGATAATGCGGAACTTGCCACCAAAGCTAACCGCCGGCTTTGCGATCTTTTGGGTGAGTGCCCCCAATCGGCTGCCCTGTCCTCCTGCGAGGAGCATCGCGATGCATTCTTTCTTACTCATCGATTTCTCCTTCTGTCATCGATGTTCCTAAACCCATTAGCGACGGGCGCAGCGCAACGTCGCGCCCGTCGAATAATGCCGTGCGGCAAAGGGAGCTCGCATGCCTTTATGCGTGCCAGATCTCGTCGCGATACTCGCGAATGGTACGGTCGCTCGAGAACCAACCCGAGGAGGCGGTGTTGAGCAGGGCCTTGCGGTTCCAGGTCTCCTGGTCGCCGTAGCTGCCCGTGAGCTTCTCCCATGCATCCACGTAGCTGCGGAAGTCGGCCATGACCAGGTCGGGGTCGTTGTTGTTCATAAGCTCGTTGTAGATGCTCTCGAAGTTGCCCGAAAGACCCGCAAAGGTGTTGTCCTTGAGCTCGTCCATCACGCGGCCCAGGCGCTCGCGGTCGCCGTTGAGGGTATCCCATGCAAAGTAGCTGTTGGATGCCCAGAGCTTCTCGACCTCGGGGGCGGTCAGGCCAAAGATGGCCTCGTTCTCGCGGCCGGCCAGGTCGGCGATCTCGATGTTGGCGCCGTCGAGGGTACCCAGCGTAATGGCGCCGTTCATCATGAGCTTCATGTTGGACGTGCCCGAGGCCTCCTTGCCGGCCGTGGAGATCTGCTCCGAGATCTCGGCAGCGGGGTAGATGAGCTGGGCGTTGCTCACGCGGAAGTTGGGGATAAAGCAGACCTTCATGACCTCGTTCACACGGGCGTCGTTGTTGATGACGTCGGCCACGGAGTTAATGAGGCGGATGGTCTCCTTGGCAAAGGTGTAGCTCGAGGCAGCCTTGCCGCTAAAGATGAAGGTCGTCGGCGTCACGTGGAAGTTGGGATCGGCGATGCGACGGTTGTAGATGTCCATCACCTTCATGATGTTCATGAGCTGGCGCTTGTAGGCATGGAAGCGCTTAACCTGAACATCGAAGACGGTGTTGGGGTCAATGACCAGACCGGTCTCGGCCTTGACGTAGGCGGCCAGGCGCTCCTTGTTAGCGCGCTTGGAGGCACCCACGGCCTTGAGGAACTCGGCGTCGTTCTGGAACTCCTTGAGTTTCTCCAGCTCAAAGGCGTCCTTGAGCCAGCCATCGCCAATGGCCTCGGTCACGAGCTTGGCGTAGGTGGGGTTGGCCTCGGCAAAGAAGCGACGGTGCGAGATGCCGTTGGTCTTGTTGTTGAACTTCTCGGGCGTTAAGGCATAGAAGTCCTTGAGCACGATGTTCTTGATGATGTCGGAATGGATCTTGGCCACGCCGTTGACGCTGTGGCTGCAGATCACAGACAGGTTGGCCATGCGAATCTCGCCGTCCCACAGGATGGCGGTCTGGCGCAGGCGCTCCTGCCAGCCCTCCTGCGTGGTGTCGAACGACTCGTGCCAACGACGGCTGATCTCGTCGATGATCTGGTACACGCGGGGGAGGAGCTTGGAGAACGTGCCGATGGGCCACTTCTCCAGAGCCTCGGGCAGGATGGTGTGGTTGGTATAGCTCACGACCTGCGTCACGATGTTCCAGGCGTCGTCCCACTCGAGCTTCTTCTCGTCGATGAGGATGCGCATGAGCTCGGGGCCGCACATGGCGGGGTGCGTGTCGTTGGTGTGGATGGCCACAAACTGCGGCAGCAGCTCCCAGTTCTCGCCGTGCTCCTTCTCAAAGGTGTCGAGCAGGCTGTAGATGCCGGCCGAGACAAACAGGTACTCCTGCTTCAGGCGCAGCAGACGGCCGTGCTCGCCGGCGTCATTGGGGTAGAGGATGGCGCTGATGGCCTCGGCCTCGGCGCGCTCGGCATCGGCCAGGGCGTAGTCGCCGCGGTTGAAGGCCTCCAGGTCAAAGTGCTCCTCGACCGGCTCGGCGGCCCAGACGCGCAGCTTGTTGACGGTCTCGCCGGCATAGCCCACAACGGGGATGTCATAAGGGACGGCCAGGATGTCCTGCGTGTCCACCGTGCGGTAGAACGTGCGGCCGTTCTCCTCAAAGCCCTCAACATGGCCACCAAACTTGATGGTCACGGCCTTGTCCTGACGACGGACCTCCCAGGGATAGGCGTGGGTGAGCCACTCGTCGGTTGCCTCGACCTGGCTGCCGTTGACGATCTCCTGCTTAAACAGGCCGTAGCGGTAGCGCATACCGTTGCCGTAGCCGGCAATGCCCTCGGCTGCCATGGAATCCAGAAAGCATGCGGCCAGACGGCCCAGGCCACCGTTGCCCAGCGCTGGATCGGGCTCCTGGTTCTCGATGACGGATAGGTCGAAGCCTATGTCGTCGAGCGCCTCGGCGACCATGTCGCGCACGCCAAAGTTGAGCAGGTAGTTGTCGAGCAGGCGGCCGATCAAAAACTCGATCGAGAAGTAGTACACGCGCTTTTTGCCCTCGGCGGTGACGCGGGCGTCACTCTTGGTGGCAACGGTGCGCGCCTTCTCGGCCACGAGCTTTGCCAGGGCGTTAAACCGGTCCAGGTCGCTGGCGGCCTCGACGCTCTTGCCGCTGATGCTCATGACGGCATCGCGATAGAGCTCGGTAAACTCCTGCTTGTTGTCGAAGATCTTATTCATACGTTCCTTTCCCCCGGGGATGTTTCTCCCGGAACGGTTATGACTAGTATCCTACGCCCCGGCGGGGCGGGTAATTACAGCTGTAACGGTTTTGTTACGCATCCTTGGCAGACGGCTTAACAGAAGCAGACTTGGTCTTGGTAGCGGCCTTTTTGGCAGCCGGTTTCTTGGCTGCGGCCTTAGCAGCGGGCTTTGCGGCAGCCTTGGCCTTGGTCGTCGTAGCCTTGGCCTTAGCCGGAGCCTTCTTAGCAGCCGCAGGCTTGGGCTTCACCGAGGACGTGCGCTTACGCGTAGCCTTCTTCGGCTCCTCAACCACCGGCGGCTTATAGCTGCTGGGACCGCGGCGTTTAAGCACCACGCCTGCCAGGCCGGGCACCTTAATCTCAATAGAGTCCATCTGGCCGTTCCAGGGGTAGGACTCGCTCGAGCAGGTGTAGGGCTCCTCGCCGGCGTATCCGCTGCCACCGAACTCGGGACGGTCGGAATCGAAGATGACCTCCCAGTCACCCTCGCGCGGCACGCCCACGCGGAAGCTCTCGTAGCTCGCCGGGTCAAAGTTGATCAGGATCACCAGGTCGTCGTCGACGTCCTCGCCCTGGCGCACAAAGCTCACGATGGACTGCTTGGAGTTGTCCGCATCGATCCAGGTAAAGCCGTCGTCGGTGTAGCCGCGCTCGTACAGGGCGGGCTCGGCGGTGTACAGGTGGTTGAGCGCCTTGATAAACGCCTGATGATGCTTGTGGGTCTCGTACTCCTCGGTTAGGAACCACTGGATGGACTCGTAGTAGCGCCACTCAATAAACTGGCCGATCTCGTTGCCCATAAAGTTGAGCTTGGCACCGGGGTGCGTCATCTGGTAGAAGGCCAGCGTGCGCAGGCCGGCAAACTGACGCCACCAGTCGCCCGGCATACGGCCGATCAGCGAGCATTTACCGTGCACGACTTCGTCGTGGCTCAGCGGGCAAATAAAGTTTTCGGTAAAGGCGTACATGATGGAGAACGTGAGCAGCCCGTGGTTGCCGGGGCGCCACGGAAAATCGGTTTGCATGTAGTGCAGGGTGTCGTTCATCCAGCCCATGTCCCACTTGTAGTGGAAGCCCAGGCCGCCGTCCTGCGGCGGATAGGTCACGAGCGGCCACGCGGTGGACTCCTCGGCCATCATCATCACGTCAGGGAAGTGGGCCTCCACGGAGCAGTTGACCTGGCGGATAAACGCGCTGGCGTCCAGGTCCTCCTCGGTACCGTACTTGTTGAACTTCTTTTGGCCCGGATCGTCAATTCCAAAGTTGAGGTACAGCATACTGGACACGCCATCCATGCGAATGCCGTCGACGTGGAAGTTCTCGAGCCAATACAGCACGTTGGAGACCAAGAAGGAGCGGACCTCGCCACGGGCGAAGTCAAACTTGTGCGTGCCCCAGTTGGGGTGAATCTCGTGCTCAAACAGCATGTGGCCGTTAAAGGTGGCAAGGCCGTGGGAGTCGGCGCAAAAACCGCCGGGCACCCAGTCCATGATTACGCCAATGCCCGCCTTGTGACACGCATCGATAAAGTGCATGAGCTGCTGCGGGTCGCCATAGCGCGACGTGGCGGCATAGTAGCCGGTCGTCTGGTAGCCCCAGGAGCCATCGAAGGGATGCTCCATAAGCGGCATGACCTCGATATGCGTGTAGCCCATGTCGTGCACGTAGTCCACGAGCTCGACCGACAGGTCGTCGTAGGTGTAGAACTCGCCGCGCTGCGCGGGGAAGGGGTCCATGGGACCGGGGTAGTTGCCGTACTCGTCCGGCTCGCCCTGTGGCGCGTCGCCGTGGCGCTTCCACGAGCCAATATGCACCTCGTAGATGTTAAGGGGCTGCGACATGTGGTTATGACTGGCGCGGCGCTTGAGCCATGCGGCGTCGTTCCACTTGTAGCCATCGAGGGTCCACAGCACGCTCGCCGTTCCCGGAGGGCACTCGGCCTTAAAGGCATACGGATCAGCTTTGTAGAGCTTCTCGCCCTCGTTGGTTTCGATGAGATATTTATAGAGTTGGCCCTGCTCGGCGCCAGGAATAAAGCCTTCCCAAATAGCGCTCGTATGCACGGGCACCAGCGGGTTGGCTTCCTCATTCCAATCGTTAAATTCGCCAATGACATGGACGCTCTTTACGTCGGGCGCCCAAACGCAAAAGCGCCAGCCGCGTGTACGGTTCTGCGTGTCGGGGTGCGCGCCCATCTTTTCCCAGCTGCGCTCCCACGTGCCGATGCCAAACAGGTAGACATCGTCCTTGGTGAGCTCCGGCGCGTGCGGGGCGGCTTTACGGGTAGCGGGCTTTTTGGTTGCTGGCTTTAGCTTTGTATCGCTCACGTTTGATCCCATCATGACGCGGCAGCGTGTTGCCTTGGTGACTAGATGCGAAAGGTCCAAGGCTGCACGAATCGAAGGGACGGCGATAGTTCTATGATTCGTTCCACCTCGCGTGCTCGGTGGAACTTTCGGCAGAAACTACGATAACACCTGTACGTTACTTTTATGAAGGAAAGTGGTTTTAGGGCGGCGTTTAATCGGTAAGCGCCATGTTTAGACCACTGGCAGAATTGCCGTGGTAAAACTCTTGACAGTTTTACCAATTAGGGTTTCAAGATTGTTAGTCTGACGTTTGGTAAAACGTTTTTAGCAGGATGTTTACCATTTGACATCGAAAGGTTCGTTTATGTCCCAGACCGCTGCTCCCAATGTCGCTTTTATTTTCGATTGCGACGGAACACTGGTTAATAGCACCCCCGTTTGGGCCTATGCTCAGCCCAAGTTATTACACCGCCACGGAGTTGACGTAACGTTCGACGATTTTGCCCAATTTGAGCATTTGTCGCTCGAGGACGAGTGCCAGGCCTACCACGACACCTGGGGCATTGGAGCGAATGGCGAGGAGCTGTATCGCGAGCTGAGCGACATTCTGATCGATGGCTACTCCAAGGTGCCGCCGAGCGAGGGGCTCCTGGCATTTTTGGAGCAGGCAAAGGCGGCGGGCGTTGCCATGTGCGTTGCTACGTCCACGCCGGCCGAGCTGGTTAAGTCTGCACTTGCGGGAGCCGGGCTCGATGCCTACATGGAGTTTGTGACCACCACCGGCGAGGCAGGACGCTCCAAGCAGTTCTCCAATGTGTACGAGCTGGCTCTGCGCCGTCTGGAGGAGCGCCATGGGCATAACTTTGAGCGCGTCTGGGTGTTTGAGGACGCGGTCTTTGGCCTAAAGAGCTCTGGGGTCGCTGGCTTTAAGCGTGTGGGCATTTATGACCCGCACGGCCGTATGAAGCGCGACGACGTGCGTGCCAACTGCGAGATCTTTATCGACAGCTATGAGGACCTGGATCTGGCCCGCGTGCTTTCGTTTGAGGGCTAGGCGAGTGCTGTGGCTTGCAAGGTATTAGTGGCCTGCGGCTCGCCCGTGGTGGCGAGCGCGGATCTGCTGCGTAGACTAGCGGGGGAGTGCGACCACGTTGTCGCCGTGGACCGCGGACTTGACGCGCTGCTGGGCGCGGGACTGGGCTGCGACGTGTATGTGGGGGATGCCGACACGGTGAGCGACGCTGGTCGCGCGTTGGTCGATGCCACCGAAGCATTTGAGGTGGAGCGTCATGACCCCTACAAAGACTATACCGATCTGGCGCTGGCGCTCGATTCCGTCCGACGCCGCTGGCCGGGTGCCGAAGTGGTTGCGACCTGCGCCACGGGCGGCCGTCCGGATATGGCGCTTTCCGTGCTGGGGCTGCTTGCAGGCTACGATGACGGCCCAGTCTGGATTGCCGAAGACGAGACCACGGCCCGCATCCTTCGCGCAGGCGAATCGTGGACCATCGAAGGCGCCGAAGGCAAGACGTTCTCCATCATCGCTATTGCCCCCAACACCGAGGTAAGTGAACACGGCCTAGAATGGGAACTAGATCGCGCTCCGCTAGGCTTGTTAGCCGACACGGGCATCAGCAACGTCGTCAGGTCAACAGCCACGATCCAAGTCCACACTGGCACCGCCATCGCTTACCTATATCATTAGGCATTTAAAGTCTGACCCAAAAAAGTCCTTGCACGTCGCGCCAACTTCCCCTATAGTATCTCTTCGTCACGGGGGCGTAGCTCAGCTGGGAGAGCGCTTGACTGGCAGTCAAGAGGTCAGGGGTTCGATCCCCCTCGTCTCCACCATCGTGAATGCAAAGGCTTTCGGAATCCCGAAGGCCTTTTTCATGCAAAAATACCTCGCGCCACAAACCCCATCTACGCCAACAAAAAGTTGCACAATTTATTTCCCATGTCTGTACATAGTTTGTTATCCAAACGCAATTACCAGTGTAGCTCGCTGCTCCAGTTGGGCTTCAGGAACGCTCCCAATTATTGCCAACGCCCCAATAACCTGCATCAACGTGAACAACATCCCAAAACAACCCCCTTAAGCACGCTAAATGAACGATATGTTGTCCACCACAAGCCAAATCAGTTTCGCTACAAGCTTGTGCTAGGATACCTAACGTTACATGAGTTCAACTGTGCTCGCGGTTCCAGCTAGTCGCAAAGCGCAGGGTCGATCAGCATCCGGCCGTAACGGCGGTGTTAGAGAAACCACGAGCTCCAATATCGATTGCCATGCGCGATTTTGCACTTGCTTTTGTGGCTACTTATAAGTTTGCATTAGACAGTGCAATGAATTGTTACGGCAAACCACAGCAGTCCTTCAGCTGTTTGCGTGCGGTCCAGTTTTGTACCCGCTTGACTGGTTCGCACGCAGTCAGCTGGGGACGCGGTCATTTTGCGATACACGTCCGCGTCTCTAGCAACTGCACTTATACATACCGTTCACGGTGGGGCAGAGCCACGTGCTTGTCTAACTGGGCTCAGGGTTTGAATATGGGTCGCCTTTGCGCACAAGCGCCCTGGCGAAGCCATACCCAAACCCCGTGAGCCACACGTAAGACAGCAAGGGGGTGGTGCTCGTGTGGTATGTGATCCAGGTCATTAACGGTCGCGAAGACGTTATGCGCGAGCGCATCGAGCGCGTGGTGCCAGTGGGCGCCATGCAAGAGATCTTTTATCCCCAATTTCAAACCGAGATCAAGGTACACGGCGAATGGGTCAATACGACCAAGTCGCTCTTTCCCGGTTATCTTATCTGCGACACGGCAGATCCCCGTACCGTGCAACAGTATCTGCTTCGCATGGACGACTTTGCCCGGGTGCTTTCCCAGGACGGTCAGTTTGTGCCGCTAGCAAAAGAAGAGGTCCAGCTTATTGGCGGCTTTACGCATAGGGGAGACCGCGTGGTGCCCATGAGCGAGGCCCTAAAAGACGGTGACCAAGTCGTAGTAACGGCAGGTCTGCTGCTGGGACACGAGGGCCTTATTAAAACCATTAACAGACGCAAGAGCACTGCTTATTTGGAGCTCGATCTGTGTGGTCGACGCGTGACTACCCGCGTTGGCCTTGCTGTGCTTTCATCCGAGCAGCGCGTAATGCGAAATGTTAAAAAGGCGATCGCCTAGCTGCGGGCTGTCGCTATGCAGAACAGGGAGGATCCCCGATCTGGGGACGAAGTGTTGGAAGAGAACGTGTCGGATAAACCTCAATATGCAACGGATGCTCCAGCAGGTGCGGCGCTGATTGCTCAGGCCATGGACCGGCGTGAGGGAGCAGGCCGATACAGGGCCATGCAATCCATCATGGACTGGGATCGCTCGCGCATGGCGTACCGTGCAGTCAAGCGCACCTTCGACATCGTGTTCAGCGGTGCCGTGCTCGTCGTCATCGCGATTCCCAGTCTAATTCTCGCCGCGGCCATCCGGCTGGAGAGCGAGGGCAACCCCTTCTACAGCCAGATCCGCGTTGGCCAGACCCGCCCCGACGGCAGCCTGTCCACCTTCCGCATGTGGAAGTTCCGCTCCATGTACAGGGACGCCGACGAGCGCCTCGCCGAGCTCAAGGAGCAGAACGAGATCGCCGGCGCCATGTTCAAGATGAGGGATGACCCGCGCGTAACGAAAATCGGCAAGTTCATCCGCAAGCACTCCATCGACGAGTTCCCGCAGTTCCTGAACGTGTTCCTGGGCCAGATGTCCGTCGTGGGCCCGCGCCCACCGCTGCCCAACGAGGTCGCGGAGTACACCGAGTACGACCTGCAGCGTCTGGCCGTCAAGCCGGGCATTACCGGCTGGTGGCAGGTTACCGATCGAAACTCAACTGGTTTCGACGGTATGGTCCAGCGAGATCTTGAGTACATTGCGAGGCGTGGCATTCTCACCGACTTAAGGATTATCGCCCTCACCGTTATTGAAGTAATCACGGGAAAGGGTGCGTTTTAGTGCTTAAGTCCTATCATCATTATCCCGAATTAAACCGTGTGCCCGTGATCGATGTCCCGATCACGGGCACCAATATGTCTGAATGCGTCGATTTCATTACTCATAATATCGACAATCTGCATGGCGAGTATATCTGCGTCTCTAACGCCCATACGTCGGTCATGGCCCATGACGATCCCAGCTACTGGTCCTGTCAGGCTGAGTCCGTTATGTCCGTTCCCGATGGGAAGCCCCTATCGGTTGTCGGCCGAGAGACGGTCACGTCGATGGGGCGCGTGACCGGTCCGGATCTGATGCGCGAGATTTTCAGTATTTCCGCTCAGCACGGATGGAGCCATTACTTCTACGGCACCGAACAGAAAAACCTCGAGGCGCTCAAGGAATCGCTTCAGGAAGAGTATCCAGGCTTGGAAATTGCTGGCATGGAGCCTTCCGTCTTTCGTCCGCTTTCCGATGGCGAGAAACGAGACCTTTCACGACGCATTGCCGATTCTGGCGCCGACTTTGCATGGATTGCACTTGGCGCTCCGCGCCAGGAAGTCCTCATGCATGAGCTTAAAGGCGGCCCTCAGCCACTGATGATCGGCGTAGGGGGAGCCTTCAAGGTCCTCGCCGGCGTGGTGCCGGAGGCACCGATTTGGATGCAGAACCTAAGTCTCGAGTGGCTATACCGCCTGATGCAGGAGCCGAAGCGACTATTCAAACGATATCTCGTTACTAATACCAAATTTCTCTTTTACCAGTTCACGGGTGCTAAACGCAAGGAAGGCAAGTAGATGAAACCCACCACCGCATTCAAAGACAAGACCCTCATGATCACGGGCGGCACCGGCTCGTTCGGCAACACCGTGCTCAAGCACTTCATGGACACCGACCTGGCCGAGATCCGCATCTTCTCCCGCGACGAGAAGAAGCAGGACGACATGCGCCACCGCCTGCAGGAGAGGTCCCCCGAGCTCGCCTCCAAGGTGCGCTTCTTCATCGGCGACGTCCGCAACGCCCAGAGCGTGCGCGACGCCATGCACGGCGTGGACTACATCTTCCACGCCGCCGCCTTGAAGCAGGTGCCCTCCTGCGAGTTCTTCCCCATGGAGGCCGTGCGCACCAACGTCATCGGCACGGACAACGTCCTGCACGCCGCCATCGACGAGGGCGTGGACCGCGTCGTGTGCCTCTCCACCGACAAGGCGGCCTACCCCATCAACGCAATGGGCAAGTCCAAGGCCATGATGGAGTCCATCATCTACGCCAACGCCCGCAACGGCGCCGGCCGAACCACCATCTGCTGCACCCGCTACGGCAACGTCATGTGCTCGCGCGGCAGCGTCATCCCGCTGTTCATCGACCGCATCCGCAAGGGCGAGCCGCTTACCGTGACCGACCCCAACATGACCCGCTTCCTGATGAACCTTGACGAGGCCGTCGACCTGGTGCAGTTCGCCTTCGAGCACGCCAACCCCGGCGACCTGTTCATCCAGAAGGCCCCTGCCTCCACCATCGGCGACCTCGCCGAGGCCGTCCAGGAGGTCTTCGGCCGCGTGGGCACCCAGGTGATCGGCACCCGCCACGGCGAGAAGCTCTTCGAGACCCTCATGACCCGTGAGGAGCGCCTGCGCGCCGAGGACATGGGCGGCTACTACCGCGTCGCCTGCGACTCGCGCGACCTGAACTACGACAAGTTCGTCGTTGACGGCGAGGTGGAGACCCAGGCCGACGAGTCCTACACCTCCCATAACACCGAGAGGCTCGACGTGGCGGGCACCATCGCCAAGATCAAGACCGCCGAGTACGTGCAGCTTGCCCTGGAGGGCCGCGAGCACGAGGCGGTGCAGTAGGGTGCGCGTCCTCGTCACCGGCGCCGGGGGCTTCGTGGGGAGGAACCTCTGCTGCGCGCTGAAGAACATAAGGGACGGCAAGGACCGCCGTGAGAGATACGCGAGCCTGCTCCCGCTCGAGGTCATGGAGTACGACATCGAGTCGACGCCCGGGGAGCTGGAGGACTACTGCTCCCGCGCGGACTTCGTCTTCAACCTCGCCGGCGTCAACCGCCCCGAGGACCAGGCGGAGTTCATGGAGGGCAACTTCGGGTTCGCCTCCACGCTGTTGGACACCCTCGAGCGCCACGGCAACACGTGTCCCGTCATGCTCTCCAGCTCCGCGCAGGCGAGCCTCTCGGGGCGCTTCGAGGGATCGGTCTACGGCGAGTCGAAGCTGGCGGGGGAGGGCCTGTTCCGCGAGTACTCGGAGAGGACCGGCGCCCCGGTGCTCATCTACCGCTTCCCCAACCTCTACGGCAAGTGGTGCCGCCCGCGCTACAACTCCGCCGTGGCCACCTTCTGCGACGCCATCGCCAACGGCCGCCCCTACACCGTCAACGACCCCTCGGTGGAGCTCGAGCTCCTCTACATCGACGACCTCGTCGACGAGATGCTGGGGGCGCTACTGGGGCAGGAGCACCGCTGCGGCTACGAAGGGCTGGTACGCGTCGACGGTGACGGGTTCTGCTATGTCCCGGAAACTGACGTCAAGTCGCTCGGCGAGATCGTCTACCTGCTGGGCAGCTTCCGCGACAGCCGCGAGACGCTTTCGGTGCCGGACCTTTCCGAGGGCTCCTTCTCCAAGAAGCTCTGGAGCACGTTCCTGTCCTACTACGAGCCCGGGCATTTCGCCTACAGCCTGAAGCCCAACACGGACGCGCGCGGATCGTTCACCGAGTTCCTGCGCACGCCCGAGCGCGGCCAGATCTCCATCAACGTCTCGAGGCCCGGCATCACCAAGGGCAACCACTGGCACATGAGCAAGTGGGAGAGGTTCCTGGTGGTCTCCGGCACCGCGTCCATCAGACTGAGGAAGGTGGGGGAGGACGCCGAGGGCAGGCCGTACCCCGTCGACGAGTACGTCGTCTCCGGCACGGACATGCGCGCCGTGGAGATGATCCCCGGCTACACGCACTCCATCACCAACCTGTCCGACACGGAGGACCTCGTGACGGTCATGTGGGCCAACGAGCCCTTCGACCCCGAGAACCCAGATACCTACTACGAGGAGGTCTAGCCGCATGCGCAAGGACTGTTCCGAAATTGCATTCAAGGACGACGGCCGCCTGAAGCTGCTGATCATCGTGGGCACGCGTCCCGAGGTCATCCGCCTGTCCGAGGTCATCAAGAAGTGCCGCCGCCACTTCGACTGCCTGCTGGCGCACACCGGGCAGAACTACGACTACACGCTCAACGGCATCTTCTTCCGCGACCTGGAGCTTGCCGACCCCGACGTCTACCTGGACGCCGTGGGAGCCGACCTGGGTGAGACCGTGGGCAACATCATCGCCGCGAGCTACAAGCTGATGGTTGAGGTGAAGCCCGATGCGCTCCTCATCCTAGGCGACACCAACAGCTGCCTGTCAGCCATCGCGGCCATGCGCCTGCACATCCCCATCTTCCACATGGAGGCGGGCAACCGCTGCAAGGACGAGTGCCTGCCCGAGGAGACCAACCGCCGCATCGTCGACGTGATCTCCGACGTCAACCTGGCCTACTCCGAGCACGCACGCCGCTACCTCAAGGACACCGGCTGCGCCCCCGAGCGCACCTATGTCACGGGCTCGCCCATGGCGGAGGTCCTGCGCGCAAATCTTGATAAGATCGAGGCCTCCGACATCCTCACCGAGCTCGGCCTTGAGTCCAAGCACTACATGCTGCTGTCCGCCCACCGCGAGGAGAACATCGACACCGAGGCGAACTTCACGAGCCTGTTCACCGCCATCAACGCGCTCGCGGAGAAATACGACATGCCGATCCTGTACTCCTGCCACCCGCGTTCCCGCAAGCGCCTGGAGGCCACCGGCTTCAAGCTGGACCCGCGCGTGCGTATGCACGAGCCCATGGGCTTCCATGACTACAATTGCCTGCAGATGAACGCCTTCGCGGTGGTGTCGGACTCCGGGACCCTGCCCGAGGAGTCCAGCTTCTTCGCGTCTATCGGGCGCCCGTTCCCGGCGGTGTGCATCCGCACCTCCACCGAGCGCCCCGAGGCCTTGGACAAGGCCTGCTTCACGCTCGCCGGCATCAGCGAGCGCGGCCTACTGCAGGCCGTCCATACCGCCGTCGAGCTCGACGCCGAGGGGTCGCTTCCCGAGGCGCCCGTTCCCGACTACGCCGACGAGACCGTGTCCACCAAGGTGGTCAAGATCATCCAGAGCTACACCGGCGTCGTGGACAAGATGGTGTGGAGGAAAGCTTAATAATGGATTTCGCCTATAGGATCCTCGACGGAGTCTCCCGCGCTTATAACAAGCTACTTCTTATGCCCTCGCTACGACGCTCCTTTGCTTCATGCGGCGAGAACGTGACACTCGGCCGCCGCAGCGAGATCTCCGGAGCGGGAAATATCTACATGGGTCACGACGTGTACCTGGGTCCCGGAACAACACTGCTCACGACCCGAGCGAAAATTCGCATCGGCGACTATGTCATGAGCGGACCTAACTTAACCGTGGTTACAGGTGACCACCGCACGGATATTCTCGATCGTCCCATGATGGAACTTACAGATGAGGAGAAGACTCCCGATAACGACCAAGATGTCGTTATCGGTAACGACGTGTGGATGGGCTGTGGCGTAACGATCCTCAAGGGTGTCCACATCTCTGATCACTGCGTAATTGCCGCTGGCGCCGTCTTGACCAAAGATGTGGAGCCTGAGTTTTCAATTTGGGGAGGGGTTCCCGCTCGCTGCCTAGGTTCGCGGCTTAAGGATGACGATGGTTTCAGTTGATAATAGAGTGAACGCGAAAGTTCTGATGGTCGGCCCCGACCTTTCTCTGCATGGCGGGATTGTCTCCGTCGTACGGGGCTATCTTGATGGAGGTCTCCCTGAGGCATGCGACGCCTTCGAGTACCTGGGGACGGGGGTCGGTTCCTCAAAATTCGGTAAGTCTCTCGCATTTACGCGGGCGCTAGCGCGCTATGTGAGGGTTATGTCTTCCTATGACATCATTCACCTACACATTAGTGCCCGTGGGTCCTACAAACGTAAGTCAATTATGGCCCGTATGGCACATAAAGCAGGCAAGTACGTAATACTGCACGATCACGACGGGGAGTTTAAGAAGGCTTTTGAAGAGGGTGGAGACGCCTACCGTCGTGACGTAAGGGAGACCTTTGGCATCGCCGACCGAGTTGTGGTTTTGTCGGAAGAGTGGCGTGACTACTTTGCAGAAAACGTTTGTGACTCTGAAAAGATTGACGTTGTCCATAACGGTGTTAAAGTGCCTGCGCAGCCGTGCTCACCTTGTTCGCGTCAAGACGTCCTGTTTTTAGGACGTCTTGACGCGAACAAGAGCCCGGATGTTCTCTTGCGCGCGTCAAGAGAAGTCCTGTCGCGTTTCTCGGAGACTAAAATTGTCTTTGGCGGAGACGGTGAAATCGAGAAGAACAAAGCGCTCGCTGAGGAGCTAGGCATTGCTGACCGCTGCGAGTTTTGCGGCTGGGTCACCGGTGGCGAACGCGAAGCCCTGTTCGAGCGGGCCGCGGTGTACTGCCTTCCCTCTAAGAATGAAGGTATGCCCATGAGCGTTCTCGAGGCAATGTCTCACGGTATACCCACCATTGCCACAGCCGTCGGCGGAGTACCACGGCTCATTGAAAGCGGCACTAATGGATTCCTTATCAAAGTCGACGATGTCAATAACCTCGCTCTTTTAATTAATAAGTTGTTGTTCGATTCTGAGCTTCGTAAAGAAATAGGCGATGCTGGAAGAAAAGTTGTTGCCGACCGATTCAATTCCAAACATTCAATTGAACAAATACTAAATCTGTACAAAGAAACAGATTCATGCATTCAATATGGCAGCAGGGATGATGAATGACCTCGATTGAAAAGGCCAAGAAGCCACAAAATTACGGAAATTTATATCAATACCTATTATGGCTTAGTATTTTTCTGTTGGTGTTTGAAGATCCAATCCAACAGTGCTTTCCGATATTTGGATATTATGACGAAGTTTTTGCACTGTTTGGGGGATTGTATTATTTATTATCTCGACGCAGCAAAGTGTTTTTAGGAATATGGTGGCTCATTGTTCTATATGTAACTGCTGGTTTGATGAGTTCATGTCTATATTCAACCCAGCCAATACTAGCATGCATAGGAGATACATTCCTAAATTTAAAATTCTATCTGGCCATGGCATTTGGGCTTGCAGCAAGTAACGACTTTGTTTCCGTTCATCGAGAAAAGATGATCCTCATTGTTCGTTTTTTGACATACTGCCTGACGGGATTATTGCTTCTAAATTTATTTTTTAACTGGTTTCCTGGTCAAGAGATCAGATTTGGTATAGCGATACCAAAATTGTTTTTTTCTCATTCTGAATACCTTGCCGGAGCGCAAATTATTCTTCTCGCAATCGGATTATATTTGACGAGAAACCTTGGCGTAGGAACTTACGCATGGGTTTTTTTGCTGCATTAAATGTATTTTGCACATTTCGATATAAAGCAATGGCAGCTGCCATCTTTGCCATTGCTCTGTTTTATGTTGTGCTAGTCCGGCGTAAATCTATTTCAAAATGGAATTTGATTTGCTTATGCGTCATTGCTGTGTTCATTGCTTGGGGTCAAATAGTTGAGTATTACTTCGCTGGAAATGAAACTGCACGTGACTTGCTTGGGACCACATCCTTGCAGATAGCTTTTGATTATTTTCCGCTTGGCACTGGTTTTGGGTCGTTCGCTTCTTACATGTCTAAAGTTTATTACTCTCAAGTGTATTTTTCTTACCATCTATCATCTGTTTACGGTCTTATGAATATTCCTGATGGCGGCTCCTTTATTTCGGATGTGTACTGGCCTATGGTTCTTGGGCAAACCGGGTTTTTAGGACTCCTTTGCATTCTTTCAATTTATATAAAACTTTTTAAAATGATTCAGAGTGGATCCAGTAAGGACCCTAATAGGTACATTTGCTTACTTCTTCTATTTCTATATTTGTTGATACAGTCGACAGCTTCAGCAGCTTTTGTTGGGCCCCTTTCAGTTCCAATTGGCTTTTTACTAGGGGCGTTAGCTTTTGATAGAAGTTTTAAAGTCGGTTCAATTAAATGATGATCTCCTTGAACGGGGAGAAACAATCACTACTGATAACTAGGAATTCTTTCGAGGTCACAGAACGTTATGAAGATTGATTTTGTAATTCCATGGGTTGATTGCACGGACCCAAATTGGCTTTTTGATCGATATAAATATAGCAATGAGTCAAGCGAGATAATCACTCCCAATCAGGATAAACGTTATAGAGATTGGGGTTTGCTACGTTATTTTTTTCGAAGTGTTTCTTCCAACGCGCCATGGGTTGGCACAATTCATTTTCTGACATATGGTCATTTACCCGAATGGCTTGATTGTTCAAATCCAAAAATCAATGTTGTAAAGCATAGTGATTTTATCCCCAATAAGAATCTCCCAACTTTCAATTCAAATGTTATCGAATTGAATGCCTACAAAATTGAGGGCCTTTCTGAGCACTTTGTCCTATTCAATGATGATTTGTTGATTCTTGATAAGACCACAGAAGACGATTTCTTTCATAAAGGACTACCAAGAATTACGGCAGTTCTAAATGCAGCAAGTCTTGCTCGAGGTGACAATTTCTACGTCCCCTTTAACTGCGCTAGCGTTTTAAGCTCACATTTTAAACCACTTGCGTGTGTAGGCAGGCATCCACTTAAGTGGTTCAGCCCAGGCTATGGCATCATGTGCTTGAGAACGCTCGTTTTATTGATATATCCTACATTCAAAGGTTTTTATGAACCCCATCTCTGCAATTCATTTTTAAAGTCTACCTTCGAAGAAATTTGGGAGGTAGAAAAGCAAGAGCTTGAGGCGACTTCTTCTCATCGTTTTAGAGAGGCAACCGACGTATCTAACTGGCTCATGAAAGATTGGCAGTGCGCAAAAGGAGATTTTTATCCGCGTCCAGTTTCTTTCGGACGGTCCTTTTCATTTGATGCTAATTTCGATTCAACCCTGGAAGAGGCTGAATCGTATCTTCGCGGGCGCAAGGGTAAGGTCGTCTGTCTCAATGACGGCGACCTTACGCCGGAGCAGTACGAGACTGCGCGGACGAGGATTCTCACCTGCCTTGACGAACTTTTTCCCGAAAAATGTGAATTCGAGCTTTAGGGGCAGACGATGCACGTAATCAAAGAGGCTGCTAAGACCCTTGTCGCAAAGCTTGGTTTCCAAACGAATAGGCGTATCGTCGTCTTCGAGTCCGACGATTGGGGTGCCGTGAGGGTCCCGGATGCCGATGCACTTGCGGCATTTGAGAATCGCTTCCCCTCTTTCAGGCTCGATCACTACCAATCTTTTGACGGCTTGGAAAAGAAGGCCGACGTAAGCGTCCTCTCTTCTTTGCTGCGCGAGAATGCGGTGCGATTTCAGGCTTCCGCCCCAGTATTCACGTTGAACTTCGCAACCGCCAACCCAGATTTCAATCGATGCGTTCCCGGCAACGCTGATGTAGCGCACTTTGGATTCGAGCCCATCGATAAAACCTACCGAACCTATGACGGAGACGAGGGAGTACTCGATTTCGTTCGGCTGGGTCGCGGTGAAACGGCACTGCATCCTCAGCTCCACGGGCGAGAGCACCTTAACGCTACGGCGTGGCTTGCCGATGCGGTCGCCGACTCAGCTGTGGAATATGCCCGCTGTTTGAGAATGGTGGGTCTGGACGATGCCTTCTACAATGGGATTGACGCGCTCAACAGCGGAAACACTCTGATCGATGTGCGCGGATACCTTGAAGACGCGGTCACGATTTTCAAACGCCTTTTTGGCTTAGCCCCCAGGAGCTTCATCCCACCATGCTATGTCGCCAATAAGGAATGTGAGCTCATCGCCGCTGAGCTGGGCATTGAGACTATCCAATCGTCGCCGAAGAGGAATGTCCCGAAAGGGAACAACTCCTATTTGAAGAAGATTAACGTTTTCGGACACTCCAACGTGCCTGGGCAGTGCCGCTTAATCCGAAACGTGCAGTTCGAGCCCTCGCGCTCTATGTTTCAAGGCAAAAACGTCGATGAGTGTGTCGACGATGCTTTCGCAGAAATCGAGACGGCTTTCAGGCGTAGGCAGCCGGCGGTGGTATGCACCCATCGCGTCAACTATACGACCCGAGTGAATGAGAGGCATCGCGAGTTTTCACTCGAAGCGCTTGATAGACTGCTTCGACGGCTTGCGGAACGGTATCCGGATTGTGAGTTCATGACTTCCGATGACCTGGGTTCTTTAATCCTGGATTCGCTGGCGAGAAACGAAATGGAGCAATGATGCACTTTAGTCTCAAGCTTTTGCGTGACAAAATTAGGGGCAATGAATTCTGGGCGAAGCTTGCGAAAAATGTCTTCACTATCGTTGTAGGTCAGGGCGGCGCCTCTGCTTTGAATATGCTGACGTCATTTGTATCTGCTGGATTTCTTGGCGTTGCTGGCTACGGTTCGCTGATGATCGGTCAGACTTACATGCAGGCGAATGATTCTCTTTTAAATTTCCAATCATGGCAAAGTGTGATTCGCTATGGATCAATCAGTCTGGAAAAACGAGATGAGCGCGGACTGGCTGCCAGTATTAAGGCCGCTTTTCTTGTCGATGTGACATCGGCAGTTGCCGGATGTGTCATCTCCTTCGCCATTGTCGGCTTCGTGGCGGGCGTTCTCGGATGGGATTCTGCCGCGACTGCTGCGGCAGTGGTGTTTTGTTTCGAGATACTTGTGCATATAGAAGGTGCCCCTACGGGTTTGCTCCGTCTTTTCGATAGATTCAACTATGTTGCCATTCATGCGGTTGTTATGGCGGCCGTCAAGCTGCTCTTTGTGGCTGTGTCAATGGTGCTTTTCGGGAATAGTGTAGTCGTTATTGCTTGTGCGTATTGTGCTGCTGATATCATTAAGAGCATGACGCTATTTTTTATTGCCGTGCATGTTGCTCGCAGGCGCGTTGGATTTTTTAAGATCGTTAAAGCACGACTCGCCGATTTGCCGGCTGGCTACATCTCCTTCACAATTTGGTCAAACCTGGATACCTCGGCGGACGCTCCAATTCAGTATTTCGATGTGTTCTTCCTCTCTCTCTTGTCGAGTGAGGTTGTCGGTGTCTTTAAATTCTTTAGGCAGCTGCTTTCCGCTCTCTCTCTTCTTTCTCGACCTGTACAGCAGGCGATTATGCCGCAGCTTGCTGAGTTGATCGCCAAGGGGCTTAACAGTCGCGCGTATGAGGTTGTTAGAAAAATCGAGAAGGTCGTGGCTAAAGTTGTGACACCTTGCGCAGCTATTGCCTGCTTGGTCGTTCCGCCTGCACTTGCTGTCTTTATGGATCCGCTCTACGGTGCGTACTGGTATCTCTTTGCCACATTAGCCGCTCTTGTCGCTGCGAGCATTGTCTTTTCCGCCATTCATCCCTGCTTCAACGCTTATGGCCTAACGAAGCAATCGACAGTCATCACGCTTATTTCGAACGTTGTATATCTTGTTGCTTGTTATTTGCTGCTCGGAAAGTTAGGCGTTATGGCAATTCCGTTTGCAATGGCTTTGCAATATTTGATTGTTATAGGGCTGAAGGACATATACATTCGGAAGGTCATTCTTGACTAGAGTGAATCGACTCCTTTAATCAGAGCGCTGGCATTTATATCATGGAATGAGGGTTGCCCGCGTTAGGCGTGTAAATAGAGAGACTCGTGACGATATAGAGTATCCAATTATTACTAAGCCGAGAGAGTCGTATGAAGACTGGAAATCTGACTACTATATTAGCAACGAGGAGAGCAACTTATCTGCTGCGTATGACCACATAACTAGCGATTCCTATCTCCTTCTCCAACGTTTTGTGAATAAGCTGGCGGAACGTACATATGAGGGCTGCCCTATCGCTTATGGTAAAGATGTTTTATTCTTCATAGAAGCTCGCTATACCTACGCTCTGGACGATTCTTGCAGCATGGATATGACGGTTCCCAATCCTACTGACGACTAAGTTGAGGTCGCGCTCAGGGCAATATTCTCTGAGATCCGATATGAGGGCATATTCTAAGTTGAGTTTATGGTGGATGCCGACGGCAAGCTTTGGTTCCTGGATATTAACTTTAGAAACTCGACTTGGAGCTTGACTTCCATGAAAGCCGGTATGCCTCTTCCCATTAATTTGGATGAACGGGATACGAGATGGCAGGATTCCAGATGGGGTTGAACAGGTTGTAACCGATGGTTACAGAGCCCTTACCGAACAGCCTGACTTTCATTTCAGAGTGAGAAGTTATAAGTGAGAAGCAAATTAGACTTTTCGATTGGCGGAAGGCTGTAAAGACGGCAGATTGCCTCTATTTCTACGATCGACATGATTGACGACCTTGCTTTGCTGCATGGTGGTGCGCAACAGGCAATTGTTGAAGCGAAAGCTAAGCTTGCTATTCTAAACGCACCGATACGGGTTTAGATACTAATAGGGGAGTAAGTTGGGCTTCAAGGAAATAGATTCCTTCTTCGAATGGTTCGCAGCGCTTTTCTGCTACATGAGCTTCATTGTGCCGTATGGCGACGCTAACTCCGCCGCTATGCGGCAGCAGGGGCTTCCTAATGGTGTCGGAGCGATCTTGCTTGTCGCGGTGGCCGTGGTTCCCGGCGCCTGTGAGCTCAAAGGTATTGTTAAGACTCTGAGCTTCTTGGACCCCCATCGTCGTCTTTCTGCCTATTGTGGTCGGCTACTCGGCCGCTACGGAATCGCACGGCATCGAGGCCGGGGCGACCGCCATTGACTTGGGCGCCCGTGACATAGCTCAGATAGGCGGGGCAGTCCGCTTGCGCTAGGCGCGTCGTACGGTGGATTAGTCTGCGTAGCGCTTATCTCCAACATTGATCTGGTGTGGGATGCGCCCATATCCACGCGGGTGCTGGTCAACAGGATGAGTCCGGCTCTCGGCCTGGTGTTCTCAGTGGCTATCTTCGTGGGTATATATACGAGCGCGGCGCCGCAGTTGTGGACGAGTGTAAAGCTTAGCAGCGGAGGGCCCACGTCGTAACAGGCTTGTGTATGCGGCAGGTGCGAGCTCGGCTGTGTAATTGCCTGCCTGGTACCTTATGCGCCTTTGCTCAACGTGCTGCACGGCTTGAACGGGTGTCTCGTATTCGCGCTAAAAGCGTTCATGATGGTGCACGACGCGAAGGGGTTTGCGAAAGCTCGCAAGGGCAAGCGGTAAGCCTGTTTCATTAGATTTTCTTGAGCACCCATCTTTGGGCTTCGGTCCCGTTGGTGGCATAGACCTGTATGTTGGTTCCGGGCGTCGAGCGGCCGCCCGACGCGTCGAGCGCGAGCTCGGGGTGACCTGCCGGCGATAGGGTAAACGTGCCGTCTTCGTTCGGCACGACTGACCAGCGCTGGGCCTCCGTGGAGTTCGGCACGTACTGCTGGACGTTGACGCCACTTGACATCAACCCGCCCTGCACGTCGAGTGCCATTTCCGATTTGGCATTGGTAATTTCGTAGGCGCCTGCCGCTTCATCGTACCTGAAGAGGAACGCCTGCGCCATTGTTCCGTTGGATTTCCAGAGCTGTATGTTCGCCCTCGAATCCCACGAGCCTCCCTGGACGTCGATTACGGATTCGGGCGAGAACGAGCATTGGATGACGTAGATTCCGTTAATACCGCTTTCGTTACCTGGCTTCTTTAACGTCCATCTTTGGGCTTCGGTCCCGTTGGTGGCATAGACCTGTATGTTGGTTCCGGGCGTCGAGCGGCCGCCCGACGCGTCGAGCGCGAGCTCGGGGTGACCTGCCGGCGATAGGGTAAACGTGCCGTCTTCGTTCGGCACGACTGACCAGCGCTGGGCCTCCGTGGAGTTCGGCACGTACTGCTGGACGTTGACGCCACTTGACATCAACCCGCCCTGCACGTCGAGTGCCATTTCCGATTTGGCATTGGTAATTTCGTAGGCGCCTGCCGCTTCATCGTACCTGAAGAGGAACGCCTGCGCCATTGTTCCGTTGGATTTCCAGAGCTGTATGTTCGCCCTCGAATCCCACGAGCCTCCCTGGACGTCGATTACGGATTCGGGCGAGAACGAGCATTGGATGACGTAGATTCCGTCTCCGACCGTACGCTCCGAGATGTCGGGCGTGGCTGGCATATTTGAGTACTCGACCTCAAAATCAA
This sequence comes from Collinsella sp. CLA-AA-H167, assembly GCF_040095305.1. Taxonomy (NCBI): domain Bacteria; kingdom Bacillati; phylum Actinomycetota; class Coriobacteriia; order Coriobacteriales; family Coriobacteriaceae; genus Collinsella; species Collinsella sp. CLA-AA-H167. The sequence goes on from NZ_JBBNGA010000001.1 coordinate 422,597, forward strand.
ACCTTGCAGTCCACTCATAGTTCGATGCCATGGTGATGTTGGAGGCAGCAGTGAGATCGACTTTGGCGCTGTTCGTTTTCCATTCTCTCTGTTCCATCGTAAAGGCGATGATTCCGTTCTGGATGCCACTGATGCTGGGCGGGAAGGACTGGTTGTCGGCGTCGATAGAGAACTTGTTCTCCTTTGCGTCGAGGTGCTGCTGGATGCGATCGGCATACTTGGCAGCCCATTCGTCGGCCTTGCCGTTGTGAACGAAGTAGTTATCTTTGAGGCTCGTCGAACGGGTGGCGTACTCGTCGGCAGTGTAGATTTTGGCGTGCCCCTTGTGCGCGATTGCCATGAGTTCATCAGTGATACAAAAGTACAGGTGGCGCTGGTCAAGGTCGCCATAAAAGTTGTCGGATGTATCGTCCCAGGTGCAGTCGACCTGGTACCATTTTCCATCGAGCTTGACGGCATTCCAGGTGTGGCCGTCATAGGTATCGCGGGTCTCTGAATTGGTGATGCCGGCAGCGGTGAGCAGCTTGGAATAGGCGCTTTCATACGCCTGACAGGTGCCCAGGCCGCGCGTGAGGGCACTCTCGGCAGATGACCACTTGAGCGAGTTGTCGTACTCAAGCTGATCGAGAAGCCAGTCGTGAAGATAGAGGGCCATTTCGTATTCAGAACCATCTGTCTCTTGCTTGGCTTGTGACACTGCTTTATTGACAATGCTCGCAACGCTGGGATACGCATCATCTGCAACCTGGATATACGAGTTGGTGCGCAAGTAATAAACGCCCGACGCCTTGTCCATGAGGTAAAAGCGGAAGTTATATGATCCGGTAGCCGTCATTGTGAACGTAAAGTCGTGGCTATCGCACGCATCGGTGTACTTTGTCCACTCTCCGCGGCTTGGATCGGCGACCGACTCGTAAGCGTACTCGTTGGGGTTAGAGTACGAGGGCGCATCCATGCGGAAGAGATAGCTGCCACTGCCACCAGTTGCACTTACATGGAAGGTCGTTGGCTGTCCAAGTACTGGTTCGTTCCATTCGGCGGTGAGGGTGACACTGCCGGTGGTGGCGCTATCGCTGTGCTGATATCCACTTACTGTGGCCTTTGTGGCTTGTTCCGTATCAGGCGACATATCGGAAGCTAGGGAAACCTGAGGTTCCTCCTGATGTGAAATTGGATTCGCGATATCGGAATCATTTTTGATGGACTCATTGCCGATCTCGCCTGTATCGATGTCGCCTGTCATGCTGCCGCCCGAATTGTCCGCTGCGCCAGTATCAACCTGCTCCAAGGTGTTTTCTTGCCGCCATCCTTCTTCCGCTATAGCCCTCACAGGTATTGTTGCGTTAAGCATAGATACGCAAAGAACTGCGCAGAGCGAGCGGTAAAAGACTCGTTTCATAGCGGTGCCTCTCGATAAGGTGGGCGCCAAGGCCCGGAGGCGGCGCCAGGCCAGCACTCCGTGTATATGTATGTGAGGTTATTTTAGGGTAACGTCATTCAGCAACAGCGGACTTTTTGGACAAAGTTGGGGAGGGGGGTGCTTGGAACCGTTTGGCACTAATTGATTTTTCGTGATCATGTCTATAAATTTTGATGAACAGTGATATGGACTCATTGTTATAGCTAGGAGCCAAACATGGAAGCACCCGCCGTTCTCTATCATTATGCAAGCCTAGATACGCTGGCCTTGATTCTGCATAAACGAACTATCAGGTTCAGCCGGTTAGATAAGGTTGATGACCCACAAGAACAGCGTTCAGCAGACTCTCAAAATCTTGGAAAAATGAAGCTCGTCAGTTGTTGGACCTCTTCTGATGAGGAGAGCATCCCCATGTGGCGCGAGTATGCCGGAGCTGAATGTGGAGTAAGAATTCAGATGAAAAGCTATCCATTTAAGCAGTACTCTATTTCAAATGAAAGCCTCAATATGTTATCAAGTGAAGCGGTTTTGAACGCCCTTGGTGGTTCATTTGATGGGCTTCATCTGCCCCTCGAGGACTTTTGGGATAAGAATTACCATTTTTTTGAAACGGCTCGTGATCGTGAGATTCTTCACGAGGTTGAATACACAAATGATGAGTCTCTTTTGTTTCCAAAGGTAATTAACGCATTTGAAAACGGCGGACTCGTGGCTGATTTAATGGCACTTGGAGTTCACAAAACAACTGCATGGTCGTATCAGAAAGAATGGCGCTATATCTTGACAGCTGTTCCCATAGGTATCGATTCCGTAATAAACGTTCGGCTAGATCAGATTGTCAGAGCAAATGATGTCATGCTCGATAAATGCGATCCCGGAATCCCGCCCTATTACGATCTTGCTATCTCCGATGAAGCCTTTTCATCAATGAAGATCGTTTCTTCTCCAAAAATGACGCCTGGCAACCGCGTGATTCTGGACGCGTTGATAGAGAAATACGCACCCGGTATTGAGGTTGCAGAGAGCTCGATTGAACTTTCTTGAGTCGACAACCACGCGCAACCCAAAGATATCTCCGCGTTTGTCTATGGCAAGAGGCGTCGGCTTTCATTACCGATTGTTAGTAACCGTGGCAATTAGAATTGGACCAATACTGAAATTAGACTCGAAAGCTGTTCCAGATGAACTTCAAGGAAAAGGTGTAAGTGGACGACTGCTTAACTGGAGACGTCATCCACTGCGGTACGTGTCAAGGGAGGGGGAGACAATGGACCTAACGATTCTACCTGAGTACATCTCAGCGATTGTGGCAATCATCGCATTGTTCATTTCTTGTTACCAAGCTCGTCTCAGCAATAAACAGTCTCTATTCAATCGACGTTTAAATATTTGGATAACCGTCGATAAACTCATGAGCGTTTACGCAAAAAACGCGAAGAACTTGGAGCATGATGACGAACCGCAAATGGCTATCGACCTACTATTTGTTTGGCTGACTAACACCACGTACCTGCAATCAATTTCAGCCTCGATTAGTAAGGTGTTAGATGCCGACCTTCAACTCAAATTGCATTTAAAACTTGATGAAATGAGATCGCTCGCCATGGAGGCAAGATTTTGCTTCAAGGGAAAGAGCGGAGAGGCAATTGCCGAATTCATAGAAGCTTATCAATCCCTTTTGTTTTCAATGTATCAGTATCAGATTCTATTTAATAAGATGCTCCAGAATGCAAGGGAATATCAATGGACGCTTGAACAGGCTTCTGAAAGGTTAGATGAGCCCGATCAACGGCAAGATCTCTTTGAAAGAGAAAACACTCTTGCCGCATCATACAAAACTCTATGCCAGCTAAACAAGAGAGGTGCAATTCAGCGCCAAATACAACTAGCAGGTCCTATATGGCGCTGAGAGAATGGATAGATTACATGTCGATTAGTGGCAGCACTCCGTATCTACCGATTGTCCAAGCAAGCTATCTCGTGACGCAGTTTGGCCGTTTCTAGTGGCTCATATGATGGCCTTCGCCTGCCGTTGGAGGACTTTTAGGATAGAAGTAATTACATTAAGGATATGCGTCACGGGAGCACGATAAAGCCCACTTAAACGGACAAGCTCGTAGCAGAGACAGGGCGTACGCGAAGGACTTGTTTGGCGACATCTGGGGAGTGCGATGGCCCCGCTTCTCTCGGACCTCAATATAATAGGAGCAATATAACTGGCTCGTATTAGTTACGTAGACCCGAGCACGCATTTAGTATAAGCAATCGGATCGGTATTAATAGGTTGACTGCAGGCACATAGAAATCCTTTTAATTAATTACAGCAATTTCAATGTGATTCACACTTCTAAATTGAAGTATTTCATAAATATCTATGCAGCTATTTGATTAAACTATTGTTCATTAAGTAGCCTATCTTAAGGTCGGCAATGGAATCTCAATTATGTGACAAGCTCTTTGCTCCTTCCAAGCCTTACTGGGCATATTGGCAAGAGTTATCCGAAGATGCTGTTTATAACGGACTAATGCTTGCCGGATGGTTTGCCGACAAACTACCGCCGATTTTTTCGGCAGAACAATTTGTTACGTATTGCAATAATCGCAAAATGGCAAGCAACGATTCACGCTCAGAGTGGATTAGATTTAATTACATTCGGTGCAATGGACAATATCGAAAATTCGGCATACCAACCCCCTTCACCTACGAGCGACTCGTCCGCGGTTTAGCCGACAATTGGGGCGATATAGTCCGTCACGTTCAAAAATACACATTACCGCAGCCTTATGCAGTTAGCAGGATTCATCCTCGTGTGATTCCCGATTCGCAAGCAATATTCCAAATGAACTATTCAAACTGGATGACTGATCCTAACCCTGAACCAACTATTCTTATTGGTAAAAAATATCTCGTGAAATGCGACATCTCCACTTGTTTTCCGAGTATATACACGCATTCTTTGCCTTGGGCGATTATGGGAAGGGATAACGCAAAGCAAAATAGAAGTTCCCGTCGGGGCGGTTGGGCGAACGAAATTGACGGACTACTTCAAAAGGCGTGCGACGGCGAAACCCACGGATTACTTATCGGTCCACACGCTTCCAATGTTGTCTCAGAATTAATTCTCACAGTTATCGATGCTAGTTTATTTAACAAAGGCTATAGATTTATTCGAAATATCGATGACTACAATTGTTATGTCGCATCGCGATACGAGGCCGAGCAGTTCATCATCTCGTTGCAGGAAGAGCTGTCCAAGTTTCGTCTAACACTGAATCAGAAGAAAACTGAAATACTAGAATTACCCATAGCGCTTTCTAATGGCTGGGTAAATTCATTAAGGCGCAATGAACCTAATAAATCAGACCCGCTTGATTACAAAGATGTGTCATCTTTTTTGGAATACGCGACCAGTCTTCTTCCTTCTTACCAGAATAATGCCTCAATACTGCTATACGCGTTCAAAATGCTCGCATCGCGCTCACTAAAGCCTTCGGCAAAAGCCTATTTTCGGGACTATGCCATGCACCTTGCAATCGTATTTCCTTATTTGCTGCCGTCATTCGAGAAAGCAATAATTGAGCCTTTGAGTATGGACAAAGATTATATTGAGTGTCTCTCAAAGGTTATTATCTCTGATTGTCTTAATCACGGTGATCACCTTTCGGTTTGCTACGGCCTTTACTACGCAATTAAGTTCGATTTTAAGGTTGATATGCCCGATTTTGAAGATATCAAAAGGGCTAATGACTGTCTTTTATACTTATTCGTCTATCTTTACGCCAAGCATTTTGGCGATGGAAATTTGCTTGATCGTCTTACAAAGCATGCTAAGGAATTCCCAATAGAAGGGCGTGAATTTGAAGAGATGTGGCTTTTTCTCTATCATATTCGATCAAAAGAGTGGTTACCGTCTGATGAGTGGAGGGCCATTAAAAAGAGGGGAATCAAGTTCATTAAACCCGAATATTTAAATTAGTGATTGGATTTTTTTATTTAGCTTCTATTGAGGTGCAGCGATGACTGGACGTATCCCTTGGACTCGATATTCAGGTGAGGATATCGAGTCAGTTCTTGCGACGTTTATTTCTCTTGAAGAGCGAGACGCCATTAAAATTCGACCTTCTAGGGGCGATGGAGGAATTGACCTTATCGTTTACCTTGATGCTGAAACGGTCGACATATATCAAATTAAGAAATTTGCTGAAAATCTAAAAAACGGCCAGAAAGCTCAGATTGAAAATTCGTGGCAGGAATTATCGGCAACCACAGTCGATTTGCATGTAAAAATAAATAGCTGGCATCTTGTTATGCCATTAGATCCCACAAATGAGAATCTAAGATGGGCTAAGGAGCTGGTTGAAACTTCTGGTACAAAATTCGTCTGGGATGGCCTTTCAAGAGTTGATGGCTGGGCGTCCAAACACCCAGAAGTAATTGATTATTACTTTTCAAATGGAAAAGAAGAGGTCTCTGAGTATGCTGCGAAACTGCTCTCCATGGCCAATCTTCCAGACTGCAGCGATCCAGCCATTCTCGAGAATAGGCTGCGCGATCTATGTTCCCATCTTGATAAACTGGACCCTTACTATGCATATTCAGTTCACGTGCTCTCAGAATACGACAAACGCGATGATTTTTGCGCATGTGCCCCTGGCGTTGTTATGTCCCAAATTCTAGTAACCCCGCGAGCAGGTCGAATCGCAATCGACGTAATTGAAAAGACGCCAATTGCTTCAATGCTGCATCCATTAAGGTTTTCACTGAAAATCACTGCAGGGACTGACGATGAGAAGGAACAGGCCAAAAATTTTATTGAGTATGGCATGCCCTTCACTTCGTTGCCGGCGGAAGTGATTGATCAGGCCTACCAATTGCCCGTTGGACGTTCCTGCGATGGTATTCGAAAGGGAATCATTAAGACCCTTGATCTGCCCACATCAACTTGCATAAGGTCGGCTTCGTTGTTCTGGGAAGGCTGTGGTGAACTACATCTAATAGTTGATAAGGCCACTCATGGAACGAAGGGAGCTTTCTTTTCTGCCCATGACGCGACGGAAACCTTTCGATTGAGCTTTAAATGGATCGGCAGCCAGTCCGGCGGAACGATTAACTATGAGTTTTCATTTAACAAATTACTCAATAAGCGTTCTCGAGATGTAGTAAGAACTTATCGATTCTTAAGCGAAGCCGAAGATGAAAAAGTGGAGCTTCGAATCGATGGCACGAGTGCTCTCTATTTTTATCTCGGCCTCAGGGATGATGTGGTTGCCGAAGTAAATGCCATATACAGTCTTGCGGTTGCGTTAGAAACTATTAACAGGGCTGCGGACAGCGAAATGCCTTTCCCTGATTATTTTAAAATCACTAAAGGAGAAGTCGCAAATATTAAAGATGCAGCAAGACTGCTCGATGGCGAAACGATTGTATATAGTTGGGAATCACATGGGTTTAATCTAGAAGGGGATGAAGTCCCAAACTTTGAATACCCCTCTTTAGCGCGCTGGATTAAGCCTATAGCTGTTAAGCTTGGAAGCAAAGAGGCATTCTGCGGTTTTGCACAGACTACTCTAGTAATTGGTTCTTCAGAATGCTCAGCAGACCAAATAAAAGATTCTGAACGTAAGCTAGTCTTAAGCCCAGATGATCAGTACGGAAACAAAGCTATATGTGCAATGGTTCCACCAAATGAAGATGTACTGAAGGGCCGAGATACTTTATGGACCGTTCGTCCTCCAAAAGTAGACGATTGGTTAACAATGGTTGAGGCTGCGGAATCATCAGCTCAGGATTTTAAGCAATTGTCAAAGTAGGCTATTCTTACGATTTCAACCTGTAAGGGTCCTTTGTTACAGACTTAGGAATTTATGAACGCCAATCGACTCGAGGCGATTCTTCCTTTCACCGACTGGCAAAACGATTTACACCTTATTAATGGTACTGTTCACGGGCATTTTCTTTGCTTGCGGCTTGATTTCGCTAAAGTAATAACTGCTGCTACCAGGGCATTTTCTGGTGCACATTCTATTGGCTCCTACGAAGATCGGAGCGGGTATGTTTGCTGCCAAGTCCTACACCAGCCGTCATCACATTGCGATTGTTGCCATGGCCTGCCTATGCGTTTTGCTGGGCGGGCCTTCTTATGCCGCGGGCGCAGACAGCCTCATCATTGCGGGCACGACGTACTACGAGCCGGGCGTGTCGGGCCCCGGCTGGGCCTGGACCGATGCCGACCACCTGGAGCTCAACGGCTACGCGGGCGAGGCCATCGGCGCCGACGGCGACCTGGTGCTAACGCTTGCCGGGCAAAACTCCGTGACGGAGTCGCATGCGCCCGATGCGGACATCACGCTGTGCGGCATGGAGGTGTGGGGCAACATGACGCTTCGCGGTACCGGGACCTTGACGGCGACGGGCTCGCAGAGCGGGATCCACGTCTCGCAGGCATTTGTGGTGGACAGCTGCGCCGTCGATGCCCGGGCGGACGGGGCCGATATCACGGATGAGGCGGTCGCCGGCGTGATCGCCAGCGACATGGCCGTGCGCGGCGGTGGGCGCGTCTTTGCCGCGGGCGCCGGGTCCGGAGCGGGCGTGCGCGCCTACGGCGTGTTTGTGCAGGATGCGGGCCTTGGCGATGGTGCGGCCGGCTGTCGGCTTTCCGTCGACGTCTCGTGGCTTGATGCAGCCGGTGCCGACGGCGGTGTTGCGTGCTTGGGCGGGTCGCTTGTGTCCGCGCGGTTTGTGACGCCTGTTGGTGGGGCTTTTGGTGCTAGCGGCGTGGTTGATGCCGGCGGTGCGGTGGAACCGCATGTGGTGGTTGAGCCCGATGTGGCCACGCCTCCGGCGGGGGAGACCGACGGGCGCGACGTGCCGGGCGGTGGGACGAGTGATCCTGCCGCCGATGTAACCCCGCTGCCGGAAAGCCCACCGCGGGGCCCACGGCAAATCCCTTGCTGAAACCCGCGGCCGCGACAACCAAGACAAAAACGACAGCAACCAAGACCACGGTCGCCAAGACCACTAAGCCCAAGACGGCTACCACGACAACCGCCACGCTCCCCAAGACCGGCGAGAACTGCTGGATCGCCGCGTCCGTGGCGCTTTTGCTGCTGGGGACAGTGCTGCTCGTCGCCGTACGCCGCTGCTGAAACACTAATTTTTCGGAAGTGCGGGGAAAGCAGAACCTGTCGACCGTAACCCGCTATTTATCAACAAAACCACAGGTCGCGAAAGCGTAAAACCGTGGGCTGGTCAGCAGATCTCGGTTTTATCCCGCACTTCCGGAATTGTCTCCATTAGAGGCCAACCAACAGTCGGCGATTGTATCTCATGCAGTCAGTTAGTTAAAATTGGCCATGATTGCGCTTGCCGACATATCATTCACCATCTCACGCGTGCTACCTCGCTACGATATTCACGAGGCTCATGATGATATAATTTCTACCAAAGCATCGTTTGGCTTGGGATGGATTTAGTTCAGTTCCCGAATGAGGGCAGGCTCTTGGGACCGAGAAATTTTTACTCCTGGGTTCAAGCCTTGCAACTGCCGGCGCATCGATACCTTTTGTTATGCCAAAGTGATACACACATAACGAAGAAAGCCCCTGCGGGAAACGCTTCCGCTACATTTTCGAATATCTGTCCCAGCGAGCATCTATCATAGGATGAGATTACTGGGCAATAGCCATTAGGATTGGAACTGCTGTGAATATCTTCAGCTGGAACGACTTGAATCCAACTGCTCGCGAATACATCTTGATGGCCAAAGATGTGCGTGATATGCAATATCGCAAACAATGGCCTACGCCTGGAGGTAAAACGCTAATCGAACTCGTTGCTAACGAGAATAAAGCCCTTAAGTTTTATCTTGATCTTACAGAGAATAAAAGAAGTTCTTCCTTAATCCTTGGACTTTCCGCTGACAGAAAAAGCACCATGCAGACACGCGTATCGGATCGTCCATTAATTCGTCTTGATTATAGTGATAATCCCGAGGTCCTTCGTCACAGAAATCCAGACGGATCGCTGGTCCTTGGTACTCATGTCCATTTTGATATAGACGGATACGGCGCCAAATGGGCTTGTGGCATCCCAGGTCAAAGTATTCTGAAACCTCTGAACGACGATTTTGCATCACTCTTTTGGTCATTTCAGGAAACTTGTAATATTACAGACAAGCTTAAAGTAGAGCTATCTCTGGGGGTGTGAGATGAACGTAGATCAGGCTCGAGGCTTTATCAGCGCATACGCCAAGTTCGTAGAGGCAAATATGGTCCCGGTCCAGCAAGGTAATGGCGTCTGCATCTCCACCCCCATGCTCAATCGAAACAACGATTGCATGCGGGTTTATCTGGGTGATGACCCAGCAGGCGGCTATGTCATTTCTGATCTTGGTGAAACCATCAATGATCTTGAATTGTCTGGATTCACCATGAAAGGACAGCGAATCGATAAGCTCAATTCGATTCTTTCTGGCTTTTCGGTAAAGGAAGAAAAAGGCGAACTGTGTATAACGGCTTCCGGATCTGACCTTCCTATGAAGATGAATATGCTTCTTCAGGCTATGGCCTCTGTTGATGATATGTTCTTGTTATCTCAAAGCAGTGTGAGAAACCTCTTCACTGAAGATGTCGGCAATTGGCTGCTTGATAATGAAATCCCTTATGTTCCTGGCCCGTCTTTCCAGGGCCGATCCGGACTTTCGTTTAAATTTGACTATGCAATTGGTAAAAACAAGAGAAGACCCATGCGCCTTATTAAAACGGTAAATAATCCTGGTAAGCAAGGCATTCAAAATGCATTATTTGGATGGGAAGACATTAAGTCGGCACGCAACGATTGCGAAGGAGTCGTTTTTCTCAACTCCACCAACACTAAAGATGGTGTTGTCTCCCCCGAGTCTATCGAAGCTTGCAAAAACTACGGACTTACTCCAATCATTTGGGGCGTCGATCAAGACTCCTATGTTCCCATGCTCGCTGCATAGGCGGTTTAATTTTGAAATGCTCATGCAAGCTGATGAATGGCAATTAGGCATGCCTTGCTACTCATTCCATTCGTCTGTATGCTTTACTCAGTTTTTGTTCGTAAGGCGCGACCAATGAAATCAAAAGAACGACTACCGCGAAGATCTTGGTTGCAGAGCACGACCAATGCAATATAAATAATGCTCGCGAAGATGACGCCTTCAACTGCTTAGGTTGAAGGCGTCTTGATTTACAAGCGGTATCGACTTAACCTGTGCAGCTGAGGGTAATTCGCGTTTTTCCTGCCGGAAGCATACTACGTGCCGAGCGTGTCGGGCCCCGGATGGGCCTGGACCGATGCTGACCACCTGGAGTTTAACGGCTACGTGGCTGAGGCCATCGGCGCAGATGGCGACATGGTGCTGACGTTTACCGGGCAAAACTCCGTGATATAGTCGCATGCGACCGATGCGGTCATCACGCTATGCGACATGGAAGTGTGGGGCAACCAGGCACTTCGCGGTACCGGGACCCTGACGGCGACGAGGCCCCAGTGCATGATAACGTTTCACAGGCGTTCGCGTTGGACGTTGCACCGTCGATGCCTCGTGGCTGGATACGACCGGTGCCGATGGCAGCGTTGCGCGCACGGGCGGCTCGCTTGTGTCTGCGCGGTTTGTGGTGCCTTCCGGCGGGGTCTTTGGTGCTGAGGTGGGTAGATGCTGCCGGGGGCCGTGGCCGCGTATGTGGTGATTGGACCCGTTGTGGCCACGCCACCGGCTGTGTGGAGACCGATGGATGCGGCGCGTGGGTGGCAGGGCGGGCTAGCCTGCTGGCGGTGCCGGTCATGTTGCAGGGCAGCCCGGTGCTTGGTAGTTGACGGACCTCGTAGCGAAGCCCACGAACGCAGCGCCCAAGACAATCACAACGACCAGGCCACGGTGGCCACGTCGTCCAAGCCCAAGACTGCCACCGCGACAACTTTAGCTCTTCTCAAAACCGGCGACAACAACTGGATTACTGCTACCTTTACACTGCTTTTTCCGGGAATAGTGTTTCTAGGTGCAGCATATTATTGCTGAAACACTTTTTGAATTTTCTAGCTTAGGCACCACCAAGTACCGTGAAATGGTACCGCCAATATTGAGCTTAGTCCCCGGTGAATTATTTTTACCTGCGATCCGCCCCAGGGAGCCGCTGTATGTCGACCTTGCATATGTCGACTTTGACCGCGTTGAGCGCGATCCCGCCCATGATTGCATGCGTATTGATTCCGCCGCCGGGTCTTGAGTTCCACTCCCTCTTCTTGAACTATCTGTAGAAGACCGGTGAAGAGGTGCCTCGCCTCGCTTCATTAGCTCAAAATGCATCGACCGTCTATTAGTTGCGAACGATGTTCAATTATCAATGCAGAAGGCACCTTCGGCCTTAGGGGTCATTCCTGTATTCAGGGTTCCTGATTTGACACAGTTACCTAATTTTGAATTTGCATCAAATGGATGACTGGTAAAATACACTTCATAGCCGGTTCGAATTAGCGTTTGCGCATCGCAATCGGATATGTGTTGTTTGCACATTATATTCTGCTACGTGTCTATTAAGTACGACTCTACGGAGGAACCGGCTATCAACTTTAAGGAAAATCTGATGCTCAACGAGCTGCAGTCGAAGACAGATCTGGCAGGGTTTCTTGGCCTGTCTATAGAAAAGCTTGATTTCTTTGTCAATTCATCCTCCATGTATGACCTATACAGAAATAAATTGATTCCTAAAAGAAATGGCGGCTATCGAGAGCTATTAATCCCAAGATCTGATTTAAAAAAGGTTCAACGAATTATCGCTAAAGAGCTAGAAAAAAGCTACAACCCTTTGCCTTGTGTGCACGGTTTTGTAAAGGGTCGATCAATACAAACAAATGCTGAGACCCATATTGGCTCACAAGTAATTGCTGGCATTGATATTAAGGATTTCTTTCCTTCAATCTCATCTAAACGGGTATATGGCCTTCTTGTTTCGAAGAAGTTAGGTCTCACCCCTGAAGTTGCATTCTGCATTTCTAGACTTGTCGCCACACCAAAAGGGCTCCCTCAGGGAGCTCCCTCATCCCCTTTAATTTCGAACATGGTTTGCCTTGGCATGGACAAACAGCTTATGCATCTATCGCATGAGTATCATTATCAATACACGCGATATGCCGATGACCTAACGTTCTCTTTTAAAAGCTCTTTTTATTTTTATCGACACTTTTGCTCAGAGGAAAAGCTCAGGTTGCCCAACAAAATACGAAACGCGATCACTGACTTCCATGGAACCGAGTCATTTGAGATCAACGAAGATAAATCGTTTTACAGTTGCAGTTTCTCAAGACAGCTAGTCACGGGCGTTGTCTGTAACCAAAAGACAAATATAAAGCGCGAGCAATATCGGCGACTCCGCTCAACGCTCCACCGACTAAGCAATAGCGACATTGAAGGCGCGATGGGCTGCTATTACGGTAAATCCATCGCTAAACTCACCGACGCAGAGAGAGGGATATTTCAAGCGGCTCTTCGAGGAAGTCTAAATTTTTATAAGTCTCTTATTAAGAATCCCTGGACATCGGGACCGCTCCTGCGTTTAGGCAGCCTCTACAATAAAACGAAACCAGAAGATACGCCTGTTTTCCCAGTCGCACTTCAGCAAGACTCGCTTCTGTATCTAGAAGGAGAGGATGACAAAGAAACCCCGTTTGAGGGTTTAGGGTTTTACTTAACCGGCTACGGCCTTGTGACGGCGTGGCACGTGATATGCGATGCCGTTTCTCATGACATGGAAAGAAGGGAAATAAAAGTATCCAGCTCAGATAAGACCCCGCTTGCTAAATTTAAATTTAGCAAATCGATCGTTCAAGACAACAAGCGCGATGCTGTAATACTACGAGAAGTTCCTCAAGAAATCTTAAAGAAGATCCCCAAGCTTCCAGCAGTCATGGATTTGCCCGTAAAGGGGGATAAGATCTCCGCTTATCAACAGCATTTTTCCGAATCTAGATTCAGCCTTGAATTGCACAGTGGGGATTTGCTCAGGGTCGGAGATCCAAGCGAAGAGGGCACACTTTGTTATACGAATTGCTCATTTCAGCATGAAATGAGTGGTGGGCCAGTGTTTAATGACTTGGGTCAGGTCATTGGCATAGTACATACTGCAACTGAGCAGGGAAAACTTGGCTCTTTCCTTCCTTTAAGGGATTGTATCCGCTCATCCGATGTTTATGGAGAGTGGCAGGTCTTCTAACTAGATTGTCATACATTCTGGCCCAAAACGCTCATCGCGTCAGACTTGAAACAAGGTGTCTGCTGCTTCTACTTAAACGGTGACAATCGGAAAAGCCATAAGGGGGTGCTGAGTTAGATGCTGGAAAACGGGCCAGTCAGGAAGATATAGAGCGGCGGACTGTATAACATTTCGTTCTAGTACGACTCTGAGACCTATGCGGGAAAGCATGAGGGGAGCGGCTTCTCCGGAAAGATAAAGCTCGCGGATTTCGTCGGTCTGGAGACGGGTGCTTTTTATTTAAGGCAGCGTGCGGACCGATGGGCTCTACTCATGTTCATAGATCAGGCAACCATACTTGGGGGTTACGTTCAACTTGATTATGGCATTCAGTTTGCCTACTCAGAGACACGAGAGGACGGAGCCGTTCGCGTAGCTGTCGAACGCCCGGTTGATTTTGGTGTTTACCACGTTGAACCATCTGCCTGCGGTTAGAAGGTTCAACGTCGAAGGATTTACTACTGATGACCTCAATTTCTTGACAGAATTTATTGATAAAACGCCCCGTTTATCTTTGAGCTCGCCGAACAGCAAAAAGTCGGACCAAAGCCTTCGGCGATGATTTCCTGACGTTCTATTGTTAAATGCCCAGTAAGTTGATTACCAAAATTACTGTCGACACCACTCACCCATGCCGACGACATCGTCTGAATTGTCACGCTGTTGGCGCTTCCCTCGTTAATAGCATCGCTTCTTAGGCCACAACTGGCTGTCGAAACTCCCGTTTTCCGAAATTCGGGGAAAATAGGGGCGGCTGAGCACAACCCGATTTTTGGCAACAATACCGTCGGTCGCAGAAGCGTAAATCCGGGGTTTAGTCGGCTGATCTCTGTTTTCCCGCACTTCCGTATACGACCCCTCGATTAAGGTTATATTAACGCGCGGCGATTACTTCCCATGCAATCGGCGGTAAAATCTCGCCATGGTTACGCTCGCCGATATAGCCTCTACATTCTCTCGCGTGGACCACACCTGCAACGTCGCCGACCTGATCGACGCAGCTCTAAGAACAGAAGAATTATGAAAGGATTCAAACACCGAAGAGCCTGCAGCATCAAAAGTGTCAGACCGGCGAGATCTGTATCGTAGACATCGTTCGAGAGGGGATGACCGAAAATGACCCGCGCCTACAGTGAAGTTTATCTCGAGGACGCTATGAGAACGCTGGGCGAGGCAGTCGATTTTGCCCTTTGCGACCAGGGACTGACTCCGACCGAACTGACGGCGATCTTGTCAAACGCTTTTGAGATGAAACAGTTTGAGCGCGGTATCCCACGCGTTGTCTGCGGCATGTCGGGCGATGAGCTTGTGCGCGAGATCATTGTCCACGCGGGTCTGAAGCCCGTCGAATTCAGGGAGGCCTATCCGTTCGACCGTTCCCCGCAATACTGAGCAGGTTGGGTTTTGGCATACACGCAATGGACGTGCGGCCTAGGTTTTAGCGACCTTTTTGAAGTGGCGCCACTCGATTGGGTTATCGGCTCGTACCATCCGCTTCACGAGGCCTCCGCAGTTAAATTCGCCCAGATAGTCATTGATAAATGGAACAAAGCCCAGGCAGGCAAAAAGGGCCTCAAGGCAGCACGAAAGGCAGCCGGCCTGACCCAAAAGCAGCTGGCCGCCCAATCGGGAGTCAAAATCTGTGCCATACAGCTCTACGAGCAAAACCAACTGGACCTGCGCCGTGCCTCGGTATCCTCGGCATTGGCGCTCGCAAAAACCTTACACTGCAGCATCGAAGACCTCGTCTGGCAACCGATCGTTCTTGAGTACGACTCCTGTTGCCACTGTGATGTGCTCCCCGGCATTGCGTCGCGCGTATAGAATCTAAGCATCCGCACGCCAGCTATGAAATGGAATGGACGCCACATGGAAATCCCCAGCGCCCTGTGCAGCAATGTGTACGACTTCGCGTTTTGCCCCGAGCCCTGCTACGAACGCCTGGCCGACCTCGCCGACCCCGAGGACTGGGGTCCCGGCAACCGCATCCTCAAAAACTACCTGTCGTTTTCGTTTAGCCGTGCGGTGTTCCTGACCGAGCGCGACGTGGACCAGACCGCGCCGTCCAACCTGCCTTTGGTGTTCGACAACGACCAATGCCTGTTCAACACCGGCCTGTACACGCGTCGCTACGAGACCATCTACGGCCTGTTTGAGCCCAACACCAAGCCCGACGCGCGCCAGCGCTGGTTTTTGAAGGGCTTCTTTAAGGAGAGCGACCCCATGCTGGTCTCGTTTGAGTACCTGCCGTGCCGCGTGCGCTTTGCCGAGGACCCCTCCGAGCTGGTCTTTGACTACCGCTTGCCCATCCGCTCCAACATCGACCACATTCTGGGCGATGAGGAGAACCTTACGCGTATTCCCGCTAGCCTGATGGGGGAGGGCAACTCGCTGCTGCTGCGCCGTGCCTTTGAGGGCGCCGTCGTCGAGGCCGCCCGCCGCGCCGCCGCCAACTACACGCTCGCCGTGCCGCAGTTCTACGGCGGTCGGATCCAACTGCTGCTGCCGCTGTGCCTAACCGGCGACAAGCCCGAACTGGCGCTGACCATCCAGCGCGAGGACGGTTTCTACGCCGCGCGCACCTGCCTCACGCTCGACATGGCATACAACAATGCGCGACTAATCTGTCGCCCCGAGACCTCGTGGATAAAGCGGTAAATGGTGGTTAAGCTGCTGTTTTACCTATTGCTTTGGTTGCTTTGGCTTAGCTAGCATCCACGAATTTAAAATCGGGGGCAAAAAGTTCTTGGTAAACCAGGCGCGGCTATGATAGTATCTCTTTTGCCGAAAGGCGACGGGCGATTGGCTCAGGGGTAGAGCATATCCTTCACACGGATGGGGTCACAAGTTCGAATCTTGTATCGCCCACCATCAAAAGCGCAGGTCAGAGGTGTTAAGCCTCTGGCCTTTTTCTATTTGATACCAAGGGTGACACCAAAAGTGACACCAAATTTTCGATTTTTATTAGCATGGGGTCCTATTTTTTATTGATCGCAAACCCTTCATAGTTCCTACATATTGAATATTATTTTCGTTCGTTGACCAACTATAGAGTGACGTCGTCGAACATTTTGAAAATAGTTCACGCGATCTTTCAATGAACTCTTTGCATGATTCATACGCAATTGTGGAGAAAAAGACCACTGGCTCACAGCTCGTACCAGCACATTCACGCCTCGTGACAACCTTTCAACACATCCCATCCATTTTTTGGTCAGCGTTTGGTCAGCTTCCGGTACTTACCCGCATGATGCCCCAGTAGATAATCGTCCACGACCACAACCGCATGGCCTACGGCCGATACCAAGGGAGGCGCAAATGGACGAAATCGTCTGCGCAAACACCGCATTCCGCTATTGGCGCTGCCCACCGCAGGTGCGCGACCTCTACCCGCGCCTACCCAACTCCGAAGAAGGCTGGCGAGCTCTATCCCAAGCCCCATTCGTAACCGACGTCCTCAAGACCCCGATTATCGCTGTTGCTTCGCCAGGTTATTGCAATCACCACTCGGGATTGCGCTCCACTATTCGCTGGGAAGGGACATCGGATGTCAGCACAACAATCGACACTAATTTAGGCTTTAGTGTTACCAATCCGCTTAACACATTATTTACTATGACACGCTTTGTGTCCCAAATAGATCTCGTACTGGCTATGTACGAACTTTGCGGTTGGTTTTCCGTTTTCGAGCTTGCTCCCGCTGCCGAAATGCAGTTAAAAATGGCGGTAGAGGAGAATCGCAATTCCAGCACGCAGGATCTGTTCGAACTTGGAGAAGGCGAAGACGAGGTTCCTTGGAAACGAGTTTACGCCCGCGCAACCGTAAAGGCCACAGATAAAGAAGGCCAAACGAACAAGCGTGAGGATGGAAGAGAGGTTACGAAACTCAAAGGCACTTCTCTTTGGATGAGAAAGCCGCTCATCGAGCTAAGCGATCTACATCGATTCGCCGACAAGGTCAAAAGTCAAATGTGGGGAAAGCAGTTTTATGATGCCGCTCAGCAGGTTATCGGCATTGCTGCGTCTCCGCTCGAGGTCGCGGGGGTACTGCTTCTAAGTCGTTCTCGACGTCTAGGTGGTTCAGGATTCAGATACGTGTACCTCAACGATTTAACCCCTCTATCCGTGGCAGCCCAAAGCATCGCAGGCCAAAAGGTCTGCTACGGCGACATCGTGATCGTAAACCCAATCCTAATGAAGGCAGTTATTATCGAGATCCAAGGTGAGGTCATTCATGGCTCAGGTGCAATACTTGACCACGATGCGGAGCGCATGACTGCGTTGCAGAGCATGGGATTCGATGTATTCCTGGTGACTCACGATATGCTCAACGATTCAAAGCTGCTAGACACCATAGTCAGAAGTGTCTGCGACCGTTTAGGGATTCGCTATAAAGCCAAAACTGAGGCAATGAAGTGCGCCGAGACGAGACTGCGAGCAAATGTTTTGTGCAACTGGTTGGAAATCGGAAATTAGTCGGCGACAAGGCGCTAGAACTACCTAGTTTGCCTGTTAGTGAAATAATGTCATTTCAAAACTATGCCGGATTACGGGGCTGGACCCGGACTGGCCGTCCATACCCTGCATTTCACGGAATACGCAAGCCGTCTACCTGCGGTTTTGATTTTACCGATTACGGCATGCTCGGGGGTTCCCGGCCTGGCCCCGTAAACCGGCATAGTTTTGAAATCGCCGGGTCGGCGGGAGCGCGATTGGCCCCGGTAATGGGCCTGGCGCCGGCAAGACGGCCGTTGGGCGGATGGCGGCCCGCGCCGCGACTGCGAAATTTTCCAAAAATGTCCTTGCATCGCCGTCCGAGTTCCCGTATAGTACTTTTTCGCACGGGGGCGTAGCTCAGCTGGGAGAGCGCTTGACTGGCAGTCAAGAGGTCAGGGGTTCGATCCCCCTCGTCTCCACCCGAGCATTGAATGAGGCTCCAACGCAAGTTGGGGCCTTTTTTCTTATCTAACGATTGAAGCCATGTGTTGGTTGGGTAGCATCTTGGCGACATTCCCATTGTTAATTACGAATATGAATGTTAATAACTTTACGTCTCTGGATGGCAAAGCTAGTTTGCAGCGCTAACAACAAAGAGGCCGGGCGTAATGCCCGGCCTAAAATACTCTGGTGGGCCCTCCGGGATTCGAACCCAGAACCCAGGGATTATGAGTCCCCTGCGCTAACCGTTGCGCCAAGAGCCCTTATGAACGGTGAATGCAATTCTAATAAAGGCATCTAAGGCCTAATTTCTTCGCTTCACGTCGTGAAATACTACCATGCACGAGCAAGTCGCACAACGCAAGATCAAGTCCAATGCTAAACAACAACCAATCTAGGCGCGTCGCAGAAAAGACGTGTTTTAGAAAAGGCTCTGTTAGACCAGAATTGACATCATGCCCAGTCATCTTTACTAATTGCAAAATATTCGCCCCTTTGCTGGATTAAAACCGGCAAAGGGGCGATACGCTCAGACTCGAACAAGTTAATCGTTAGGACTCTGTCGTCTCATCCCACTCGTCATCCGCATGCAAGATGGCATCAAGTTCGTTTTCGATATCGGAAACGCCAATATAGGCCTTTGCGATATTCTCCCGTGCATTTCGCACCTTTAAGGCAATCTCCTTCTGCTTCTCTATGGGAGGGTAATAGACGAGCACCTTCCCAAAGTCAGAAGACTGCGTTCTCCTTCGATTGCTGTGGCCGGTGTTGATGGCGCGGAATGCCTTTTGGAAGCGGCGGCTTCTCAAGAGTATCGACAGGAACTCCGGATCGATCACGTTTGGGTCTTTGACCCGCAAGATCGGATATTCTTGCGTTACGAGGGCATGATCGAATTCCTCGGTGACGAAGCATACGACACCCTTCCATAGGTCGATTCCAGAGTAGACGATGTCGGAGGTTCTTACTTCAAACCAGTCGCTGCTTGAGTCGTAGAAATACATCCCTCGCCATTCGGGAGGGTTGTTTCCGACACCTGGTTCCCTAAGCCTTGCAACACCAGTTTGGGAAAGAGTTAAGACCTTGTACTCCTTCATCGGCTCTTCCCCGAAGTCCACGTTCCTTCTCATCCGCTTCACAAGGTTCATCATGGGAGCAGATGACCAGCCCTGCGGCACGTAATCGCCCTTATGGGCCACGTAGACATGGTATTTCGGATCCACCCTATGACTCGAATGGCTTCTCCATACTGACGAAGCCCTCTCGACGACGCATCTCGGATCGGAAACCGCCCCGTTTTCTTCCCAGACATTCCACTCTCCCAATATCGAGCCAGTCTGATCGTTTGAAAGATAACCGTTCTCGTCGGCGACATAGAGGTCGTTTCGAGGATCAGGGCGACCAGATGGTGTGTATCCGATATGGGATGCCTCTCCAAAAAAGATGTTATAGTCCAGCCCGCTGTCCATGAGGGCGGCCGCAATATCTCCTTCACATGCTTCCAGTCGATTGTTCAATCTAGCCGATTCCAGGTCGGAAAACTTTTCAAAAATCAATATCGAAGTCTTGTTCGTAGCTCCTGACCTGCGAAAAGCGAAGTCTGGAAGGGAGATCACGGACAGTATCCTCCCCGATTTAAAGAGCCATTCACGAAGGGCCGGACAATTTGATTGAGACCCGCTGTTGTTGAGAACACCATCGGGCAGGACCATACCGAGCCTGCCGCCCGGCTTGAGCCAGGAAACGCTTTTCTCCAGGATGATTTGCTCTGACTGTATTGAGTGCTTTCCGCGGCCCAGGACGTAGTCATCCAGGCTTGCGCCGTCAAGCTGATCTTCATCTCCATCTGCGACCTTGGTTCCGAAGGGCGGATTACCCACGATCAGGTCGAACTGACGATCCTTCTGGAGTTTCGGCTTGCTCAGGTTCGGGCTGAGGCAGCTCTTGTCGGCCTCGATATTCGTGTGTCCATCGTGGTGCAGAAGCAAGCTGATTTTGCAGATTCTAGCCAGAGTCGGGTGAATTTCGATTCCGTAAACGTTCTGCGCGGCAAAATCTGATTTGATTCTCGCGAGGTTCCCCTGTCCGGCAAAGCCCGCATCGGTATCGTTCCATACCTGAAGGAGAGTTTCGAGCAAAAAGCCTCCCGAGCCACAAGTCGGATCTAGAACGTAATCTTCGCTCGTGGGATTGAGCATCCCGACTGTGAACCTCGCTATCTGTCTCATGGTGAAATACTGCCCGAGGCTTCCGCGGAAGACCGATCCGAAGAAATCCTCGAAGGCCGTTCCGATGACGTCAGAATCTGTATCGATGAACGAAATCTCCTGAATGACGCGAACGACCTGAGCGACCTTGCTGTCTGGAAGCTCGATTTTTTCATCACGCGGGAAAATGGCCTGATCTTGCTCTTTGGCGTCGCTGAATAGCTTGTGGACCCTCGTGGCGATAGCCGAGTCGGGCTCGTTGATGCCCGCTTGGAACGAGCGGGGGTGGCCGTTTCGCGTGTAGCGCTCGTCGCGGACTTTGGCGAACATCAGCTTGCTCCACTCATCGAAAGCCGATAGCGGATCGCGTTTTCCTCCAGCCCAAATGATGGAGTGCGCGCGCCTGATGGCGATGCTGATATCAAAGGCGCTCGCCGGCTTAATATCCATTTCCGTGCCCGCGTGAAACGGATACACCATATCCTGAGAGTAGTTCCTCGGAAGAAGTTCTCTATCGCCCAGCTTATTTCTCCTGCGCTCCCTAGCGCCGAAGCCCTCGAGCTGCCAGACGCACGACTCGTCGCCGTAGTCCTTCATGGAGTATTTTGCACCCAGCGCGATACCGTTGGCGAAGGCCTGCGCTTCCCCTTCCGCCTTTTCAGCCGGAGTCGCACCCTCTTTTTTGTTCTCGACGACTAACCAGGGCTTCGTGCATCTGTCGTCTTCGTAGAGCACGATATCCGCGAAATCGTTGTGCGAGCCCTCCACCTCGGTATCGATCTTTCGCGAATCATAGCCTTTCGACAGGACCAGAAACGCAATGGTGTCGGCCCTGACTTTTTCTTCGGGATCGCCGATCTGATAGCTTTTCGTCCTGCGGAAGGAATACTTTATCTGAGTGCCGTCCAGCGAGAAGAGCCCGCGCATGATTGCAGTTTTCGATAGCTCCGACAATCCGAGCGAAGAGGCCAGTGTCAGCTGCGTTTCAAGTTGATTTGCCAACTATCTCACCGTTTTTCCGTCAGATGCCGGTGTCTTGACCTTCATCTCGAACGGCATCCCGCCCTCGCGGACGAGCGCCTTGAGGAACGCATTGACGGCGGTGGACATGGACAGGCCGAGCTCGTCAAGGATGACTGTGGCCTCTTTTTTGACCTCCGGTTCGATACGAATCGTCGTGGCCGGTATGTTCGACGGCATGGTTGTACCTTTCCTCGTATATCACGGTGCAACCATTTTATCGTCTCTATGCGGCGGATGCGACCCAGTAGTCCATATAGGGCGGCAATACGTTGAACATGTCGCGGATGCGGGTCGCGCAGGTGCCGTTGGCGAGCTGACGGGCGACCGTGGACTCCGCGGTGCGGGAGTCGGTCGCCATGAAGGTGCGGCACCAGCGGAACCAGTCGAGGTAGGCGGCGAGGTGCTTGGTGGACACGCCCTTGAAGCGTGCCATGAACGATTCGAGGAGCGAATGGACGGTATTGATGCGGTTGATGGTGCCCTCCGAGCGGTCCTTGGAGTCATAGGACTCATGCGAGGCGACCTTCAGGTCGTGCAACACGCCGATGTATGCGGTCGCCTTGTCCGTGGCGACGACCGCGCCCGCGCCGATGCGGTCGCGAAGGGCCTCAGCCGCACGCTTGCGCGAGACCACGCCGCGCCCCGAGACCTCGAAGAAGGTGGCGTTCGTGTCGCTGATGCCCGTCATGACGCAGATCTGCTCGCGGGAGAGGCCGCGCTTGTGGACCTGCTTGCCGCGGTGGCGAGCCTTTCTCGGCAGAGTGAAGGAGCCCTTTGAATGGTTGCCCTTGAAGGACTCGGGGAAGTATGTTTCGTCGAGTTCGCAGGCCTGCCCCTGCCCCACATGGAACGTGGGCGAATATTCCTTCAGGCACTCGATGAGCCTGTGGCGCATGGTGTAGGCGGTCTTGAGGCAGACACCGCAGCGGCCGGCGCACTCGCGGAGAGGGAGCATGAGGACGAAGCACTCGGCATAGGCCATCCAGGTCTCGCGGGGCAGCTTGCTCGTGCCGAGGATCCGGTCGGTGGAGCCTGAAAACGTCCTGCCGCAGTCGCGGCAGAGGTAGCGCTGCTCACCGTTCCTGGACTTGCCCTTTTTAACGATAGCGACCGAACCGCAACGTGGGCAACGCTGGATTTCGTAGCTAGTTCCCGCTGCATCGTCGAACATGGCGGCACGGATGACGTCGCGTACCGACTCGATTGCGCGGCGGCGCTCGGACTTGCTGAGCTTCGCCATGTTCTTCTTGAGGGTGATGACCAGATCCTCGGCGTTCATACCTGCTCCAATGCCGTGGTTAACAATTATATTATACCACGGTGGCATCACCTATATGTCAATTCTGGTCTAACAGAGCCTTAGAAAAAGTTAAGGCCATTAATTCAGGGCTCAAACACATTTAACCGCGAAATCAAGCTGATGCCATTTCAAAACACCGCCAGTTTACTACGACTGATCGGCGACTCCCGAGCACCGCGTGTTCCCCGTTTGCAAAACCGCAGGTAGGGAGCCCGACGGTTGCGTGAAAAGGCGTGCGTGGTCGAACATTCCTGATTCATCGTAGTAAACCGGCATAGTTCTGAGGCGCAGAGGAGGGGCGGTTCGCAATCGGGTCCGATAATGGGACTGGCGGAGCACGGGAAACCCGGTTGAGCGGGCGGGTCGTGTTTCGCCCGTGCCGGCACGGGCGAAAGTTTTTCCAAAATTGCCCTTGCATCGCCGTCGGAGTTCCCGTATAGTACTTCTTCGCACGGGGGCGTAGCTCAGCTGGGAGAGCGCTTGACTGGCAGTCAAGAGGTCAGGGGTTCGATTCCCCTCGTCTCCACCCGAGCATTGAATGAGGCTCCAACGCAAGTTGGGGCCTTTTTTCATATTGGCACACAAGGTCAAAGGCGGCACCATGATCCTCCTGGTCGACAAGATCGAAAAAAGCTTCGGCGCACGCGTCCTCTTTAGCGGCGCGTCCTTCCAGATCAACCCCGGCGAGCGCTTCGCGCTCGTGGGCCCCAACGGCGCTGGCAAAACCACCATGCTCAAAATCATCATGGGCATCGACAGTCCCGACTCCGGCCAGGTCCAGTACGCAAAGGACTGCCAGGTGGGCTACCTAGAGCAGGAAACTAATCTGGAACAAAAGGACACCACCATCCTCGCCGAGGTCATGGCCGCCGCCAAGGAAATCCGCCGCATGGGCGAGCGCGCTAACGAGCTGCAGGCCCAAATCACCGAGCTCTCCGAGCAGGGCAAGGACGTCGACGCACTCCTCAACGAGTACGGCCAGGTCCAGGACCGCTTTGAGCACCTGGGCGGCTACGAGCTCGAGAGCAACGCCCGCAAGATCCTGTCCGGCCTGGGCTTTAAGGTCACCGACTTTGAGCGCCCGTGCTCCGAGTTCTCGGGCGGCTGGCAGATGCGCATCGCGCTCGCCAAGCTCTTCCTGCGCCATCCCGACCTGCTGCTTCTGGACGAGCCCACCAACCACCTGGACCTCGAAAGCGTCCAGTGGCTGCGTGGCTTTATCGCCAACTACGACGGCGCCGTCCTCATCGTCAGCCACGACCGCGCCTTTATGGACGCCTGCGTCGACCACGTCGCCGCGCTCGAAAACCGTCGCGTGACCACTTACACCGGCAACTACAGCAGCTACCTCAAGCAGCGCGAGGACAACCTTGAGCAGATGCGCGCCAAGCGCGCCGCCCAGGAGCGCGACATCGCCCACATGCAGGTCTTCGTCGACAAGTTCCGCTACAAGCCCACCAAGGCCGCCCAGGCCCAGGAGCGCATCCGCAAGATCGAGCAGATCAAAAAGGAGCTTGTCATCCTACCCGAGGGCCACAAGCACATCGACTTTAAGTTCCCCGACCCGCCGCGCTCCGGCGACATGGTCGTGGGCCTGGAGGGCGTCTCCAAGTCCTACGGCAACAAGCACATCTACAGCGACATCGACCTCAAGCTCTACCGCGGCGAGCACGTGGCGCTCGTCGGCCCCAACGGCGCCGGCAAGTCCACGCTCATGAAGATCATCGCCGGACTGGAGCCGCCCACCACCGGCACCCGCGACCTGGGCACCAACGTGGGCGTGGCCTATTACGCCCAGCACGCGCTCGAGGGCATGACCGAGTCCAACACCGTCCTGCAAGAGATCGACACCGTCACGCCCAAGTGGACCGTGCCGCAGCAGCGCAGCCTACTGGGCGCCTTCCTGTTTAGCGACAACGATTCCATCGAAAAGCAGGTGCGCGTCCTTTCCGGCGGTGAAAAGGCGCGCTTGGCCCTGGCCAAGATGCTCGTGGCCCCCGAGGCGCTCCTGTGCCTGGACGAGCCCACCAACCACCTAGACATCGACTCGGTGGACTTGCTCGAGAACGCCCTGCAAAATTTCCCCGGCACCATCGTGCTGATCAGCCACGACGAGCACCTGGTGCGCGCCGTGGCCAACCGCGTCATCGACATCCGCGACGGACAAGTCACAGTCTACGACGGCGACTACGACTACTACCTCTACAAGCGCGAGGACCTCGCAGCCCGCGCCGCCGCCGAGGCGTCCACGGAGAGCGCGCCGGCCACGACCAAGTCCGCCAAGGCCAGCGCCGCCCAGGCCGACACCCCCGTCGCCGCCCCCAAGCCTGCCGAGGGCAAAAAGACCAAGGAGCAAAAGCGCGCCGAGGCCCAAGCCCGCGCTGCGCTCAACAAAAAGCTCAAGGGCGTGCGTAACCAGCTCAAGAAGATCGAGACGGAGCTCGACAAAAAGCGCGCCCGCTATGACGAGCTTATGGAATTGATGGCAAGCGAAGAGCTTTATGCCGATCAAGACAAGTTCAACGCCGCGCTGGGGGAATATAACGGCCTTAAGCAAGAGCTGCCCAAGCTCGAGGACGAATGGCTGGAGCTTTCCACCCAGATCGAAGAGGAGACCGCGCGTGAACTCTCGTAAAGCCGCCGCCGTGGCGATGAGCATCATCGCCATCGCCTGTCGCATCTGCGGCATCTTTATGAGCGCGATGACCGTGCTGCTGTGCTTTAGCGGCCTCACCGCCAAGCTGCAGATCGTCGGCTTTGTCGTTGAGCTTTCGCGCGCGCTGCCGAGCGTCATCGCCGGCTACGGCGTCATCACATCGCCATTTGGCGGCGTGTTCCGCCTGGATTACGCCATCGTCGCCGTGATCCTGTTTGTGATCGACTACCTGCTCACGCGCGCCTCGCGTCGCGTCCGCTAGAGGAGCGCCATGTCCAGCAGCTACATCATGAACCTGCTCGCCAGCGCCGTCGCCGTCATCGTGGGCATCGTGATCCACGAGAGCGCACACGCCGCCGCGGCCTGGGCGCTCGGCGACAAGACGGCCCGTTCGCGCGGCCGCGTGTCGCTCAACCCGCTCAACCATATCGACCCGTTTGGCACCATCATCCTGCCGCTACTCATGCTTGCCGCCGGCGGCCCGGTGTTCGCCTTCGCCAAACCCGTGCCCGTCTACCTCAACAACCTCAAGCACCCCAAGCGTGACGAGGTCCTGGTGAGCGTAGCCGGCCCCGCGTCGAACATCGCACTCGCGTGCCTTGCCGCGGCACTCATGCACGTGGCGTACGGCAACCTCTACATCGGCATCTCCTTTGCCCTGGCGTCACAGATCATGAACTTCGGCGCCACGTTTATCGTGGTTAACCTGTCACTCGCATTCTTCAACCTCATCCCGATCCCGCCGCTCGATGGCTCGTCGATCATCGTGCCGTTCCTCAAAGGCAAGGCGCTCAACAACTACTACCACCTGCAGCAATACGCCATGCCCATCCTCATCCTGGTTCTGTACCTGCTGCCCATGTTGACCGGCATCGACGTTATCGGCCGCTTTTTCGACGTTACCGTGTATCCGCTGGCCGAGTGGCTGCTCAACTTCGCAATCGCCGGCATCTAAGGTAAACTTACAGGTCGACCGTGCAAAACGGTCGTAACATGCACCCAAACCGCGCCGCGAAGGCGCCGTCAAAGGAGGTCGAAGATGTCGTATCGCGTGTCGACGCAGGTCTACAGCGGACCGTTCGACCTGCTGCTGCAGCTGGTAACCCGCCAAAAAGTAGATATCGGCGCCATCTCCATTAGCGAGGTGGCCGAGCAGTACCTTGCCGAGGCCGAGCGCATCGAGGCGCTGGACCTGGACGTGGCGAGCGACTTTTTGCTGGTCGCGGCAACCCTTTTGGACATCAAGGCCGCCTCGTTGGTGCCGCAGGAGGCCCCGCGCAAAGTTGATGACGACGACGAGATTGACGAAGACCTCGAGGAGCTCAGCGCGCTCGACGGCGACGCCCTGCGCGAGGTCCTGATCCAGCGCCTGATCGCCTACAAGCAGTTTAAGGGCGCGGCGGCGGCCCTTGGCGCGCGGATGCAGGCCGAGAGCCGCATGCATCCGCGTGTTGCCGGACCCGACCCTGAGTTTTTGGGCCTCATGCCCGACTACCTGGCCGGCATCACCCTGCGCGGCCTGGCCGTTATCTGTGCCGACCTGGACGGCAAGCGCCAGACCTTCTTGCTGGAGGCCGAGCACGTGGCACCGCATCGCGTGCCGCTCGACCTGACCGTGGCCTCAGTCGACCGCTTTACCATGACGCACCAAACCTGCACCTTCCGCGAGCTGTTGGACGGCGACGCCACCACCGAACAGCTTGTCGTCACCTTCCTGGCCATGCTCGAGCTAGCCAAGCGTGGCTCGCTCACGCTGAGCCAGGACGAGATCTTTGGAACCATTCAAATCAACCGCGTCGAGGGCGCCGAGGCATACGTGCCCGGCGAGGGCCCCGATCTCACCGAATAGGAGCCGCAACCATGTCAACCCTTTCCACGCTGGAGGCAAACAGCCTCAAAGGCGCCCTCGAGGCGCTGCTGCTGGTGTCGAGCGACCCGGTGAGTGCGCCCGCGCTCGCCGGCGCACTGGATATCGCCCCCGGCGAGTGCGCATCGCTGCTCGCCGAGCTCAAGGTTGAGTACGAGGAAGCCAACCGCGGCTTTCAGCTGCGCGAGGTCGCCGGCGGCTGGCGCCTGTTTACGCATCCCGCCTACCACGATGTGGTCGAGGCCTATGTGTTGAGCTGGGACACGCAAAAGCTGTCGCAGGCGGCGCTTGAAACCCTGGCCGTCATCGCATACCACCAGCCCGTGACGCGCGAGGTGGTCAAAGGCATACGCGGCGTCAATTCCGACGGCGTCATCGCGTCGCTCGTGGACAAGGGTCTGGTGCGCGAGCTCGGCCGCGACCCCCAGCGCGGTCAGGCGATCATCTATGGCACGACCAACGCCTTCTTGGAAAAGTTTGGTCTACGCTCCACCCGCGACCTGCCCGATCTGGAGCAGTTTGCCCCCGACGAGCAATCGCGCCAGTTTATCCGCGAGCGCCTGAGCGGCCGCAGCATTCAGCCCACGCTCGAGGAGCAGGCCGAGGACCTGGACGAAGAGCGCGAACTGCTCGATACCGATGTTGAAGATGTTGAGGCAGTCGAGGACTTGGAATCCCTGGTCGTCGGCGAGACCTCGGAGGATTTACATGACGAGGACTAACGAAGTAGGGGAGACGCGTGCCATGGGCAGCGCAGTGCCCGCCACCGACGCCCAGCCCGTCTATCCGCACTCCATGCGCCTGCAGCGCTTTTTGGCGCGCGCGGGCGTGGCGAGCCGCCGCGGCTCGGAGGACCTGATGACCGCCGGCCGCGTGACCGTCAACGGCGAAGTCGCGACCGAGCTGGGCACCAAGGTCGACGTCGACCGCGACCATATCGAGGTCGACGGCATGCCCGTCAAGCTCAACCAGGGCGCCGTATACCTGATGCTCTACAAGCCAACTGGCTACCTCACCACCATGAGTGACCCGCAGGAGCGCCCTTGCGTGGCCGACCTGGTCCCCCGCGACCGCTTTCCGGGACTCTTTCCGGTGGGTCGTCTGGACCGCGACACCACAGGCCTTTTGCTCTTTACCACCGACGGCGACCTGTCGCAGGATCTGCTGCACCCCAGCAAGCACGTCTACAAGACCTACCAGGCACTCGTGGACGGGCAGCTGACCGACCGCGACTTGGAACCGCTCCGCCGTGGCATCGAGCTCGACGACGGCCTGTGCCAGCCGGCGATCTGCCGCGTCATCAACGCGCGCGAAGCCGAGGCTGTGGCACCGCAAGGTGTGAAGCCCGGCACCACAGCCGTGGAGGTCATTATCCGCGAGGGCCGCAAAAATCAGGTCAAGCGCATGCTAAGCAAGATCCACCACCCGGTGATTCGTCTGCACCGCTGCAACTTTGCCGGCCTGGAGCTCAAGGACGTGGCCAAGGGCTCGTGGCGCGAGCTCACCGACCGCGAGGTGCAGATCCTCAAGACCGGCGGCATCCCGCCCAAGCAGGCGAGCGCCAAGCGCAACGGCGGCAAGCCCCAAGACACGCCCGCCAGCCGCACGCGTCACCACGGCAGCCACGGCTCCGCACCCAAGCGCAACACCTACCGCGAGCGCTACACGGGCTAGGCAACCCGCCGTGCCCCAGCGCCCACGAACCATACCAGCACGTCAACCATCGAAAGGAAGCATTGCATGATCGTCGCCATCGACGGCCCCGCCGGTTCCGGCAAGTCCACCATCGCCAAGGAGATCGCCCGCCAGCTGGGCTTTAACAAGCTCGACACGGGCGCCATGTATCGCGCCGTCACCTTCGCCGCGCTCGATCGCGGCATCGATCTGGACGACGAGGCCGCCATCGATGCCCTCGCCGAGCAGATCGAAATCCGCTTTACCAACGGCACTGGCGAAGACACACGCCTGACCATTGATGGCCAGGATGCCTCGGCTGCCATTCGCACCCCGCAGGTCGACGCCAACGTGTCCAAGGTCTCGGCCTACCCGGGCGTGCGCGCCGCCATGCTCATCCATCAGCGCCGCGCCGCCGAGGATCGCGATATCGTGGCCGAGGGTCGCGACATCGGCACCGTCGTGTTCCCCAACGCACAGGTCAAGGTCTTTCTGACCGCCGACCCGCGCGAGCGTGCCCGCCGCCGCGTGCTGCAGCGTCACCAAAACGATGCCCAGCCGCTTACTGCCGAGCAGCTCGAGGCCGAGGTCGACGAGACCCTCGACGCCCTCAAACAGCGCGACAAGCTCGACAGCAGCCGCGAGGTCGCGCCGCTCGTGCCAGCCGAGGACGCCGTGCACGTCGACTCCACCGCCCACACCATCGATGAGGTCGTCCGCATTATCGAAGACCTCATCAACCAAAGGAGGTAGCCCATGCGCCTGTTTAAGCAGACGCCCGAGGATTACTGCAACGCCCCCTATGCCGAGTTCCCGGCGCTCATCCGCGGCATCGTCGCCGTGGTCATGGGCATCCTGTGGGCCTTCTCCAAGCTCATGTGGCGTTGGAAGGTCGAGGACGCTGACCTGCTGTTTGAGCGCCAGGAAGGCCGCGGCAGCGTGGTCATCTGCAACCACACCTCGATGGCCGAGGTGCTGGCCGTGGAGACGGCGCTGTACTTTGGCGGCCGCCGCGTGCGTCCCATCTTTAAATCCGAATTCGCCAAGAGCAAGATCGTACGCTGGGCCTTTAGCCGCGTGGGCGGCATCCCCGTGGAGCGTGGCACCGCCGACATGAAGTGCCTGCGCGCCGCCCAGCATGCGCTGCAGCGCGGCGAGGACGTCCTGATCTTCCCCGAGGGCACGCGCATCCGCTCGCGTGAGATCAAGCCCGAGGTCCACGGCGGTTTTGCGCTCATCGCTCAGATGGGCAAGGCGCCCGTCAACCCGCTCGCCATCTGCGGCTGGTCCGACATCACGCCTGCGGGCAAAAAGCTCATGCGTCCCAAGAAGTGCTGGATTCGTGCCGGCAAGGCCGTCTCGCTTTCCGATGCACCGGCCGAGCTCAAGCGCAAGGAGCGCCTGGCTTGGTTTGAGTCCGAGGCCATGAGCCGCGTATACGCCATGCGTGACGAGCTGTGCACCGAGCATCCGGGCAGGTTCTAGCCATGAGCGAGAACATGACGAACACCGCCGCGACTGCGTCTGATCAAGACGGCGCGCCCACCATCGAGATTGCAGCCCACGCCGGCACCTGCTACGGCGTGCAGCGCGCGCTCGACATGGCATTGGCCGCCGCGCCGCAGGCAGGGGAGAGCGCTCAGGTCCACACGCTGGGTCCGCTCATCCATAACCCCATCGTGGTACGCGAGCTCGCCGAGGCAGGCGTTGGTCTGGCCGATACCCTGGACGATGCCGCATCGGGCACCGTGATCATCCGCGCCCACGGCGTGGTGCCGCAGGTGATCGATGCTGCCCGCAAGCGCGACCTTACCGTGGTCGACGCCACCTGCCCCTACGTGAAGAAGGTCCATGTGGCGGCCGAGCGCCTGGTGCGCGAAGGCTACCGCGTGATCGTCGTGGGCGAGCCGGGCCACCCAGAGGTCGAGGGTATTCTAGGCCACGCCGGCAATGACGCGCAGGTCGTGAGCTGTGCCGCCGACGCCGATGCCCTATCGCTCAAGGGCAAGGTGGGCCTCGTTGTGCAGACCACCCAGACCGCGCAGAACCTCGCTGAGGTCGTGGCCGCTATCACCCCGCGCGTGCAGGAGCTACGTGTGATCAACACCATCTGCGCCGCCACGAGTGAGCGTCAACAGGCAGCAGCCACACTTGCCAACCGCTGCGACTGCATGGTCGTGGTGGGCGGCAAGAACTCGGGCAACACCCGCCGCCTGGCGCAGATTTGCGCAGACGCCTGCGAGCGCACGTATCACATCGAGGAAGCTTCCGAGCTCCAGGCCGCGTGGTTTACCGACGCTCACCACATCGGCATCACTGCCGGAGCCTCCACCCCACAAGAACACATCGAACGCGCCGTTGCGCGCATCAAGGAGCTTTGCCGCTAATCATGGACCAGACCGTACCCGCATACGCCGCCGAGGTGGCCGATTACGGGCGCAGCCGCGACCCCGAGCCGGGTGAGGGCGCGCTCGTAAAGAACGTGCGTCCCGAATCGCCCGCGTGGGATGTGGGTATCGAGCCGGGCATGCGCGTGCTCACGGTCAACGGCGAGGCGCTCACCGACATGATCGTGTGGCTCTGGGAGGCCGACGATGATACCGTCGACCTCGAGGTTTTCGACCCACGCGACAACACCGTCACCTCCGTCGAGCTCGACCGCTTCCCGGGAGAGGACTGGGGGTTGGAGTTCGACGGCCCCATCTTTGACGGCATGCGCACCTGCGTGAACGCCTGCGTGTTCTGCTTTATGACCATGCTGCCCAAGGGCGGCCGCTCCACGCTCTACATTCGCGACGACGACTATCGCCTGAGCTTTTTGCAGGGCAACTTTGTCACGCTCACGAACCTCACCGACGAGGACGTGCAAAACGTCATCCAGCGCAACATGAGTCCCATGAACGTGTCGGTCCACGCTGTGAGCCCCGACGTCCGCCGTCGTATGATGGGCCGTAACGCCCAGCGAGGCATGGACGTACTCGAGACCATCATGGCCGCCGGCATCGAGATTCACGCGCAGATCGTGTTGTGCCCCGGCATGAACGACGGCGAGGAGCTGGAAAAGACCCTGCGCTTTTGCGAGGAGCATGAGCAAATCACAAGCCTGGGCATTGTGCCGCTCGGTTTTACCAAACACCAAAACCGCTTTAGCTGGTCATACAGCGACAAGCCCGAGCTAGCGCGCGAGACCATTGCCATGATCCGTCCCTACCAGGATCGTGCCTATGAGCGCTTTGGCCGCCACACCTTCCAGATGAGCGACGAGTTCTATCTGGACGCCGGCATCGATCCTCCCGAGGCAGACTTTTACGACGGCTATCCGCAGTACTACGACGGCATCGGCATGATCCGCTCGTATCTGGACGAGACCGACGACGTGCTGGCTACCGATGCCGAGCGACTGGCCCGCGTCCGCGAGGCCATCGCCGCCCGTGGCCAGCACCTGCTGTGCCTCTCGGGCGCCAGCGCGCGCGACACCGTGGCGCGCTTTGTGGAGTCGCCGCATGGTCTCGGCGGCACCGTCACAGCCATCAAGAACCGCTACTTTGGCGGCAACGTTGACGTGACCGGCCTCATCGTCGCGTGTGACATTCTGGAGCAGCTGCCCCAAGACCTGTCGGGGGTTATGCTCTTTGTGCCTAAGCTCATGTTCAACGCTGACGGCATGACGCTTGACGAGTATCATCGTGACGATTTACTCGCAAGCCTTACCAGTCGCGGCGCCGAGGTTCATGTGGTGTCGACCATGCCGCATGAGCTGCTCGATACCCTGGAGCACATCCTTGGCATTATGCCTGCCGACTCTAACACTTCCACTGACCCTACCCATTAAAGGAGAGCAGATGAAACCTATCGTCGCCGTCGTCGGACGCCCCAACGTGGGCAAGTCCACGCTCGTTAACCGCCTGGCCCAGACCTCGGACGCCATCGTCCACGAGTCCCGCGGCGTCACGCGCGACCGCTCGTATCACACGGCCGATTGGAACGGCCGCGAGTTCACCATCGTCGACACGGGCGGTATCGAGCCGCTCAAGAGCGACGATGTCTTTGCAACGTCCATCCGTGACCAGGCCCTCGCCGCCGCCGAGGAAGCCGCCGTCATCCTGTTTGTGGTCGACGGCCGCACCGGTGTCACCGAGGAGGACGAGTCGGTTGCCCGCATGCTCAAGCGCTGCGACAAGCCGGTCTTTCTGCTGGTGAACAAGCTCGACAACCCCGATCGCGAGAACGACAGCATCTGGGAGTTCTATTCGCTTGGCATCGGTGAGCCCACGCCGCTCTCGGCCCTGCATGGTCATGGCACGGGCGACCTGCTCGATGATATCGTGGCCCTGCTTCCGGAGGAAGAGGACGAGGTCGCCGATGAGTTCCCTGATGCGCTGAACGTCGCTATCATCGGCCGCCCCAATGCCGGTAAGTCGTCGCTGTTCAACCGCATCCTGGGCGCCGACCGCTCCATCGTCTCGAACATCGCCGGCACCACGCGCGACGCCATCGACACGGTCGTCGAGCGCAACGGCAAGCACTACCGCATGGTTGACACCGCTGGTATTCGCAAGAAGAGCACCGTGTACGAGAATATCGAGTACTACTCCATGGTCCGCGGCCTGCGCACCATCGATCGCGCCGACGTGGCGCTGCTCGTCGTCGACGCCTCCGTGGGCGTTACCGAGCAGGACCAGAAGGTCATGGGCTTGGCCATCGAGCGCGGCTGCGCCATCGTCGTGCTGCTCAACAAGTGGGACCTGCTCGACGACGACCGCAAGCGCGAGGCCTGCATGGAGACCATCGACCGCCGTCTGGGCGTTATGGCTCCCTGGGCCCAGTACCTGCGCATCTCTGCCCTCACTGGCCGCAGCGTCGAGAAGATCTGGGCGATGGTCGACGCCGCCGAAAAGACGCGCTCGCAGAAGATCAGCACCTCGCGCCTCAACACGTTCCTCACCGACCTGCGCGAGTTCGGTCATACCGTGGTGGACGGCAAGCGCCGCCTGCGCATGCACTACGTGACCCAGACGGGCGTCAACCCGCCGACGTTCACGTTCTTCGTCAACCATAGCGACCTGGTCAACGACACCTACCAGCGCTACGTGGAGAACCGCATGCGCTCGACTTTCGATTTTGCCGGCACGCCCATTCGACTCTTCTTTAGGAAGAAGGAACAAAAGGATGCATAATCCGATTCTGCTGACCGCCATCTGCGCCGTGGTCTCGTTCTTTATCGGAGCGATTCCGTTTGGCCTGATCCTGGGCCGCATGTTCAACCACACGGACATTCGCAAGGCGGGCTCCGGCAACATCGGCACAACCAATGCGCTGCGCGTGGCCGGCCCTAAGGTGGCCGCGCTCACGTTGTTGCTCGACTGCCTTAAGGGCGCCATCTGCGTCCTTATCGCGCGTCCGCTCATTGCCGACTTGGGCTATGGCTTCCCCGTAAGCATCATGGCGCCCGGAGCCCCCGGCGATTGGATGCTCGGCGTCATTTGCCTAGCAGCGGTGTGGGGCCATATCTTCTCGCCCTACCTTAACTTCCACGGCGGCAAGGGTATCGCGGTTGGCCTGGGCGTCATCCTCGCCTGGTACTGGCCTATTGGCCTGTCGCTGCTCGGCATGTTTATCGTAGCCGTCGCCATCACCAAGTATGTGTCGGTGGGCTCGCTTGCCGCTGCCATCGGTCTTCCCATCGCTGCTTGCGCGGTCTTTCCGTACAGCAGCCTGGGACTTAAGTTTTGCATGGCGATGATCGGCATCACCGTGGTGTGGGCCCATCGCGCGAATATCCAAAAGCTCATGACTGGTAAGGAGTCCAAGCTCTCGTTTACCAAGCGCATCACCGAGCCCGACGATAAGTAGGAGAGAGTCATGAATGTTGCGCTGATTGGCTCCGGCTCCTGGGGAACCGCCGTCGCCGGCCTTGCCGCCGCGCGAGCCGAGCGCGTGACCATGTGGGCCCACAGCGAGCAGACGCCCGCCGGCATTAACGGCGAGCACCGCAACCCGCGCTATCTGGTGGGATACGAGCTGCCGGACAACGTGGTAGCAACGACCGAGCTCGCCCGGGCGCTCGACAGTGCCGATGCGATCATCTTTGCCGTGCCCTCCACGCATCTGCGCGACGTGTGTCACCAGGCCGCGCCCTTTATCGGCGCCGATGCCCCGGTGCTCTGCCTCACCAAGGGCATTGAGCCCGAGTCCGGCCTACTCATGAGCGAGGTCATCGCCAGCGAGATCGGCAACAAGTCGCGTGTGGCGGCGCTCTCGGGCCCCAACCATGCTGAGGAAATCTGCCGCGGCGGGCTATCTGCCGCCGTCATCGCCAGCGAAGATGCGCAGGTTGGGGAGACCTTTAAGGAGCTGCTGCTGTCCACGGCCTTCCGCATCTACCTGTCGCAGGATATGACCGGTGTCGAGGTTTGCGGCGCTATGAAAAACGTCATCGCCATCGTGTGCGGCATTTCCGCCGGTTCTGGTGCGGGCGACAACACGCTCGCCCTCATCATGACGCGCGGCCTGGCCGAGATCAGCCGTCTGGTGCACGCCCGCGGCGGCCAGGCCATGACCTGCATGGGACTTGCCGGCATGGGCGACCTCATTGCCACCTGTACCTCGGAGCATTCGCGCAACCGCACCTTTGGCTACGAGTTTGCCCACGGCGTGTCGCTCGACGAGTACCAGACGCGTACGCATATGGTGGTCGAGGGCGCCGTCGCGGCGCGCAGCGTGAGCGAGCTTGCCCGTTCACTGGGCGTAGACATTCCGCTCACCTTTGCCGTGGAGCAAACGCTCTACAACGGTGTTACTTTGGATAGGGCGCTCGAGATTCTTACCGATCGCGTACCCTCCCAAGAGTTCTACGGACTCACCGACTAGCGCAGAAAGGCTTCTACCATGGGTTCCATCAAAATTGCTCCGTCCGTCCTCTCGGCCGACATGGCCAACTTCAAGGGCGAACTCGATAAGATCGCCGGTGCCGACTACGTGCACTTCGACGTCATGGACGGTCACTTTACCGGCAACCTCACCTTTGGCGTTGATATCCTCAAGGCCGTCAAGCGCTCCACCGACGTGCCGGTCGATGCGCACCTCATGGTGTCGAACCCCGACGAGACCGTCGATTGGTATGCCGACGCTGGCGCCGATATGATCACCGTACACTACGAGGCCTCCACACACCTGCACCGCACGCTCACCCATCTGCAGCAGCGCGGCGTTAAGGCCGGCGTGGTGCTCAACCCCGCCACCCCCGTGTGCGTGCTCGAGAGCATCATCGACGTCGTCGATATGGTGCTGCTCATGAGCGTGAACCCGGGCTTTGGCGGTCAGAGCTTTATCCCAGGCACCATCGCTAAGCTCCACGAGCTCAGGGGCATGTGCGAGCGTCACGGCGTTTCGCCCCTCATCGAGGTCGACGGTGGCATTTCTTCCAAGAACATTGTCGAGGTCGTCAAGGCCGGCGCCAACGTGCTCGTGGCCGGTTCTGCCGTATTTAAGTCCGAAGATCCCGCTGCCGAGATTGCGCTGCTGCAGAAGCTGGGCAACGAGGCCGCACAGGAGGCATAAACCCTTATGACTGCAGGTCAAAACCGCATACCCGTGAATCTTGACTATGCCGCCTCGACGCCCATGCGCGCCGAGGCGCTCCTTGCGCAGCGCGAGTACGACGA
Source organism: Collinsella sp. CLA-AA-H167 (assembly GCF_040095305.1). Classification (NCBI taxonomy): domain Bacteria; kingdom Bacillati; phylum Actinomycetota; class Coriobacteriia; order Coriobacteriales; family Coriobacteriaceae; genus Collinsella; species Collinsella sp. CLA-AA-H167. Next base: position 459,622 of record NZ_JBBNGA010000001.1, read on the forward strand.
CAGCGAGCTTGCCGGCGTCAACCCCAACTCGCTGCATTCGCTCGGCCGCAAGGCTGCCGCGCGTCTGGGGGTTGCACGTCGCGAGATCGCCCGCAGCTTTGGCACGCGCGTCCGCCCGTCCGAGATTGTACTGACCAACGGCGGCACCGAAGCCAACCAGCTGGCGCTGCTCGGTCTTGCCGAGGGCGCTCGTCAGCGCGATCGCAAGCGCGATCGTGTAATCGTTTCGGCCATCGAGCACGATTCGATTCTGGACAACCTGCCGTTGCTGCGTGCCGCCGGCTTTACCGTCGACCTGGTGCAGCCCTGCCGCATGGGCTACATTGAGCCTGCCACGCTTGTCGAGCTGCTAGGCGACGACGTGGCGCTCGTGAGCATCATGGTTGCCAACAACGAGACCGGCGTGGTGCAACCCATCCGCGAGCTTGCCGCGGCCACGCATACCGTTGGCGCCCTGTTCCACACCGATGCAATCCAGGGGTATCTGCATATTCCGCTCGATGTCACCGAGCTGGGAGTTGACGCCATGACCGTTGCCGCGCACAAGATCGGTGGCCCCGTGGCATCCGGCGCGCTCTACCTCAAGAACCGCACGCCGCTGCGCCCGCGCATCTTTGGCGGCGGACAGGAAGCCGGACGTCGTGCCGGCACGCAAGACCTGCGCACGCAGCTCGCCTTTGCCGCTGCCGCCTCGTCTCTGACGCCCCATGTGGCTCAGGAGCGCGCGAAGCTGCAAGCCCTTTCCGACATGCTCTACGCCACGCTTACGGCCCACCAGCGCATTCACGCCACCATGGGTGACTACGCGCAAGCCGACCGTCTGCCCGGCATGGTATCGATCTACATTGACGGCATGGACTCCGAGGAACTCATCATCAAGCTCGACGCCGCCGGCTTTGAGGTGTCGGCAGGCTCGGCATGCTCGAGTGGCAGCATGGATCCGAGCCATGTTTTAAGCGCGATGGGCATCGGTCGCGAGCAGGCTCTCGGCGCCCTTCGCATCTCGTTCGATGACCGCGTGAACCCGGCTGACCTGGAGGACTTTGCCCAGGCGCTTCTGTCGATCGTGGGTGCCGCATGATTGTTGCCGATCTCGAGCGTGCCTTGGTGGCACGCTTTCCCAAGATGGACGCCGAACCCTGGGACCACGTAGGCTTATCCGTGGGCGACCCTGCCGCCGAGATTACCGGCGTGGCCTGCGCGCTCGACGCGACCGAAGCCAACGTGCACCGCGCCCAGGAGGCCGGTGCCAACGTGTTGTTGACGCATCATCCCATATACATCAAGGCACCCGAGGCCTTTTGTCCGGCGGATGCCACACGACCCCAGTGCAGTGCGGCCCTCTACGAGGCTGCCCGCTGCGGGGTGAGCATTATCTCGCTCCACACCAACCTGGACCGCTCGCACGAAGCCCGTGTCTGCCTGAGCAAGCTGCTGGGTGCCGCACCCGTGAGCTCACTGGAGCACGTGGACGACCCCGAGGCCACCGGCCTGGGCGCACTTGCAACGCTCAACGACCCGTGCACGCTGCGCGATCTCGCCACCCGCGCTGCCACGGCCTTCGAAAGCGACCCACGCGTATGGGGAGATGCCGAGCGCCCGTGCCGCACCGTCGCCATTCTGGGTGGCTCCCTCGGCGACTTTGGCGAGCTTGCCATCGCCGCCGGTGCGGATGTTGTCGTGACGGGCGAGGCGGGCTATCACGTGGCGCAGGACCTCGCTCTGCGCAGTCTGGGCGTCATCTTGCTCGGCCACGATCGCTCCGAGGAGCCGTTCGTGGATATCTTGATGAACTCTGCGGTTGACGCCGGGGTCGACCCCCGTCATGCGATTAAAATACTGAACCCTTGCCAATGGTGGACTGTGACAAAAGGAGAGAACTTATGAGCGCCGGCGCTACGCTACTCAAGCTGCAACAGATCGATTTGGAGCTCGCCCGCAACAAGAGCGAACTTGCCAATATGCCGGAGCTCAAGGAGCTCGCCTCAAAGCGCAAAACCTATGTAAAGCTTAAGTCCGAGATGACCAAACTCTATGCTCAGCGCAAGGACCTGGACATTGAGCTGGACGATCTCAACACCACCGAGATCCAGACCAACAACGCCATCGAGGCCGCCAAGAAGCGCCACGTCGACGGCTCTGACTACCGCGAGGTCCAGGATCTGGAAAATGAGCTCGCCACCCTGGCCAAGCGCCTGGACAAGATCGAGCACACCCGCAAGGACGTCGTCGTCGCTCATAAGGAAGCGCTTGACCGCGAGGCTCGCGCGCAGGCCATCATCGCCAAGTTCGAGGAGGGCGTGAAGGCCGATACCAAGGCTGCCCGCGCCAAGGCTGCCGATCTGCAGGCTCAGATTGATGCCTCCACCAAGGAGCGCACCGCGCTTGCCGCCACGCTACCGACCGACGTGCTCACCGATTACGAGCGTCTGCTCAAGCAGTTCCGCGGCCTGGCCGTCGAGACCATCAAGGGCAACATCCCCACGGTCTGCCACACCGCGCTGCAGGCGTCATCCATGAGCGACCTCAACCACGACGGTAGTGAGATTACGCACTGCCCGTACTGCCACCGCCTGCTCGTGCTCCTCAGCAAGGAAGCCTAACGATGGCGGCGGCACCCAACAATTCAATGCAACTTGAGGGAAAAACGATCCTGCTGGGAATTACCGGCGGGATCGCCGCCTATAAGTCGTGCAATATCGTGCGCCTGCTGCAAAAGCGCGGCGCCCACGTCAAGGTCGTCATGAGCGAGCACGCCACGGAGTTCGTGGGGCCGCTCACCTTCCGCGCACTCACCAATGAGCCCGTTGCCGTGGGCCTATTCGACGACCCCTCCGACCCCATCCACCATATCTCGCTGGCGCAGGAGCCCGACGTGGTGGTCGTGGCGCCCGCGACGGCCAACATCATCGCTAAGATGGCCAACGGCATCGCCGACGACCTCATCTCCACCACGCTGCTTGCCACGCCGCGCCCCATCGTGATCGCACCGGCCATGAACAATGGCATGTGGAAGGCACCGGCCACGCAGGCCAACATGGCCACGCTGCGCGAGCGCGGTGTCAATGTTGTGGGTCCGGGTAGCGGTTACCTTGCCTGCGGCGACGTGGACACGGGACGCATGAGCGAGCCCGAGGACGTCGTCGAGGCTGTCTGTGAGGTGCTCAACCCCGTGCCGCAAGACCTGACGGGCAAGCGCATCGTCATCACCGCCGGCCCCACGCACGAGCCGATCGACCCGGTGCGATTCATTGGCAACCGTTCTTCGGGCAAGATGGGTATCGCCCTGGCGGGGGAGGCCGCACGTCGCGGTGCCGCCGTCACGCTCGTGCTGGGACCGACATCGCTCGACGTTCCCCGCGGTGTGGAGTGCGTGCACGTACAGACCGCCTCAGAAATGCTCAAGGCAGCGCTGAGCGCCTTCCAGACGGCCGACGCGGCCATTTGCGCCGCCGCCGTCGCCGACTACACGCCGGCGGCCCCGGCGGACCATAAGCTCAAAAAGGCCAACGAGCGCCTGGATCGAATCGAGCTCGTCGAGACCGTTGACATCTTGGCCGAACTTTCACGCCAAAAGGGCGATCGCCTCGTAATCGGCTTTGCAGCCGAGACTGATAACGTCGTCGAGTACGCCGAGCGCAAATTGACCCGCAAAGGCTGCGATGCCATTATCGCCAACGATGTCTCACGCGCCGATTCGGGCTTTGGAACCGACACCAACAAGGCTTGGATCGTGAGCATAGCGGGTACGCAAGAACTACCCGTACTAACAAAACCCCAGCTCGCAGATACAATTTTGGACTTGCTTCAAAATTTGTAAAAAAGTTCTTGCACAAGGACAAAGTTTCGGGTTAATATACTCCCTGTTGCGAGCGAGAGCAGAGCAACAAACAAAAGCTTCGGGACGTGGCGCAGCTTGGTAGCGCACTTGACTGGGGGTCAAGGGGTCGCTGGTTCGAATCCAGTCGTCCCGACCAGAAGTTTGCAGGTCAGGCACTTAGTGCCTGACCTTTTTTGTTTTAAGCAATTGCTTAATTTTCAGTAAGCAACAGGGTGCCAAAAATCTACCTACGCGATAATCGCCTTTTGCGGCTACTTGCGCGTTTTGCACGCGCTTGAGCCGATTTATTAACGCGATATGAATCTACATACGCGTAGCTGGTATACAGCCGAGTACAGGCTGTATTTATCGCGGCGATTTACACGGATATAGCGACTGTGACGAACAAGCGTGTCGCTGTATTTATTCCAGTAGTTCACTTGATCGGTGGACAAGTGGGCTGTTACAGCGAAATGCCAAGCAGGATGAGCTCTACACGAGGACCCCGCAGAGGTAATGGCGGGGGAGTGTGGCAGACGCTCTGAGAGCCGCTGTATGACCCCATTTCCCCTCAACCCGACTAACTGTGCCACGAACATCAGACCGTTCGAGTAACCGCCAAAAGAAAAGCCCGCGCGAAGTTGCGCAGGCTTTTCGCTAGACAAGCTAGAAGACAGGCTAGAAGCACCAAGCGGGGCAGACGCAAAGCGAAGCGCTCGCGTCGTCGCCACGCGACGGCCTGCCAGTGCCGGTGACGTCGAGGAAGTACGCAGAAAGTTTCGGTAACACCGAACGCTCCCACCATAAGCTGCTAATGGCAATGGCAGAGTTGGGATTATCGTTATTCGTCACCTTGCCCTTGAAGGCCTCGTACTGGCTACCCTCGGAGGAACTCCAGGGGTAGTCAGAGGCCCAAAGGGAAGTGAAGTCGGAGGTCCAATGGGAGGTGCAGGGCGCGATCTCGGAGTAGCTGAGAAGGAACAGCCTGTCCGAGGTCGCGGTTACGGCGGCGTTCTTATCGATTCCGCCGACGTTGTTCGTGAGCTTCCTGACGGTCTTCACCTTGGACTGGAAATCGGGCGGCATGAGGCTCCAGATCTCGCCGGAGTTCATCTTCGCACGGAGCTCCGACTTCTCCCAGCCACCGGCGTTGGTGCCGTAAGTGACGTCGGCCAAATCGTCATGGTTGATGCCGATGATGCGGTATTCGAGCGTCTTCCCATCGGTGAGCTTCATCGTGAACTTGGTGCCGGCATCCATGGCGGCCTTCGCCTTGGCGTAGGCGGGAGACGCCTTGCCCTTCGTGGCGATTTCCTCTGCCACGGCCTTCTGCTCACCGAGCGTCCAGTCCTTCGCGTCCTTGACGATGGCCGCCTGGACGGTCGCGGAATCGGCCCCTGTGGAGCCGCCACCGGATGTTCCACCGTCCTCGACGCCACCGGTCGCCCCGCTGTTCACCGTGTTGCCGACCAGGTTGAACTGGTTTCGGATGGCCCCGGCCACGCTGGGTCCCGCGAACACGATCACCAGGCCGATGACCGCGATAATCAGGACGTACTCGATGATAGATTGTCCACGAAGGCGGATACCTCTAGGAGATACCCCCCCCCCCGAAGGTTAATTGCCGCTGCATGCATATGCGACTCCCTTCGCTCAGGGTGAATAGAAACGGCTTGAGCGTAGGACTATTCCAAAAGGTTGCGCTGGACTTGCCGCAGCGGCAAAGAGTAATTAGCCCAACGTCTGCGCAGATTAACCGACCGCTCACACAATCGAATTTGTTGCTCAACAAATCCGCAGGTGAGGACAGCAGAATTGGTGTTACCGGAAGTTACGGAGGACCGCCGGTGTCGAGGCGGGCGGTCGAGAAGAAGGGACCAAAAATGAGAAGCCTGGAGCTGATAATCTTCTTCCTGCCTCTCTTGGCGATCGCCGCCAACATCTGCGGCGTAGCGGAGCTCGTTAAGATTGCCAGGGCCAAGGGGCATTACACCAATGGCGCGGGAATCCTCTGGTTCATCGGCCTTTTCGGCACCGCGCTCATGGTCGGCCTGATCGTCTGCGCTCTGCCCGACCGAGCGGCACCGGCGCCCAGCGCACAAAGGGACGAAGACGCCCTGCCCGAGGTGTAGTAATGTCGAAATACAAAATAGCCTACCGCGACGCCAACCCCTCCTGGCAGGAGCTTTGCCCTGTCAGGATGTTAGCCATCCAAGTCTCCAGAGACACCGAGACGGGAGCCTGCTTCCTCCAAACAAAGATCGTCAACGTATCGACGAAACCCATCAGCCGCATAGAGTTCACTGTCGGGCTCGAGGGCGAGGGAGGGGAGACGGAGACCGTCGACTTCTCGCTCCTAGATGCCGACCTGCCCGCCGGCGAGGTGCTCAGGCCCAAGGCGGTGAGAATCAAGCTGTCTGTTATCACCGGCTCGCGTGCCGTTGTGACCCGAGCGGACGGCGAGACCTCCTTCGGCGACCCGATCGACATCGATAGCCCCGCGCCACTCGCACTCAACGGGGTCGAGGAGTCGGAACGCGATGTCCTGCTCTCCGAGATGGGGGCCGATACCTTCAAATGCGCGGGCGTCCATTCCGAACACGACGGGTGGTGGCAGTGCGGCTGCGGTGCGGTGAACCTCAAGCGCGGTACCTGCTGGAACTGCGGCGCCGTGCGCGAGAAAATGGCGGATCTGGAAGATGCCGCGTTCCTGGATGAATCCAGAAGGGACAGGGTCTACAAGACGAGCGTCGCGATACTCGAGAAGGGCAACAGGAAGGAAGCTGAAGCCGCCAAGGAGAGCCTCGAGAGGCTGGCCGAGCAGGGCTACGGGGATTCGGGCGAGAAGGCAAGAGAGGCCGGCATGAAGATTGCGAACCTCTCGAAAAGGAGGAAGAAGATAGCCGTCGCGGGCCTTGGAAAGGATTACGCCGGGGACGTTCTTGTTGGAGTCGCTATGCAGTGTATTCGGGCTGATGTTCCAGTCGGAACAATCCAGATGGAGACTCCGGCACTGCTCGGACATTCCCGTTAAGTCATATACAGCACTTAAATCGCACTTGGCACCGAGACCAGTTACGTCCACATCCGCGTCCGGAACGAATCGAAGCGGTATCCCGTTTCAAAACGTATGCGTTTCACCATGAGAGAGGGATCTGTCATGAGCTGGAAACCGAGAAAATGCGTTATCGCCTTACTGACTCTGGCGACTCTGACGTGTTTCGCCGCCTTAATCGCCGTCAATATCAAACCGCAACACGATGCTTATCCCTCATCTTTGTCCATTAAAATGGGCCAAAATTTCAGCCTCGGCCGAAACGTGAATTATTTTAACAAGCTAAAACCTAATGAGGAAAATATCTTGATGTTCTGGGCATCGTGGTGTCAGCACTGCGAATCTCTCATAGAAGATATGCAACAACTTGATAATTTCGCAGCCTTAAGGAAGAACCTTTTCACTGTTTCCGAGGACAGCACAATTGAAGAAGCCTCGGTCCATGAAGGAGACTTTCCCATATACATAGATTAAGATAAGACCGTGTATGACCAATATGAACTTGAGCATATTCCGTCCATATTCATACTGGATGATCAAGGAAACATCATCGGCTTATCCGAAGGAGAGGAAGAACCTCTTGCCTTATTAAAGAAATACGCCAAATACAACGGATATAAAGCGGAAGGAGGCGACATCAAGTAACTATCAAAGGCCAGATTAAGGAGCCAGCCATGAAGAAATGCCTGCTCTCCATCGTCTCAGCAGCTCTTTGCCTCTCCCTTGTCATGACACCATTTGTGCCCGTTGCGGCAGCCTATGCCGACGAGGGGTCTCCCGCCGAGAGCAGCGAGATCTACGTCGGAGACAACTACGACGAAAATTACGATATATCCCTTTTTGAGCGCGGACGCTGCACGGATTCATATTCCAAGGCGTGGTGCGATTCTCACGGATTTGCAAATAACCGCACCGTCCCTCACAAGGTCAAGCTGAACGCGAAGGAGGAGTCTTGCCTGCGCGATCCCTACCTTGCTGGCACCGCTGAAGTTATCGCCGGTCTCGTGACAACCGGTCCTGGCGGCGGCTTGTTTGCAACCGCAATGACATCGTGCCGACTTTTCACTTGCATGTTCTAAAAGGAGGTTGCCATGCTGTCGCAAAATCAATCGAGATACTTGACCACAATCGGCTTTGCCCTGCTTGCATTACTCTTTGCTAGCGACCTTTTGCTGAAACCGCCCAAGGAACTCGTTTTGCTTGCCATAGACTGCCTTTCCGCCCTTTACTTTACGGCAACCCTATTCGTCGGACTAAAGGAGAGGAAAAAAGGCGCAGTCGTTGCATCCGCCGTATGCTTGATCATAATCATTGCATCATTCTTTATCTGACACATTGGTGATTTAGGGGCGATATCGTAGGAATTCGACCGGGAGAGTCGGGACCAGATTGCCCGGGTTGCCCGGTCGGCTCGCGCGACGGTGCGGCGGTTCCACAGAAAGCTCTCTGGACTTCACGCCGTTTCTGATCGCATTGTAGACAGCCATCTCGTCTTCGCAGTCGGCGAGCACGCGGTGTGCGTCGTCGTTTTGGATGTCCAGTAAATCTCGAAGGTCCTCCATGCACCAGCGTCCGAGATTTGGCCATGCGCGTTGCGCGAGCTGATAAGTGTCGATTGCGATGTTGTAGTTAAAGTCCAAGCCAATGCCGTCCCAGGCAGAACGGCTTTGTTTCCTTGATTATCAACTTCATCCGGACACTTCCCGCATTCATCCGTGTGTGTACGGATGAATGCGGGGTTCAATACCCCGGCGGTCTGATCGGCAGGCCGCCGGGAACTCTCACTCCTCGATAAAAGCCGGCACCCGGTTAGTCCTGCGCATCTTGAAATTGCCATTTTCGTGGGAGACGTAGAGGATGCCGTCCATCCCGTCTCGCGATGCATATGAAAGGTGAACAGAACCGCAATCCGCTCCATCATTGTCGAGAAGATCGAACGAATTCGGGTCGCTCGTTGCGGCCAAACGACCACTCATACAAGAGCCATCGTCATTACAGATTTGCCATTCCATGTCTTCGCCTGCAAGAATCGCCATAGACGGCCTGGTCGCGCCATCGTTGACATACATCCCGTCTATGCCAAACCCATTTTCAGCGCCATCGATGAACGACTGCTCGGACCTATACCTCGCAAATGATGCACATAGCACCATTGCAAGACAAAGTACAAAGCCAACAATCGCTATCTTTGCATAGCTCTTGCCTATCATGTCATTCACCTCCCTCGTATGTATCGAGGTATTCCTGCTTGAGCGTCTGCGAGGACGACTCGATCTTTTCCACGAGCGTGCCGGCCTCGATGAAGTAGAACGAGTCGGTGAGGTCTGCCAGGTCGTCGAGCAGATGGCTTGAAATGAGCACGCTGCGTCCCCGCGCCACTTCGCTGCGCATCGCGTCGCAGGAGGTTTTCCGTTTTCCCGGATCGAGGCCGTTCAGCGGTTCATCGAGGATGAGGTACGGGCAATCGGTCGCTATCGCCATGGCAAGCTTTACCTGCTGCTTCATTCCTGTCGAGAGTTTACGGGTCGGCTTGTCGAGATATGGGGAGATTCCGAGGGAGTCGCAGAGCGAGTCGATGTCGGCGGCCGATTTCCACGCCTCCCTAACGAAAGCAAGGTGCTCGATGGCCGATAGCGTGGGATAGAGATCCGCGCTGCCCGAAGAGCTCAGGTAGACGAGTTCTGCAAATTCGGCTGATCGACGTTGGCAGATTCCGTCTGCCGCCAGGCTTCCCGAGCGGATGCGGGTGGGAAATTGGCCCGACAGCGCTTCAAGAAGGGTGGTTTTCCCCGAGCCGTTGGGAGCAACGAGGCCCGCCGCCGTTCCCGGGCTCAGGAAAAGCGACCCGATTGAAAGTATCGTCGTGCTTC